>JADLBL010000015.1 GCA_020847735.1 Candidatus Eisenbacteria bacterium
CCATCAGCAGGCCGGTCATGAGTTCGCGGCGGATGACCCGCCACCAGTCGGCGAGCCGGACCTCGCCCAGCGCCATGGCGCGAATGACCAGCGTCGAGGCCTGCGAGCCCGAGTTGCCGCCGCTCGAGATGATGAGCGGGATGAAGATGGCCAGCACCACGGCGCGGGAGATCTCGTTCTCGAACCGGCTCATGGCGGTGGTGGTGAGCATCTCCGACAGGAACAGGGCGGCCAGCCACACCACCCGCTTCTGCACCATCTGCGGGATCCCGACCTGCAGGTAGGGCGCGTCGAGGGCCTCGGTGCCGCCGATCTTGTGGATGTCCTCGGTGGCCTCCTCCTGGATGACGTCCACGATGTCGTCCACCGTGACGATGCCCTGCATGCGGCCGGCCTCGTCCACGACCGGGATCATGTGCAGGTCGTGCTGCTGGAACAGCCGTCCCAGCGCCTCCTGGTCCATGTCCGCGCGGGCGGAGTAGACCTCGGTCGTCATCAGCTCGCGCACGGTGGCGCCGGGCGCGGCGGTGAACAGGTCGCGCAGCCCGACGACCCCCACCAGCTTCTGGTCGGTCTCGAGCACGTAGACGTAGTTGACGTTCTCGAGCTTGTCGCGCCCCTGGCGGCGCAGGTAGGCGATGGCCTCGTCCGCGGTGACGTCGGGGCGCACGCGCGCGTAGCGCGTGTTCATGAGCCCGCCGGCGTCGTCCTCGGCGTAGGCGAGCAGCGCCGTGACCTCTGCGCGGGTCTGCTCGTCGAGCAGCGCCAGCCATTCCTCTCGCTCCCCCGACTCCTCGCACTGCTGCAGCACGTCGGCCGCGTCGTCCGGCGGAAGCAGCCGCAGCCAGGACCTGCGCTGGGCCGCCGGCATCAGCGAGATGAGCTGGTGTTCGTCGCGCGCCGAGAGGTCGAGAAAGAAGTCCTCCGCGTCCGCACGCGGCAGGTCGAAGAACGCCTCGAGCCGGTCCTCGGGGGAGAGGATCCGCCAGGTTTCCTGGAGGTCCTCGACCGCGAGGTCGGCTTCGCTCTCGGCTTCTTTGCGCAGTGAGTTCACGGGGCGCTCCGGACGCCGCGGGCGCGCGCCTCCCGCGGAAGGTCGTGAGGATGGCCCGCAAGCTAACCGCTCGCTCACTCGCGCGTCCACTCCGAAGCGCTCAGCTCGAGGGCAGGCAGGGCTCCTCGCCGCCGACGGGCCGGGCCGCGGTTTCGGACTTCGCGGCGTCCGCGGGCACCCGTTCACCAGTGCGCGCCGTGGTGATGAGCACGACCGCCGTCACGACCAGCAGCGCGGCGGTCAGCGACCGGTTCGAGAGCGCTTCGCCGGCGAACGCCCAGCCGAGAGCGAGCGCCACGATCGGGTTCACGAACGCGTACGTCGCGACCCGCGCCGGCGGCACGTGGCGCAGCAGGTAGAGGTAGGCCGAGAAAGCCACCACCGAGCCGAACACCGACAGGTAGCCGAGCGCCGCGATCGAACTCCAGCCAACGCGCGCGGGGTCGAAACGCGCGAACTCGCCGAGCGAGCCGCTCATCGCCAGAAGGAAGACGCCACCGGACAGCATGCCCACGCCCGTCGAGGCGAGCGGGGAGCGCGGCAGGCGCACCCGTCGCGCCCACAGCGTGCCCCACGCCCACGAGAACGCGCCCGCCACGGGCAGCAGAGCCCACCGCGCCGGGAACTCCGTGCGCGCCGCGTGCGCGAGCGAGGGCGCGAGCAGCAGCGCGATGCCGGCGAAGCCGAGCACCAGCCCCACGAGCGAGCGGGCCGGCGGCCGCACGGCGTCACGGCCGAACGCGGCGAGCAGCGCCATCCACAGCGGAATGGTGGCGAGCAGCAGCGCCACGAGGCCCGAGGGAACGTGCGTGACGCCGAGCGTGACCGAGCCGTTGCCGACCGCCGGCAGCAACACGCCGACGATCGCGGCGTTGCGCAGCTCGGCGCCGCGGGGCCAGGACGCCCCGGTCACGCGCGCCCAGACGAGCAGCGCCAGCCCCGCCGACAGCAGGCGCGTCGCGCACATCAGAAGCGGTGGCAACGTCGCGACCGCGATGCGGGTGGCGAGGAACGTCGAGCCCCAGATGAAATACACGCACGCGAAGGCGATCAGCACCCTGGCGATCCGCCCGCGTTCGCGCAGGCGTTCAACCACGCGCCTTCACCGGGCGGGGCGCGCCGTCCACGGGCAGCGCCCAGCTGTCCTTGAAGGTGTCGAGCGCGATGATGCTCTGGGTCGAGCGAACGGACTCGATGGCGCCGAAGCGGTCGCGCAGCAGCCTGCCGAGCGCCTCGGGATCCTTGACGCGCACCTTGACCAGGTAGCTGTCCTGCCCGGCGACGTGGTGCACCTCGAGCACCTCGGGAAGCTGCGCGAGCGCCTCGCCCGAGGAGCTCGTGCCGATGCGCTCGTCGCTGCGGACGAGCACGTAAGCGAGCAGCGGCCGGTCCACCGCCCTCGGGTCCACCCGCGCGGCGTAGCCGGTGATGACGCCGCGCTGCTCGAGGCGGCGCACCCGCTCGAAGATCGCCGACGGCGCCATGCCGATGCGGCGCGAAAGGTCCACGTTGGCCATGCGACCGTCCGTCTGCAGCAGCTCAAGGATCTTGCGGTCCACGTCATCGAGCATATGGAACCTCCCGGTAGACTCGGGACAATAGTTCGCGCTTGTCGCCAATCAAGAGAAGTTTCTGCTAGTTCCAAGCCGAACAATCCGACGATTATTCGGCAAGCTGCGACTCACGTGGCGGGCGCCGCGAGGCACATTCGGCGCGGCAGAGCGAGCCATGAACGGCCCGCCGCGGCAGCTTCCCAGTTCCGAAGAGTCTCAGGCCGGCCCGGTGCCCTTCCCCGCGCTCACACCTTCGGCCCAAGAACGCGACGCGGCCCCTTCCGGGTGGGAAGGAGCCGCGCCGCGATCGAGGGCCCCGGCGGGCCCGAAGTCAGTCGTCGATTTCCTTGATGACCACGCTGTCCACGCCGTCGATCTCGAGCAGCTTGACCCCGATGACCTCCTTGCGGGACGTGGGCACGTTCTTGCCCACGAAGTCGGCGCGGATCGGCAGCTCGCGGTGGCCGCGGTCAATGACCACGGCCAGCTGGATCGAACGCGGCCGGCCGAAATCGATGAGCGCGTCCATCGCGGCGCGCACCGTACGGCCGGTGAACAGCACGTCGTCGATCAGCACCGCGATCTTGCCGTTGATGTCCACCGGGATTTCGGTCGCGCCGACCACCGGGTGGGCCGAAACGGTGGACAGGTCGTCGCGGTAGAGCGTGATGTCGAGGCTGCCCTCGACCGGCGAGGTGCCCTCGAACTCCTTGATCTTCGCGGCGATGCGGTTCGCCAGCGGCACGCCGCGCCGCCGGATGCCGACCAGCACCAGGTCTTCGATGCCCTTGTTGCGCTCGACGATTTCGTGCGCGATCCGCGTCACGATGCGGCGCAGCCCGTCCGCGTCAACGATCTCGGCCTTCTCACGCATGGTCATGGGGGCCTCTTGCCTCGGAAAGCTTCCGGGTGCGGGAAAGTGGGCGGACGATAGCGGGCGGTGCACAGTCGGGCAAGGCGCTCCGGCTCGGGGTGGCCGCGGTCGGCCGTCGCCGCGGACACGCGCGGGCCGCGACGCGACTCCCCTGCCCGAGGCGGGCGGAGCGACCGCCAGCGCTCACGCCTTCCCGCCCTCGACGACGACCTTCGAGAGGTCCCAGCCGCGCACGAACAGCTCGCGCACTTCCGACAGGAGGCGCAGGCGATTGAGCCGCACCGCCGCGTCTCCGGCGTTGACGAGCACCTGGTCGAAGAAACCGTGGATCGCGCCCTCCATCCCGAGCAGTGCGGGGATGATCTTCGCGTACTCGCGCGCGTCCCACAGCGGCGCGGTGCCGGCGCGCGCGGCCTCGAGCGCCGCGAGCAACGAGCGCTCCGCCGGTTCGGCGAGCCGCGCCCGGTCGAGCGAGGCCGGCAGCGGCTCGGTCGCCGCCCGCAGGATGTTCGCGACCCGCTTGTCGAGCAGGACGAGCGGGGCGAAGCGCGGATCGCCGCGAAAGGCCTCGAGCGCGCGGCCGCGCGCGAGCGCGTCCGCCGCGTCGCACCAGCCCGGCCGCGTCGCGCCGCCCAGGTGGATGCGGGCTTCGAGCGCCGCCTCGCGGGTGTCGTAGGGCACGCCGCGCTCCTCGAGCGCGGCGTCCACGCGCGCGCGCAGGAACTCGCCCAGCTTCTTCATGATTTCGGCCTGCGCGAGGTCTGGGTCGGCGGCGAAGAACGGCCGCGTCATCTCCATGGCCGCGGCGCGCAGGTCCAGGGCGCGCGACTGCTCGAGCACGATGCGCACCGCGCCGTTCGCCGCGCGCCGCACGCCGTAGGGATCCTCGCTGCCGCTCGGCGACTTGCCGGCGACGAACGCGCCCGCCACGTGATCGAGTTTGTCCGCCAGCGAAAGGAGCGAGCCGGCGTCCGTCTCGGGCAGCGCGTCGCCGGCGCCGCGCGGGCGGTAGTGCTCGGCGATGGCGGACGCGACCGCCTCGGGCTCGCCCGCGCGCCGCGCGTAGTGCCCGCCCATGACGCCCTCGAGGCTCGCGTACTCCTTGCCCGAGCCGATCATCTCGCCCAGCAGGTCGGTCTTGCACAGCAGGGCGGCGCGAACCACCGCCGGCCTGGCCGGCGGCGCGAGGCGGTCGGCCAGCCAGCCCGCGAGCGATTCCAGCCGCGCGGCCTTGTCGCGCAGCGAGCCGAGGCCTTCCATCCACACGACGGCCGACAGCTTCTCGAGGTTGTCGGCCGGGGTCTGCCGCAGGTCGGTCTCCCAGTAGAACTTCGCATCCTCGAGCCGCGCGACCAGCACGTCCTCGTTGCCCTTGCGCACCCGCTCGAGCCCGCGATCGTCACCGTTGCGCACGGTGACGAAGCCGGGCAGCAGGGAGCCGTCGGCCCGCTCGAGCGCGAAGAATCGCTGGTGTTCGCGCAGCGCGGTCACGATCACTTCGCGCGGCAGGTCGAGGTAGTTCGCGGCGAAGGCGCCCTCCACGGAGGTCGGCCATTCGATCAGGAAGTTGTTGATGTCGGTGAGCTCGTCGTCGGCGACGATCCGCCCGCCACGGGCTTCGGCGAGGCGGGCGATCTGCCGTTCGATGGCCTGCCGCCGCTCGCGCGGGTCCACGACGACGAAGGCCCGGCGCATCGCCTCGACGTAGCCGCCCGGCGAGGCGATCTCGACCGCGTCCGGGTGCAGGAAGCGGTGGCCGAAGCTCGTGCGCCCGGCGGTGAGCCCGAACGCGCGCACGGGCAGGACCTGATCGTCGAGCAGCGCGACCAGCCAGCGCACCGGGCGGCCGAAGCGCCAGTCGCCGGCGTCCCAGCGCAGCGTCTTCGGGAACTGGAGCTTCGGCGCGAGCGCTCCGAGCATCGCCGGAAGCACGTCGGCCGCGGGACGGCCCACGTGCTGCACGGTGACGGCGACGTACTCGCCCTTCGGCGTGGCGACGCGGCGGACGGCGGAGACGTCCACGCCCCGGCCCGCGCAGAAGCCGACGAGCGCCTTCGTGGGCTGGCCCGCGGCGTCGAACGCGACCTTCGCCGCCGGACCCATCGCTTCCTCCTCGTGGTCACGCTGGCGGGCGGCGACGCCGGTCACGAGCACCGCGATGCGGCGCGGCGTCGCGAAACCGGTGACCTGATCGAAACCGAGGCGCAGTTCCTCGAGCCCCGCGCGCACGCCGCGCTCGAGCTGTTCGAGCGCCGGCGGCACGTAGCCGGCGGGAAGCTCCTCGACGCCGATTTCGAACAGCAGTTCTCCGGGCGCGCTCACTTCGCTCCGCCCTTCTTCGCTCCGGTCGCCGCGGGCGCCGGGGCGCCGGCCGCTTCGGCCGGCTTCACCCATTTCGCGCGCTCGTCCGGGTCCCTGAGCAGCGGGTAACCGAGTTCCTCGCGCAGCTTCACGTACGCGACGGCCGCCTTTCGCGCGATCTTCCGCACCCGGCCGATGTAGCCGACGCGTTCCGAGACCGAGATCGCGCCGCGCGCATCGAGCAGGTTGAACGCGTGCGAGCACTTGATGACCGCGTCGTAGCCGGGGCCCACGAGCTTCAGATCGAGGAGGCGGTTCGCTTCGGACTCCCAGATCCGGAACATTTCGAAGAGCTCGGCGACGGGCGACTGCTCGAAGTTGTAGTGCGACCATTCCCACTCGTTGCGAACCCACAGGTCGCCCCATGTCACGCCGGGCGCCCACGCCAGGTCCTGCACGCGGTCCTTGCGCTGCAGCATCATGCCGATGCGGTCGAGCCCGTAGGTCAGCTCGGCCGAGATCACCGGCAGCTCCAGCCCGCCGCACTGCTGGAAGTAGGTGAACTGCGAAATCTCGGTGCCGTCCATGACCACCTGCCAGCCGAGCCCGGCCGCGCCGAGCGTCGGCGACTCCCAGTCGTCCTCGATCAGCCGCGGGTCATGCTCGTTCAGGTCCAGGCCCATGGCCCGAAGCGACTGGAAGTAGACGTCCACGACGTCGGCCGGGGCCGGCTTGAGCAGCACCTGGTACTGGAAGAACTGCTGGAAGCGGTTGGGGTTCTCGCCGTACCGCCCGTCCTTGGGCCGCCGCGAGGGTTCGACGTAGGCGACCCGCCAGGGTTCGGGGCCCAGGGAGCGCAGGAACGTGGCCGGATTGAACGTGCCCGCGCCGACTTCGCTGGGGTAGGGCTGCTGGATGACGCACCCGCGCTCGGCCCAGAACTGCTCGAGCGCCAGGATCATCGCCTGCAGGGACTGGCGGGGATCGGAGGACATGGGGTGACGCGGGCCTCGGTGAGCGCGGTGGCGGCCGCGGCGTGTGCGGAATCGGGCTCCGGCAACGGTATCGAGCGCGGCATGTTAGCCCGATGCCGCACGCCGTGTCACGCGGCGGGCCGCAGCGGGAGCCGCGCGAGGCGCGGGGCCGCCGCCGGTGGGCCCGGGAGCGCGCCGAACGCGACGACACCACGGACGTTCGGACTTACGGAACGAGCTTCCCCCGAAGGCATCGTCCCGGGCCTTCCCGTCCGTGGCGCCGTCGGTCCTCGAATGGCCCCGTCCACGACCGGCGCTCTCCCCGAACACCCCGGAGAGCGGTCGCGAAGCGGCTGGCCAACTCTCGTGCTAACCTTGCGGGAGCCGTGGGTCCGCCCCCGAGCCACGCCCGAAAGGTAGGCTAGGACCCACGTGCCGCAAATACGTGGACCTACGTAGCTGCGCGTTCTCGGGGAGGAACGCTGGTGCCGCTTTCGGCCGCCGACACGTCATGCCTGCACCGCTGCGTGCTGACGCTGCACGAGCCACGGGATCTGCGCGGTCTCGCGGCCGCGGCGCCGGGCGCGTTTCTCGAGGCCGTTCCCGCCGACTATTTCTTCCGGATCGAGATCGCCCGCGGGCCGGGCGGCGAGTTCGAGCGCGTGACGTCGTACTGGCAGCATCCGGCGCGCGCGAGCCGGGAAATGTTCGAACTGGCCGTGAGCCTTGGGCCCGAACACCCGTTCACCGGGCACGTCCTGCGAACCGGCGACCTGGGTCCGCTCCGGCTTTCGGACTTCTGGTCCCGCCGGCGCCAGCTCGCCGCCCCGATCCACCGGCGGTTCTACAAGCGGGTCGGCATCGGGTGGCTGCTGACGCTGCTGTCGGTGCGGGGCGATCGCTACTGCGCGATCAACCTTGGCCGGCCGTTCACCGCCCCGGACTTCAGCCAGCGCGACCGTGAAGTGCTCGGCCTGCTCGAGCCTCACCTCCGGCTGGCGCTGGACGCCGCCGAGCGCGAGACCGCGGCGCAGGAGGCCGACGCCTCGGCGCTGGCGGGCCTGGGACTCTCCGCGCGGGAGTGCGACGTCGCGGGCTGGCTCGCGCGCGGCCGCACGAACGGCGAGATCGCCTCGATCCTTTCCCTGCGCTCGCGCACGGTCGAGAAGCACGTCGAGCGCATTCTCGACAAGCTGGGCGTCGAGAACCGTACGAAGGCCGCGCAGGTCGTGCTCGGGCGGCGCGGCGCGCGACCGGTGAGCGAACCTGCGGACGCCCTCGAACTCGTCCGCCGCGTGCTGCGGCCCGACCGCACGCGCCGCGTCCTGTGAGCGCTCCGCGCATGAACGCGTCGCAACAGGCCGCCTTCCAGGCGGCCCTGATCGAACTCCACCAGCCGCGCGACGCCGCCGCCCTGCGCCTGGTCGCTCCCGCCGTCTTCAAGCGGCTGATTCCGTGTGACTACTTCCTGCGGCTCGAATTCGCATCCGCTCCACGCGGGAACGGCGACGCGCTCGAAGTCCTGTGGGACATGCCGGCACGCGCGACGCGCGCCCTCATGCGCAGGGCGACCCGTCTTTCGACCGATCATCCGCTCACGGCCCACGTCCTGCGGACCGGCGAGCTCGGTCCGATGCGGCTTTCGGATTTCTGGTCGCGGCGCGAGCAGCTCGCCTCGGCGATGCATCGCGAGATCTACCAGCCTCTCGGCGTCGGCTGGATGCTCGTCCACCCGTTCCTGCGCGGGGACCGCTGGGGGGCGATCGACCTGAGCCGGCCGTTCAGCGCGCCCGACTTCAGCGATCGCGACCTCGCGATGCTCGGGTTGCTCGTGCCGCATTTCGTGCAGGCCGTGGATGCCGCCGAACGTGTGGCCGCCCGGCGCGAGCTGGAACGGCTCACGCTCGCCGGCCTCGGCCTCACGCCGCGCGAGCAGGACGTGGCCGCCTGCCTCGTCCGCGGCCAGAGCAACGTCGAGACCGCGGCGAGCTTCGGCATGAGTCCGCGCACGGTGGAGAAGCACGTCGAACGCATCCTGGGAAAACTCGGTGTCGAAAACCGCACGTCCGCGGCGCGCGTGATCATGGGCCTGCAGGCGAAGCAACCACCCGCGGCTTCGCCGCGGAAGGTGGACGCGCGCATGGCGTTTCGGCGCCTGCTTTGGCCGGAAACGGGCGGCGAAGGTGACGGGCGAGACTCCCGTGCGGAGGATTCGCCTACCCGGGCTCCCGCAGGGCACGCAGCACTTCGAGCGAGCGCAGGCCGTGGAAGCGATGGAAGTGGGCCCTCAGGAAGTCCTCGACGACGCGCAGCAGCTCGGCGCTTCGCGGCACCTCGAGGTACTCGCCGGCCTCGCTGACCGGCCGGCCGAGCAGCAGCGCGAAGCTCGCCAGCGCCTCGGCCGAGAGCGCGACGACGCCGCCGTCGCGCCCGGCACAACCCTCGCAGACGAGCCCGCCGCGGCCCGGCGAGAACAATCGCCGCTGCGATACCGGCCGGCCGTCCACCGCGCAGGCGTCCAGGCGGGGCCGGTAGCCGAGCTCGGCGGCGAGCTGGAGCTGGAACGCGAGCGTCACCGCGGGCAGCGAGGCCGCCGGCGCCCGCGCGCAGCCGTCGAGCGCGGCGAGCAGCAGGTCGTAGATCTCGCCCTGCGGCTCCTCTCCCCACACGAGCCGGTCCACCAGTTCGAGCGCCGCCTGCGCGTGCGACAGCCGCGTGAGGTCCGTGAGCCGGCCACCGAACGGATCCAGCACCTCGGCCCGCGAGAGCAGGTGCAGGTCACGGTCGGGCTTCTCGTAGTAGACGAACTGCGATCGCGACAGCGGCTCGAGCGCGAAACCGAAACGGCTCGGAGTCCTGCGCGCGCCCTTGGCGACGAACTTGCGCAGCCCGAAATCGCGCGTGTAGGCGGTGACGATGCGGCTCGTGTCGCCGAGCGCGTGAATCTTGAGAACGACGCCTTCGGTGGTGACGATGGCCATGCCGGTGCGGAGTGTAGCGCAGGCGTCCCTCGCGGCGACCGGCCGGGGAGCGCGCTCCCCGCGGACGCTCGCGGCGCCCGCAGGCGCGGGACGAGGTCTAGTCGTTCGCCGCGGGCGCGCGGTGCGCGTCACCGGGCGAGCCCGGTTGCACGACGCCGCCCGAGACGACCACCTTGAGCCCCTCCTCGACCGGCCAGTCGAGGTACACGAGCTCGCGCTTGGGCACGTAGTGCACGAAGCCGGACGCCGGATTCGGCGTGTGCGGCACGAACACGCACGCCACGTCCTCGCCGAGCCTGGCCTTGAGCACGTCGTCCACGTGCCCGGTCACGAAACCGACGCGCCAGACGCCCGGCATCGGCCACTGCATGAGCACGACCTTGCGGAACGCCTGGCCCTCGCGCTGGGTGAGGAACGCCTCGCCGAGCGACTTGGTCGAGCCGTAGACCAGCCCGACGCCGGGGATGCGGTTGAGCATCTTGTCCCAGAGCCGCGCCAGCGGCCCCTGCCCGAGGAGCGAGGCGACGAAGCCCACGATCACCAGCAGCACGAGGGTCGCCAGCAGTCCGAGTCCCGGAATGCGATGGTAGTCGAACGCCGCGAAGCGCAGGTAGCGCCCGAGCAGGTTGTCCACCCAGTTGAGCAGCCGGAAAAGGACGAACAGCGTGATCGCGGTCGGCGCGAGCACGAGCAGGCCGGTGATGAGGTACGTGCGCACCCGGCCGAAAAACGAGGATCGGGACTTTGTCGCTGCGGAGGTCATGCCGGGCAGGGGCTCCGGGTCGGGAGTGCGGTGCGGACGCGCGGGAATCTAGCGAAGTTTCGGCGATTCGGCACCAGCGGCCCGGCGGCCGGGCGTCAGGCGCCGCGGGACGCGGCCCGCCAGCGGCGGTCCAGTTCCCGCACCTGCACGCCCACCGCGCGCAGCGCGCGTTCCTCGCGGGCGCGCATCGTCCGCCGCTCCGCGGCCCGGACGTGGTCGTGACCGCACAGGTGCAGCGTGCCGTGCACCACCAGGCGCGCGAGCTCGGCGCCCGGCGTCACGCGAAAGCGCCGTGCCTGCGCGCGCACCCGGTCCAGCGAGACGGCGAGGTCTCCCGAGACCGGCCGCGTGGCGGCATCGGGCTCGTGCTCGTCGTAGGCGAAGCTGATCACGTCGGTCGCGCGGTCCATGCCGCGCCAGCGGCGATTCAGGCCACGCAGCTCGTCGTCTCCGGTGAGCCGGACGCCGATGTCCCCGGCGCGACGCGACTCGCCCTCGATCACGCGCGCGACGATGGCGCGCAGCGGCGCGGACAGCCGCTTCCACGACGCGGCGGCGGTGACGGACGTGGCCATGGCGGCATTCTCGCGGGCGGCCGCCGGGGCCGCAACGCGCTCCCCGCCGCGGCGCGGGAGTTTGGTGTCCGGGAATCCGGGAGAGGCACGGGCAAACTTCGATTCGCGATCGGAGCGCCCGGCATTTGGCCGTTCCGCCGGCCCCGCCTTCGCGCATAGAATGGCGGCCTCGCGCTTCACCGAAAGCTTCGGGCACTTCGCCGGCCGGCCGGCCGGCCGCGGTCCGCGAGCTCAGGCGGAAGCCGAGGCACGGCCCCCCGAACGTGCGCGCAGGGTCCTCAAGACCGCCGCACCGATTCCGGCGCCCCCGACACCTGCATCGGACCCGGCGGTTCGCCGTCGCCCCAGGCCGCCCTCGTGAAGCGCCGCGTTCCGTCCGCGCCCGCCTCGAGTGTCCTGCACGACGGACGCTTTCGAGCAGACGTAGTCGGCCGCGAGTCCCCGATGCGGATGCCTTTCCCCCGGCACGCGGGCACGTCGTGGCCAGGACCAAGAGCGATCGCGTCTCGCGCGATCACAGGGGGAATCGCCATGCAGCGTTCCGGAATCGCCGCCCTCCGGCGGATCGCGTGCGTCGTCGCGGGCCTCGCACTCCTGCCGTCCGCGGTCCTCGCGGCCACGTACACGTGGAATGCCGCGAGCGGCAGCTTCACGGACGCCTCGAGCTGGTCCCCGCTCCGCTCCGCGCCGGCCGTCACCGACGTCCTGTTGTTCGACGGCTCGGTGACCCCCACGGCGGCCGTCACCGGGCTCGTGACCCAGACCATCGCGCAGCTCGTGGTGCAGAACGGCGCGGCGGTGACGTTCGCCTCGCCCGCCAGCGCGACGCTCACGATCGCGGGCGACGCCGGGGCCGACTTCGACGTCAACGGCGCGACGCTCACCACGCTCGCCGGCAACGTGATCATCCTGGCCATCGGGGCCGGCGCGACCGGCACGGTGCGCAACGCCGGCGTCGTCGCCCTGCAGGGCGGTGGCCACCGGGTGCTGCCCGCGGACGCGGACGCCCTGCACTTCCAGAGCGGTGGAAAGTTCGTCTCGGACGTCGGCATGACCGGCAATCCCTTCGGCAACGCCGGTACCGCAAACGTGGTCGTCTTCGAGACGACGAGCGCGTTCGTCTTCCGCGCCGGCGCCAACCCGTTCGGACTCCTGCAGCCGGCGAGCCGGGTCACGTTCCAGGCCGGCAGCCTGTACCGGCACGAATCCGTCAACCAACCCTCGCTCGCGGGCCGCACCTATGCCGACATCGAATGGGACAACGGGCCGACGACGCTCACCGCGAGCAGCGGCACCGCGCCCTGGTCGGCGGACCACCTGCACCTCGTCTCCGGCGTCCTCAACGTCACGGCGGCCCTGCCGCTCACCGTCCGCAACGATCTCGACGTGTCTGCCGGCGCGACGTTCAACTATTCGCCCTCCGTCACACCCGCGACGCTGACGCTGGGCGGCACCGGCGCGCAGTCCATCAGCTCGACGAACGACGCCGCGGCGGGAACCGGCAACCTGACGCTCGGACCGCTCGCCAACGTCGTCGTCGGCGGCGCCTCCGCCCCGGTCGTCGCGGCCGGCGACCTCGTCGTGCAGGGGTCGCTGTCCTTTCCGGGCAAGCTTTCGTGCGCCGGAGCGAGCCGGGTCGTGATGGCTCCCGGCAGCGTCCTGACGCCCTCCGCCGGCTGGGTGGACGGCCCGCTGGCGCTGAGCGTTCCCGCGGGCTCCCCGTCGCTGAACTTCCCGGTCGGCGACGCGGCCGGGCCCTCGCCCGTGAATCTCTCCTTCGCTTCGGTCGGGTCCTCGGGGAGCGTCGTGGTACGGGCCAGCGCCGGCGACCACCCGCTGCTCGTGGGCTCGGGACTGAACGCGGCGCGGAGCGTGAACCGCTGGTGGCGCGTCGGGCCGGTGGGCGGCGCGATGCCGCCGCCCCTCTTCACGACCTGCGATGCGACCTTGAATTTCACGCCGGGGGATCTGGACCCCGGGACCGTGCCCGCCAGCCTCATCGTCGGCAAGTTCGACACCCCGACCTGGACGCTCCCGACGTTCGCGTTCGGGCCGCCCTGGAGCATCGTGGCGACGGGTCTTTCCTCGTTCAGCGACTTCGCGGTCGCCGAGGCCTCGAGCTGCCCGGCGATCGCGGTCGCCCCGGCGACGCTCGGGCCGGGCAACTCGGGCTCGCCGTTCGCGGCGACGCTCACCGCGAGCGGCGGAACCGCGCCCTACACGTTCGCGGTCGTGATCGGCTCGCTGCCGCCGGGCCTCTCGCTCGCGCCGGGCGGCGCGCTCACCGGCACGCCCACCACGGCCGGCTCCTACGCCTTCACGGTCGCGGCGACCGACGCCGGAGCCTGCGGCGGGACCCGTTCGTACAGCTTCGTCGTCAACGGCCCATGCCCGGCGATCAGCGTCGCACCCCCGACGCTGCCGGACGGCCTGATCAGCACCGCGTACGGACAGTCCGTGACGGCCAGCGGCGGCACCGCGCCGTACACGTTCGCGATCACCGCCGGCGCGGCGCCGACCGGGCTCGGCCTCAGCCCGGCGGGCGTGCTGAGCGGCACCTGCTCGGCGCTCGGCGTCTTCGGTTTCGACGTCACCGCGACCGACGCCAACGGCTGCACGGCCACGCTGGCCTACTCGGTCACGGTCGGCTGCCCGATCATCGCCGTCTTCCCGAGCGTGCTCCTCGGCGCGACGGCCGGCGTGCCGTTCTCGGCCAGTTGCGCGGGCGGAGGCGGAACCGCGCCGTATTCGTTCGCGGTCACCTCGGGTTCGCTGCCTCCGGGCCTCTCGCTCGCGCCGGGTGGCGCGCTCACCGGCACGCCGGGAGCGTCGGGCAGCTTCCCGTTCACCATCACCGCGACCGATGCCGACGGCTGCACGGGCAACCGCGCCTACGCGATGGGCGTCGCGCCCGGCGACGTCGTCAGCGTCGGGCCGGCGCCTTCGTGCATCTCGTCGGCGCACCCGTGCGTGGTGGTCCCCGTGAACTTCACGCGCTTCGACCCGACGCCGATGCGCGCCTACAGCATCACGGTCCAGCTCAGCCCCGAGCTGGCGGCGTGCGGTCCGCAGTTCACCTCGGCCGGCTTCCTGCCGCCCGGCTCGGGCGGAACGTTCTTCTTCGTCACGCCCGGCGCGCCCGGCCAGTATGTCGTTGACGAGTCCACGCTCGGTGAGCCGTGCGGCGTCACGGGCAGCGGAACGCTGTTCAACATTTCCCTCACTTCGAGCGCACCGAGTTACACCTCGGGGGCCGTCACCGTGACCTCGGTGACCGTGCGCGACTGCGCGAACGCGCCCCTGCCCGGCGTTCCCGGGAGCGGCGCGACGCTCACGATCGACTGGACCGGACCCGGAGCGATCGCCGACCTGGCGGCCGCGCAGCACAAGACCGGCAACGACGCCGACGGCACGACGAAGATCGGTCTCACGTTCACGCCGCCCGGAGACGCCGCCTCGGTCGAGGTCTGGCGCCACCCGTTCGGCGGCTATCCGCAGTATGACGAGAACGGCGGCGCCGTCCCGGCCCTGCCCGCGTCGCCCACCTCGGCGGCCCTCGCGGGCTGGACGCTGACCCCGGTCACGGCTTCCGGGCAGTCCGACGAACCCGCGGCGCGCGACTTCTGGTACTACGTCGCGTTCTCGACCGACGCGTGCGGCAATGTTTCGGCCGTCTCGAATCGCACCAACGGCACGCTCGATTACCACCTCGGCGACGTGGCCGACGGCTTCACGGCGTGCGCGGGCGAGAACGCCGTCACCATCGCCGACCTCACGCTTCTCGGCGCCAACTATCACCTGCACCCGCCCGTCAACGGTGCGCTCGAGTGTCTCGACGTCGGACCGACGACCGACTATTCGGTGAACGCGCGACCGACGACCGACAACTTCCTCGACTTCGAGGATCTGATGCTCTACAGCATCAACTTCGCCCAGGTCTCGTCGCCCTCGCTGGCGGCGGCGCCCGCGCGCGAGGACGGCGCCGGGGCCAGCGCCGTGTGGATCGAGGCGCCGAAGCTGGCGGCGGCGGGCGCGCGCCTGCAGGCGTTCGTCCGCGTTCGCGGGGAGGGCGATCTGCAGGGCGTCTCGGCCAGGCTTCGCTGGGACGCGGGCGTCGTCCGGCCGGTGGGTTTCGCCTCGGGCGGCTGGCTCGAATCGCAGGGTGGCGTGGTGTTCGGAGCCGGCGAAGGCGGCGTGGACGGCGCGCTGCTCGGGGTCGGCGCCCGCGGAATGAGCGGCGAGGGTGCGCTCGCGGTCGTCGAGTTCGAGGCGCTGCGCGAGGGAGATCCCGGCATCTCCCTCGCGCGGGCGGAAGGCCGCGACGCGGACAACCGCCGCGTCGCGCTCGCCGGAGCGTCCGCCGAGTCGGGACCGTCCCCGCCGGCGCGCACCTCGCTCGGCCCGGCGTTCCCGAACCCGTTCCGCGGCACGACCTCGCTGCGGCTCGCGCTCGCGCACGGGTCGGCCGTGAAGCTGGCCGTGTACGACCTCGGCGGCCGGCGCGTTCGCTCGCTGCTCGACGCCGAGCTGCCCGCCGGCGAGCGGCTCGTCACCTGGGATGGCCGCGACGACGCGGGGCTCGCGCTCGCGCCGGGGCTCTACGTCGTGCGCTTCGTGGCGTCCGGAGACGCGCAGAGCCACCGCGTTCTGCTGGTTCGCTGAACGCGCCCCGCGGAAGCGCGACGGCCGCCTCCCCCGACCCGGGGGAGGCGGCCGTCGTCGCGCGCGGGCTACGCGTCGCGGCGCGCGTCCTCGCGCGACGTGCGCCGCGCCGTCTCGGGGTACGGCACGCGCACGTGGAAGATCGCGGTCAGGACGGGAATGAACGCCTCGCGGATCCGCGCCAGCTCCTGCAGCGTCAGGCCGCAGTCGTCGAGCTGCCCGTCGCGCACGCGCTCGTCAATGATGCGCTGCACGAGGCCGCGGATGCGGCTCGGGGTGGGTTCGGCGAGCGCCCGTGATGCGCCCTCGACACCGTCGGCGAGCATCAGGATGGCGGTCTCGCGCGAACGCGGCCGCGGCCCGGGATAGCTGTAGTCCTCGCGCCGCGCCGTCGCGTCGGCCTCGAGCGCCTTGTGGTAGAAGAACGCCATCACCATGGTGCCGTGGTGCTCGGGGATCGCGTTGCGCACGGCGCGCGGCAGCCGCTGCTTGCGGGCGAACTCGAGCCCCTCGGTGATGTGCGACTTCACGACCAGCGCGCTCATCGAGGGCGTCAGCTTCTCGTGCCGCGAGCGCGAGGCGGCCGGTTCGTTCTCCGCGTAGTACTCCGGCTTCGCCAGCTTGCCGATGTCGTGGTAGTAGGCCGAGACGCGCGCGAGCAGCGAGTTCGCGCCGATCGCCTCGGCCGCCGCCTCGGCGAGCGAGCCGACGACCATGCTGTGGTGGTACGTGCCCGGCGCCTCGAGCTGCATGCGCCGCAGCAGCGGCCGGTTCAGGTCCGAGAGCTCGAGCAGCGTGATGTCGCTCGTCAGGCGGAAGGTGCTCTCCACCAGCGGCAGCAGCAGGAACGCGAACAGCGTCGCGACGAAGGCGTTGAGCGTTCCGGCCAGCCCGTCCACGAGCAGGGTGTGCGTCGGACTGAGCCGCGCGAGGTCCCAGGCGAGGATGGCCGCCAGGTTGGCGAGCGCGATCGCGAAGAAGGCGCGAACGAAGTGCCAGCGGTGGCGCAGGCGCGAAACCGAGTAGGTCGCGGTCACTCCGCCCATCATCGCCACGGGCACGAACGGCGCGCGCAGCTCGGCGACCGCGGTCGCGAGCACGGCGAGCATGAGCGTGAAGACCAGCGCCGGCCGCTTCTCGAGCAGCGACGCCACGACCAGCGGCGCGAGCGCGAGCGGAACCGTGAACTCCGACTGCCCGCCCCAGTTGACGAGCGCGACGATCGAGCCGAGCACGGCCAGCGTCAGCAGCGTGAACATCGCCAGCATGCCGTTGTCGCGATAGACGTGCAGCAGTTCCATGCGCAGGTAGGTCAGGAACGCCGCGATGAACAGCAGCATGAGCAGCATGCGCGCGACCGGCGGATAGAGGAACTCGCTCTGGTTGCTCTTGGCGAGTTCCAGGTTCCGCAGCGAGCGCAGCTTGAGCACCGCGTCGTGGGTGACGCGCTGGTTCGCGTCCACGATCAGCTCGTCCTTCTTGACCGTGCCGATCACGCCCCGCACCGCGCCCTGGGCCTGGACGCGCCGCCATTCCGTCTCGGCGCGGTCGTACATGACGGTCGGCTGGACGAATGGCCGCGCGAGCTCGATCGCGAGCTGCACCGCGCGCGGGTCGCCGATGAACGTGCTGCGCGCCCGCGCGCCGATGCGTTCGAGCGCCTCGCGCGGCTCGTAGAAGCGACCCGACGAGGCGGGAGCCTCGGTCTCGCCCTCGCGCAGGGCGACGGTGCGATAGCCCAGCACGAACCCCGTCTTCTTCTCGGCGACGATGCCGGCGCGCACCAGATCGCTCAGCCACGGCCCGAGTTCGTGAAGCACGCGCCGCGCCCGGCCGGGTGAGGCGAAGGCCTCGGCGGCCTCCCCTTCCAGGGGAACTCCCAGCGCCCGCAGGCGCGCGAGCCGGTCGTCCGGGCCCAGGCGCGTGTCGGCGAGGGCGGCGAGGGCCTGCTCCTCGAAGGTGGCCCAGCGGTTCAGCACCTCGGCCTGCGCCCGGGCGTCCACGACGAGCACCGGCGGCACGGCGGTGCCGGCCTCCTCCTGCTCGCGCCGCAGCGTCGCCTCGTCCTTCTGCACCGGGAAGTCGTAGGGCGCGACGACGCGCTCGCGCGCGATCTCGCCCTCGCGGAGCCGCAGGCGCTCCCACTGGCCGCGGCCGGTCGGCAGGAGCGCGGCGGCCGCGAGCAGCACGACCACCAGCCCGAAGCGGGCGGCGTAATAGCCCCAGCGGATCTGCCTCGCGCGATCCGGCAGCGCGGGAACGGATCCCGTGTCCAGTGTGCTCAGGGTAGGGCCCCCGGGTGTGTCGGCGTCGCGCGAACTCTACGCGGCCGGACCGCCCGAGTCACCCGCGGGTTCGGCCGCGGATTCCGCGGGCTCCTCGCTCCCGGACCGTGCCGCCGGCGGCGACTGCGGGTCGAGCGACGTGCCCACGCCGTCGTCGGCGTCGGCCTCCGACCGGGCGTGCCAGCTGTCGAAGGCGTGGATGATGTCGCGCACGAGCCGGTGGCGCACCACGTCCTCGGGATGGAAGTAGACGAACTTGATCTCGGGCACGTGGCCGAGAATCGCCTGGATCTTCACGAGCCCCGAGGTCTCGGGATTGCGCAGGTCGATCTGGGTGAGGTCGCCGGTGATGACGGCGCGCGAGTTCACCCCCATGCGGGTCAGGAACATCTTCATCTGCCGCACGGTCGTGTTCTGCGCCTCGTCGAGGATCACGTACGCGTTGCTCAGCGTGCGTCCGCGCATGAACGCGAGCGGCGCGATTTCGATGACGCCCATCTCCAGGAAGCGGCGCATCTTGTCGTACGACATGAGATCCGCCAGCGCGTCGTACATGGGGCGGAGATACGGATCCACCTTCTCCTGCATGTCGCCCGGCAGGAAGCCCAGGCTCTCGCCGGCTTCGACCGCGGGGCGCACGAGGATGATGCGATCCACCTTCTTGCCGCGCAGCGCCGCCACGGCGGCCGCGACCGCGAGATAGGTCTTGCCGGTACCGGCGGGGCCGATGCCGAAGACCACGTCGTTCGCTTCGAGCGCCTTGAGGTAGAGAGCCTGCGTGGGCGTGCGCGGCCGGACCGCCTTGCGGTCGAAGGTGTACCCGGGCGCGCCCTCGTAGGCCTCGACCAGGCTGGGCCGTCCGTGCCCGTTGCCATTGCCGTTCCGTTCGTGCTCGTCGTCGCGGTCGCGCCGCGTCTGTCCGAGGGCAGTCGCCACGTCAGCCTCCTCGATGACTCGGCCGCGCTCGACGAGCTGCACCAGTTCGCCGATCGCGGTCGCCGCGGGCATGACGTCGTCCTCCTCGCCGGCCACGGTGAGCGTTCCGTCGCGCAGGGTGATGCGCACCGGAATCGCCCGTTCGATCTGGCGGAGGTTGGAGTCGTTCTGCCCCAGCAGGGAGATGGGATCGAGATGCTCGATGGGAAACTTGCGGACGATCACTCTGCGCTTCTCCGGTCCCGAAAAGCACGAAACTCCCGACCCTGGGACTCCCACCTCGGGAGCCGGGTCAAGAGCTCGAACCGTCTCGGGCCTTTTACGGCGAGTCGTTGGGTCAACTCGAGGTGCCCTGGGTCTGTGCTCAAGGGGCGCCTGCCTCCTCTGGACGAGAGGGGGGCGTCCCGACGCCGTGTGCTTCCTGCGGCGACCGGAACGTAACAAACCGACTCGGACCATTCCACAGGTTCCTGCGAATTCGCAGTGTCCGCCTGCAAGGTATCGGCAGGACAGCGGCGGACTGGAGCGGGGATTGCAATCACCCCGGATGGACTCCTCGGGCGGCAGCGCCGCCCCGGCGCGGACGGCGAGGGTCGCCGAAGCGGCCTGGCCGCCTCAGCCGGCCTGCGCGGCTTCGGGGTCGAGCTCGACCAGTTCGACGCCGCCCTGGACCATCGCGCCCGCCGTGGCGTGCACCGCCTTCACACGGCCCTCGCGGGGCGCGCGGATCATGTGCTCCATCTTCATCGCTTCGAGCGCCACGAGCGGCTGCCCCCTGACGACCGTGTCCCCCGGCGCGACCAGCACGCGCGTCACCACGCCGGTCATCGGCGCGCTCATTCCCTGCTGCAGCCGCGCGCCGGAACTTCGCGCCGCGCTCTCGCGATCGAGCACGAACTCGAGCGTGCCGACGCGCACGAAGCGCCGCGCGCCGACGGCCGTGACCTCGGCGATCGTGTCGCCGCGATCGGTTCGCAGTCGCATGCGGCCGCCCTCGAGCGGCTCGGCGGCGACGTCGAACTCGGCGCCGTCCACGCGCACTCGCCAGATCGCGCCGCCGCGCGGCTCGAGCTCGACCTCGCGCACGCGCTCGCCGTCCCGCCAGGCGCTCTTCACGCGTCGAGCCCCGGCGCACGCCAGCGCCCCAGCGTCGCGAACGGATCGCGCGGCGCGGCGGACGGCGTCGCGCCGCCGGCGTCGGCCTCGCGTCCGGCGCCCACCACCTCGGCGAGCGCCGCGGCCGCGAGCGCGAGGTCGGGCGCGGGCGCGCGCAGAAGCTCTTCGAAACCCGCCAGGAACTCGCGCTCGATCCATTCCGTGTCGAAGGCCGCCTTCGCCACGGCCTCCGATCGCACGAGCGCGCGCAGGAACGGCAGGTTGGTGACCAGGCCGTGCACCCGGGTCGCGTCGAGCGCCCCGGCGAGCCGCGCGAGCGCCGTCTCGCGCGTCGGCCCGTAGGCGATGATCTTCGCCAGCATCGGATCGTAGTGGATGGTCACCTCGTCGCCGGCTTCGATCCCGCGATCCACGCGCGCGAACGGTCCGTGCGGCCAGCGCACCTTGACCGCCCTGCCGGACTGCGGCACGAATCCGCGCGAGGCATCCTCGGCGTAGACGCGCGCTTCGACCGCGTGACCGCGGTGGCGCAGCTTGTCCTGACCGAACGGCAGCGTATTCGTGGCCGCGACGTGCACCTGGGCGCGCACCAGGTCCACTCCGGTGATGAACTCGGTCACCGGATGCTCGACCTGCAGGCGCGTGTTCATCTCGAGGAAGTAGTGGCCGCCATCGGGCGCGAGCAGCATCTCGATCGTGCCCGCACCGCGGTAGCGGACCGACTCGGCGAGCCGCACGGCGGCGGAGGTCAGCTCGGCGCGCTGGCGGGCCGTGATCGCGACCGAGGGCGCCTCCTCGATCACCTTCTGGTGCCGCCGCTGCAGCGAGCACTCGCGCTCGAACAGATGCACCGCGTTGCCCTGTCCGTCGCCGAGCACCTGGACCTCGATGTGGCGGGCGTGGTCGAGGCGCTTCTCCAGGTACACGCTGGCGTCGCCGAACGCCGACTGCGCCAGGCGCCGTGCCGATTCCACCGCTTCCCGCAGCCCGGCCTCGTCGGCGACCGAGCTCATGCCTTTGCCGCCGCCGCCGAGCGCCGCCTTCACCATCACCGGGTAGCCGATCCCGCGGGCCGCGGCGGCCAGCTCGTCGGCGTCGGCCCCCTCGGCGCCCGGCACGATCGGAACGCCGGCCCGCGCCGCGATCGCGCGCGCCGCGCGCTTGTCGCCCATGGCCCGGATCTGTTCCGCGGTCGGACCGATGAAGACCAGCCCGGCCGCTTCGACCGCCGCGGCGAACGCGGCGTTCTCGGCGAGGAATCCGAACCCCGGGTGAATCGCCTGCGCCCCGCTGGCGCGCGCCGCCTCGAGGATGGCCTCGACGTTCAGGTACGAGGCCCGCGCCTCGGCGGGGCCGACGAGGAACGCTTCGTCGCAGACCCGCGTGTGCAGGGCGCCGCGGTCGGCCGCGGAAAAGATCGCGACCGAACGGATGCCCATCTCCTGCAGCGTCGAGGCGATGCGGCAGGCGATCTCGCCGCGGTTGGCGATCAGCACTTTCCGGAAGGGCGCGGTCATGGCCGGGCGCAGCCTACGGCACGGACGCCGCACGGCGCGAGCGCGTCGCGGCACCGGCGCGGCGCGTCCGGGGCGCCCGCTACGCGCTCCACTTCGGCGGACGCTTGTCGAGAAACGCCGCGAGCCCCTCGCGGGCCTCGTCGCCGCGGCGCGCTTCGGCGAGCGCGCGGGGGAGCGCGGCGCGGTACTCCTCCCAGCTCGAATCGGCGTACAGCTCGAGCAGCGTCTTGATCCGCTTCTGCGCTTCGGGGCCTCCCTTGAGCAGCTCGGCGACGCGCTCGTTCACCTTCGCGTCCAGTCCGGCGGCGGGAACGACGTGGTGCACCAGACCCAGCCGCAGCGCGTCGGCGGCCCCGAAGCGCTCGCCGGTCAGCATCAGCTCGCGTGCGGCGCGGTCGCCGAGGCGGCGGATCACGTACGGCGAGATCAGGCCGGGCAGGATCCCGAGCCGCACCTCGCTGAGGCCGAACTTCGCGTCGTCGCTGGCCACGGTGATGTCGCAGGCGCAGGCGAAGCCGACGCCGCCACCCAGCACCCCGCCGTGCACGCGGCCCACGACCGGCCGGGGAAAGTCGGCGAGGGCGGCGAACATGCCGCCCAGCTTCTCCGCACCGGCCAGGTTCTGCTCGAACGTCGCGGCGCCGGCCGCCTTCATCTCGGCGATGTCGGCACCGGCGCAGAACGACGGCCCCCGCCCGCCCAGCACGACGCAGCGCACGCCCGGGTCATGGGCCAGTTCGTGGAGCGCGGCCGTGAGCTCGGCGCCCATGGCGGCGGACAGGGCGTTGTGGACCTCGGGGCGGTTGAACCAGACGCGCGCGAGCGCGCCTTCACGTTCGACTTCGACCAGCGGCATGCGGGCTCCGGAGTCGGGGGCTCGATCAACGATGGACAGGGCGGCGCGCCGGGGGCCCGGCCGGCGCGCCGCTCCGGCCCGCCCTCACCTCACCCGCACGACGCTCCGCGATTGTACTTCGTCGCCGACTCGCAGGCGCACGACGTAGTGGCCCGCCGCGAGCGGGCGACCGTCGGTGTCGGTCCAGTTCCAGCGCGAGGTGTGCGCGCCCGCCGCGACGCGCCCGCTCGCCAGCGTCGCGAGTCGGCGCCCGGCGAGGTCGTGCACGGCCAGCGAGACGTCGGCGTCCACCGGCAGCGACCAGCCGATCGTGAAGCCGTCGCGCGATGGATTCGGCGCGGCGGCCCCGAGCCACACACCGCGGCCCGGCAGACCGGCCGTCACCCCGGTGGTGCGAACCGTGACGTTCACCGGATGGTCCTCGGTTTCACCGCCCGCGTAGAACCCGCCCGGTTCGCTCGCCGAACCGTTCCACGGGAAATCGTCCGCCACCGCCGCCGGGGTGAGCGTGACCCGCATCCACGAGCGGTCCGGGTACTGGCCCGTCTGGAACGCGGGCGTCTGGAGGAAGTTGCAGCCCGGGGTCAGCGCCACGGCGAGGTTCTTGACGACCCACTCGGGCGTGCACGCCGTCTGGCCGCACGCGGGCGCGAGCACGTCGTTCCAGTCGCCGTCGTGGTTCCAGTCCACCAGCACGTTGAGCACCGCGGCCGCATCCTGCTGGTCGCAGTTGTACGCCTCCACGTTCACGACGCCGAGCGAGCACTGCGCGAAATGCTTGGGCTGGGTGAGCCCGGCGTCCAGGTCGCCCAGGCACTCGTCCTGGTTCATGGAGAGGCCGATCAGGCTCTCCATGCAGTCGGTGGCGACGCTCGGGTCGCACGACGATGGGCCGCCCGACCCGGCCCCAATGTTCACCTTCCCGTCGGTTTCGGAGTCCACCGCCGAAAGCGGCACGACGTACTGCCCGCAGCCGAGCCAGAAGTGGGCCGGGTCCGCGGGCGTGGCCAGGTGCCGCACGTGGCCGGTCGGTCCGGGGGGCGTGCCCGGGGCGGCGCCGCACTGCACTTCCTGCGTGCCGGCCGGGCCGACGCCGAGACAGGTCGGGAACGCCCCGACGACACCCGAGAGGTAGGCGTCCAGCTTCTCGGGCGCGTCGCCGAAGTCCTCGTAGGACACAGCGCACGTGTCGGGTCCCGCGATCGTCACCGGATGGTCCTCGGTCTCGCCGCAGGCGAACGCGCCGCCCGGCGCGGACGCCGAGCCGTTCCACGGGAAGTCGTCGCCCACCGGTTGCAGTGTCAGCGTGGTGCGCATCCACGCGGGGCCGGCGTTCGGGCCGACGAGGAACGAGCCGGTGTTGAGCGTCGTGCAGCCGGGCGGCAGGGCGACGGGACGGTTCTTGACCGCCCACTCGAAGGCGCACTCGGCGCCGCAGCGAAAATTGTCGTTCCAGTCGCCGTCCGCGTTCATGTCCACGAGCACGTTGAGGTAGGCGAACGTGAACTCGCCCGTGTCGCAGTTCATGACGAGCAGGTCCACCGAGTCGCGCGAGCAGATCGTGAACGTGACCGGAGCGCGCAGGCCGGCGTCGCCGTCGGGGTCGCCGATGGCCTCGTCCTGCCCGAACGTCCCGAAGGGCGCGGGCTCGGCGACGTCCACCGGCGTCACGCCGTCGCAGTCGCTCGCTCCGGGGCCCGTCGTGTTCACCTTGCCCTCGGGTTCGGAGTCCACACCGCTCCAGCCCGCCGCCGGGTCGCCGCAGCCGAACCAGAAGCGCGGATCGCCGGGTCGCGTGAGGTGCAGCACGCTGCCCGCGAGCGGGCCTGGAAGCGTGCTGATCGCGCCGCAGGCGAGGTCCTGCGCGCCGGCGGGCGAGCCGCTCATGCAGGTCGGGAACGCGCCGATCACCGCGCCGCCGTACGCCGGCACGCCCTCGGGCGCGTCGCCGCGGTCGTCGTAGGTGTCGGGACAGTTCGCGCCCGTCGGATTGGCGATCGTCACCGGGTAGTCCTCGGTTTCGCCGTTGTGCAGTTCCGGGACCGGATCGGTCTCGACCCCGGCCCACGGGAAGTCGTCGTTCACCGGCCCGTCGCTGACCGTGATCCGCATCCAGCCCTCGCCCGCCGACGGACCGGCGAGGAAGTCCGGAGACGTGAGCGAAGTGCAGCCCGTGCCGATCGCGAAGGCGACGTTCTTCACCGCCCACTCGTGGGCGCAGTCGGGCTGGCCGGGGCACTGGAAGTTGTCGTTCCAGTCGCCGTCGCGGTTCCAATCCACGAGCACGTTGAGGTACACGGTGCGCGGCTGGTCGGGATCGCAGCTCGTGACGTTGAACGTCACGTTGGAGGGCGAACAGGCGGTGAATGACACGGCCGCGGCGATCCCCGCGTCGTTCGAGCCGTAGCACTCGTCCTGGCCGAACGTGAGACCGAAGGCGCTCTCGGTGCAGTCCACAGCACTGCCGGAGCAATCGCTCACGGGCGTGCCGCTGGCATTCACCTTGCCGTCGGGGTCGCTGTCAATGCCGCCATTCCCCGCGAAGCACCCCAGCCAGAACGGATGCTGGCCGGCCGGGAGGACGTGCCGGACGAAGCCGGCCGGTCCGGGCGCGGTGCCGCGCGGCGGGCAGACGAAGGTCTGAGTCCCGACCGGGCCGGCGATCGAGCAGGTCGGGAAGCACGCCAGCACGCCCGGGTACGCGGGGATTCCCTCGGGCGCGTCGCCCCAGTCCTCCCGACTCTCGGCGCAATCGTTTCCGCCGTCCACGTCGGTCGCGCGAACTTCAGGCGGCGAGGCGAGCAGGGCGAGCGCGACGAGCAGAGCGCGGTGTCGGGGCGAGGGCAGAGTGCGGGCGAACCAGCGGGCCATGGGTCACCTTCCCTTCGAGGGTAGAAAAGGGCGGTTCCGCCTTGCGGAGCCTGTTCCTCGGGATCGGGGGTCCGGGATGGGCGGCCGACCCCGGCCGAATTCAGCGTCCGACTCCGGAAGTATCCGGTGGCGATTGCGGGGAATTCAAGGATCCATTGGGCGTAGCGGGCCCCGCCGCGTGTAGACCTGGACGTAGGCGAGGTGGAGGACGAGCCGGCAATCCACGCATTCGTCCTCGAGCAGCTCGGGGGCGACGGCGTCCACGGCGACCTCGTAACCGCTCGCCTCGTAGAGCGCCACCAGGTCGGCGGCGCGGGCGCGCTCGATCACGAACCGGCGTTCCCAGCCGTCCGCGACGCGGGCCGGGTCGGGCTGGATGCGGGACTCGGCCTCGGCGCGAACCGCCTCGCCGCGCACGATCGAACTGAGCGGACGCGCCGGGGGCCCGGCATCGTCGCCGGCGCCCTCGCAACCCTCCCGCGAGCCGCCCCGCGGTCTCACCCGCGCCCCCCGGTCGCGCCCGCCTCCGCGCGCGCACCGCTCATGCCCAGCACGTCGAGCCGCCGCTGCCCGAGCAGGGCGGCGCCGTAGGCGGCCGCGAACTGGACGAGGTCGCCGGCCGGCAGGTTGACGTCCGCCTGCAGCGCCTCCCGCACGACCCGGCCCATGGCGGGGAAACGCATGATGCCGCCGATCAGCGTGTACTCGGGCTCGAGCTTGACGCGCTTCATGAGCTGCACCGAGCGGCCGACCAGCGAGACGATGGCACCGTGCATGATGTCGGCGGGCGCGACCCCCTGCGACAGGTGGTTGATGACCTCGGACTCGGCGAACACCGCGCACACGCCCGAGATGTTCGTCGTGCCTTTCGAGGTCTCGACCAGCGGCCCGATCTCCTCGGTGGAAAAGCCCATGTAGCGCGCGGTCTTCTCGAGGAACGCGCCGGTGCCGGCGGCGCACTTGTCGTTGAGCCGGAATGAATGCACCCGCGCCTCGGGAGTGAGCCGCGTGGCCTTCATGGTCTGGCCGCCGACGTCGAGGATGGTGCGCGTGCCGGGGAACAGCTTCGAACAACCGCGCGCGGCGGCGGTCAGATCGGTGACGTGGATGTCCGCGAACGCCGCCTGGTGGCGGCCGAAGCCGGTGGCCACCACGTACGCCTGCTCGCCGCGGCGGCGTCCGGCCTGCGCCAGCGCCGCGTCGAGCGTGCGGTTGGCGACCTCGGTGAGGCGGAAGCCGGTGGGCTCGAGCGCGCGGCCGAGCACAGCGCCGTACTCGTCGCAGACGAGCGCCTTCGTGTAGGTGGAGCCCACGTCGATGCCGGCGGTGATCCTCATGACGGTGTCCCCTGTCGGGCCGCGGCCGGCGTGCGGCTCGCGCGGATGTGGTCGAGGGCGAAGAGCGCGGCGCCCAGCGCGCCCATGAAGTGCGATTCCTCGCTGACGTTGACCTTGCAGTTCATCGCCTTCTCGAGCGACTCGATCATGGCGATGTTCTTCGCCACGCCGCCGGTGAAGGTCACTTCGGGCTCGATGCCGACGCGGCTCAGCAGGCCGGTCGAGCGGCCGGCGATGCTCTGGTGCACGCCGAGCAGGATGTCCTCGATGCGCTTGCCCTTGCCGAGCCAGCTCAGCACCTCGGACTCGGCGAACACCGTGCAGGTCGTCGAGATCTTCACCGGCCATTCGCCGCGCAGCGCCACCGTGCCGAGCTGGTCGAGCGGGATCTCGAGGGCGGCCGAGGCGGCGCCGAGGAAGCGGCCCGTGCCGGCGGCGCACTTGTCGTTCATGCAGAAATCGAGAATCTCGCCGCGCGGCGAGACACGGATGGCCTTCGTGTCCTGGCCGCCCATGTCCACGACCGTCCGCGTGGCCGGGAACATGTGCACGGCCCCCCGGCCGTGGCAGCTGATCTCGGTGACCTGCGTGTTGCCGAACGTGACCTTGTAGCGGCCGTAGCCGGTCCCGATCACGTACTCGACCTCGCCCTCCTCGACGTTCGCGTCGCGCAGCGCGACGCCGAACGCCTCTTCGGCGGCCTGCGTGACGTTCGCTCCCGTCATGGTCAGCGCCCGGCCGACGATCCGGCCCTGCTCGTCCACGACGACCGCCTTGGTCTGCGTCGAGCCGACGTCCACTCCCGCTGCGTACGCCATGTGCCCTCCCCTCAGGAGATGCCGGCCGCGGTCTGCTGGCGGCGGGACTGGAGGCCTTCGAAGAAGGCGTCGATCCGGTTCTTGAGCTGCGCCTCGGACACGACGCGCCGGTCCATCATGTCGGACTCGATGAACAGGCTCGGCACGTCGCGCAGCTCCATCAGGGCGCGCCGGTTGTCGGCGAGTCCGGTGGACGTGGTGCGGCAGCTTTTGATCGGGTGGTAGATCACCCCGTCCACCGCGAACTCGCCGATGATCGAATCCAGCGCCCGGGTCTGGAAGAACATGCTGTCCATCGCGTCGCTGCAGCCGACGAGGACCCCCTCGGCGAGGCTCTCGATCGGGTCCTTCAGGTCGTACTCGAAACCGAGGTTGGTGCCGCCCGAGGCGAACCACAGGTAGGTCGAGTTCACGAACGTCCCGCCGTGCTCGGAGAACAGCTCGGTGAAGCGGCGGAAGATCGGGTAGCACGGCACGCCCACGAACACGAGCCGGAACTTCTCGTCCACGAGCGTGCCGATGCCGTGGGCGCGCTTGTGCTCCAGCTCCTCGACCAGCTCCTCGAAGTAGCGCGCGCCGGCCTCCTGGCCGCGGAAGCCGTTGCACACGCCGAGGTAGATGGTGCCGTCCGAGAGCGCGTTGAATAGCGACGGCCGGCTGCGGTTCAGCTCGATCACGCGCTTCCACGAGCGGCTCATGCTGTTCGCGTGCCCCATCGCCTCGCGCAGCCGGTCCACGTCGAACGCCTTCCCCGTCGTCGTCTCGAGCAGGCCGATCAGCTCACGCAGCTGCGCGGCGACGTAACGGCGGTCACGCTCGAACCCCGGGGCGCCACGGTGAACGGGATGCCCGTCCTGGCGCGACGCCGGAATGTCGAGCACGTAGGTCGGCATGTGGTACATGCGCTCCCAGATCTCGGCCCATTTGATGTAGGTGTTGCAGGCGTTGGTGAGCACCGCGATGGCCGGCTTCGGGACCCGGCCCATCGGCAGCATGCCGCCGCGCCGCTGTGTCGCCACGTCGGCCTTGACGTAGCCGCAGATGTCCGGCGAGTAACCGATGTCCTCGGCCTCGTTCAGGTACTCGTGCGCCTGCCGGCGGACCGCGGTCTGCAGCGAGTTGATCTCCGGGAACACCATCGGCAGGTCGAACGCCGTGAGCAGCTCGCCGAGGCTGCCCATCACGAACACGTAGGCGCCGTCCCGCCCCTCCTCGGCGGCGGCGCCCAGGCCGTCGAACCACAGCCGGAAGAGCCGCGCGCCCTCGCGGTTCCCGCGGCCGACGATTCCGTCCACTTCCGGGGTCTGGTCCATGCCGCCTCCCTCAGACGAACAGCAGGTTCTCGACGAACGTCTCGAGCTGGATCTCGAGCGTGTCGAAGCTGGTCATGTTCTCCTCGAACTCGGTCACGAAGTACGGCAGCTTCGCCTCGTCGAGGGCGTGCACGTACGCCACCTGCTCCTCGAGCCCGGGCTCGCACATCTTCGCGGCGGCGAGAATCACCGCCTGCGCGTTCGCGCCCCGGACGCGCTCCAGGAGCATCGCCTCCTTGAGCTTGCGCGGGTCGTGCTGGACGGGGCTGTAGCTCGAGCGGTTCAGGTACGCGTCCGCGAGCGCGTCCAGCGGATCGCCCTGCGTGCCCACGTCCTCGAGCAGCCAGCGCAGGCCGATGAGGAAGTCGTCGTCCACGACGTAGCACGAGCGGCCGATCGAGCGGATCAGCTCGAACGGCGGCTGCTCGCAGAAGCCGCCTTCGAACACCACCCGCACCCGGTCCTGCGGATGCGTCCCGCGCGCGCGCAGCAGCGGCAGCACCGCCTCGAGCAGCTCGTTGTGCTCCTCGCGCGGCACCAGCCCCGCGATCGCGGTCAGCGCGTAGGCCTCGTGCGCGGCCACGAGCCACGGCGTCCCGCGCTTGATCGCGTACAGCTCGCGCAGCAGCGCGCGATTGCGATCGAACACCCCGATCGCGGCGCGCAGGCGCTCGTCGGTGACCTCACGGCCGGCGATCTCGCCGCACAGCTCTCGCACCCGGTCGTACTCGCCGCGCAGGTACTCGCGCGCCGCCGGCGAGGTGGCGTTTTGCGGAAGGTAGAGAATCTGGCAGGGGTACGGAAAATTGCGTCCGAACACGCCCGCCAGGTTGCGGGCCGCGTCGCAGATCGGGTGGGTCACGAACAGCTCGAGCGGCACGCGGTTCGACAGCGCCAGCTCGAGCGAGGTCTTGAGGATCGAGCACAGGTACGAGCCGAAGCGCGAATCCGCCTGCCGCGGCTTGATGGGCGCGCCGCGCATCTTGAACGGCAGCATGCCGGCGGCGTGCGCGATCTCCTCGGGAAAGTAGACCTGGAAGTGACCCACGACCTTGCCGCCCGATTCGCGCCAGCGCTTCACGGTCGGGAAGTCGGTGTTCTCGAGCAGCTCGATCGCGGCGTGCAGGATCCCGTCGAGGTCCCTGCCCCGCCACTCGGGGAAGAGGGGAGTCGCGTTCACCGGTGCCTCCACGCGGCCGGACGCTTCTCGAGAAAGGCCTGCAGGCCCTCGAGCGCGTCGTGGCTCGCCATCAGTTGGTCCACGTAGGCGCGGGCCGCGTGCCGGAGCGCATCGCCCCGCGGCAGCGTCGCCGTCTCCCGCAGCGTGCGCTTGGTCTCGCGCAGCGCCACCGCGCTGTGGCGCGCGATGCGCTTGGCGAGTCCCGCGGCCTCGGCCTCGACCGCGTCGTCGGCGACGACCTGCTGGACGAAGCCCATCTCCCGCGCGCGCGCCGCCGGCACGGCCTCGCCCGTGAACAGCAGCGCCGCCGCGTCGCCGTAGCCGATCCGGCGCGGCAGCAGCACGCAGGCGGCGGGCGCCGTCACGCCGAGCAGGATCTCGGGCTGTCCGAACGAGGCTCCTTCGCCGGCGACGATCAGGTCCGCCGCCTGCGCGAGCTCGAAACCTCCTCCCAGGCAGCGCCCGCGCACCGCGGCGATCACCGGCAGCGGAAACGCGGCGACGGTCTCGATGGTGTCGGCGAACTCGGGGATCAGCTCGGCGTACTCGGGCGGCAGGTGCTCGCCCACGTCTGCGCCGGCCGAGAAGTGCCGCCCCGCGGCGGTGAGCACCACGGCGCGCAGGCCGGGCTCGTCCGCCAGCTCCCGGAACGCGGCGCGCAGATCGCCGAGCAGCGCACGCGTCAGGATGTTGAGCGGCGGATGGTCGAGCTGCAGCGTCGCGACTCCGTCCTCGAGGGTGCGGTTCAGCGGCATGTCGTTCTCCTCGTCACAGGCACTGCCCTCCGTCCACGCGCACGACCTGGCCCGTCAGGTGTGCGGCGGGCCCGCCGCACAGGAACGCGATCGCCGCCGCGCAATCGTCGGGCTCGGCGAGCCGCCCGGTGAGCGTCTCGGCGACCGCCTTCTCGACCACCTCCGGCGCCAGTCCCGCGGTCATCGCCGTGCGCACCATGCCCGGGGCGACGGCGTTCACGGTCACGCCGTGGCGTCCCAGTTCGCGCGCCAGCGTCTTCGTCAGCGCGATGACGCCCGCCTTGGACGCCGCGTAGTTGGCCTGCCCGAACTTGCCGCGCAGGCCGTTGATGGACGCCACGTTCACGATCCGGCCGCCGCCGGCCTGTTTCATGTGCGCGCCGGCGGCGGCGCAGTAGGCGAAGCAACCCTTCAGGTTCACGTCCAGCACGCGGTCCCACTGCGTCTCGGTCATCTTCCAGGACACCGCGTCGTCGGTGATCCCCGCGCAGCAGACCAGCACGTCGAGCCGCCCGAACTCGGCGGTCACCGCGGCGACGGTGCTCCGGGCGAGCGCGAACTCCGCGACGTCGGCCGCATGAACGGCCGCGCGGCGGCCGGCGCCTCGCACGGCCGCGGCCACTTCCTCCGCGCCCGGCGCGCCGGGCAGGTCCACGAGCGCGATGTCGCATCCCTCGCGCGCCAGGCGCAGCGCGGTGGCCGCGCCGATGCCGGACGCCCCGCCCGTCACCAGCGCCGTCCGGCCCGCGAGTCCGAGATCCATGGCGTTCGTCGGCGGCGCCTCAGCGCGCCGCGCCCTCCGGGTGGAACTGCGGCGAGATCGCGCGCAGCAGCTCGTCGTTCCACGGGTGACCCGCGGCGAGCAGCTGGCGCAGCTTGATGAAGTCCACTTCGCGCCGGTCCTTCGGACCCTCGTTGAAAGCGCGGAATCCCGCCCGACCCTCGGTCATCATGTTGAGCGCGAGCCAGTCGCGGTTGGTCTGGCTGTTCGCGTTCCAGTGGTTGAGCTTGTGCTTGCGCACGCTGTTGAGGGTCTTGGTCACGCAGTCCGGCATGAGCATCAGCAGCCGGGTGCACAGCCGCTCGGTCGCCTGGTCGAGCGCCGACAGGTCGGTCGTCGCCTTCGCGAGCAGCGCTTTCGCGGCCGCCGCCTCGTCGCCGGTCCTGAACTCGCCGTAGACGATCCGCCCGAAGGCGTCCACGAACCGGTCCGTCACCACCATCGGGTTGGGCGTCCACTGGCCGTCCACGCGATAGACGGGCACCACCTCGTTCACCAGTCCCAGGAACGCGGCCCGGTGCGCGCTCCACGTTTCGCACAGCAGGCAGCTCTCCATGGCGTGCGAGAAGCCCACGTAGAGCGGCAGGAAGTCGGTCGAGCCGCCGTCGGGGGCGGAGCCGTGCTTGGGCCCCGCCTGCCCGAAGCGGGCGGAGTCCACCGCGACGGTGAAGTCGCAGGCCATGCCGATCTCCTGCCCGCCGGCGATGCGCATGCCGTTCACGCGGTTCACGACCGGCTTGTCGCAGCGCAGGATGGAGTCGATCATGTCGTTGAAGATCCGCATGTACTGCCGGTATTCCTGCGGATTGCCCGCGTAGTACTCGGCGTACTCCCGCGTGTTGCCGCCGGTGCAGAAGGCCTTGTCGCCGGTCGCCGTGAACACCACGCACACGACGCCGCGGTCCATGCTCGCCTGCCGGAAGGCGAGCACGATCTCCCGGGCGATGTCGGTCGTGTAGCTGTTGAGCTGCGCCGGGTTGTCGATCACGATCCAGGCGTTGAACAGCCCCTCGACCGGGCGGCCCTGCGGGTCGAGCGCGTTTCGCAGCTCGTACTTCACGTGCTGGAACGACCAGTCGGGCACCAGCGTGTGCGACCTGAGCATGTGCGTGTCCTTTCGCGCCCGGCGGCGCTCAGTGGTTCGCGTCGGGCACGAGGATCGCCCGGCGGTGAATCTCGTGGTCGGCGACGCGCCGCAGCATCTCGGGCCCGGCGCTCAGCGGGTGGCGCTCGATGAACGGCTTGAGCGTGACCTTGCCGTCCGTCACCAGTTCGAGCGCCGCGGGATAGAGCTCGGGCAGGCAGCCCCAGGTGCCCTGCACGGTGGCGTCGAACGCCATCAGGTTGGAGAGCCGCAACTCGATCCTGCCGAGCGTGAAGCCGACGACCATCAGCGTCGCGGCGGGGCCGAGCAGTCCCCAGGCGGTCTCCTGCCCGGCCGTGTGGCCCGAGCACTCGAAGATCTTCCAGCCGTGCGGCGGGCAGCCCCACTCGGCGGCCTTCGCGGTGATCGCCTTGCGCAGCGACTTGAAGTCGGTGGTCCGCGAGTCGAGCGTCAGGCTCGCGCCGTGCGCCGCGACGGCGGCGAGCCTCGCGCCGTCCACGTCGATGGCGACCACCTTCGCACCCATCGCCGCCGCGATCTGGACCGCGTAGCCGCCCACCCCGCCGGCGCCCACGACGATCGCGAGATCGCCGGTCCCGAGGCCGCTGCGCACCACCGCCTGGTAGGGCGTCGTCACCGCGTCGGCGATCACCGACAGCTCGGCGAGGTCGTAGCCCGGCCGTTTCCCGACCACGCACAGCCCGCGGCCGGGGACGACGAGGGCCTCCGCGAAGCCGCCGTCCAGATCATTGCCCGGCATGACCTGCTCGCGGCAGGCGTTGCCCCGGCCCGCGCGGCACAGGCCGCAGTGCCCGCACGGCACGACCGCGGGCACGATCACCTCGCGGCCGACGAGGGCGCGGAACGCCTCGCCCGCGGCCTCGACGGTGCCGCTCACCTCGTGGCCGAGCGTCAGCGGAAGGCTCCTGCGCGTCGGCACGCCGTCGCGCCAGAAGCCGATGTCGGTGTGGCACACCCCGCAACCGGCCACGCGCACGCGCACCTGCTCCGGCCCCGGCTCGGGCAGGGGAACGTCCTCGAGGGCGAGCGGAGCGCCCACCGCGTTCAGGCGCACGGCCTTCACGCGCGGACCTTTCCCGGCCTGCGCGGGCGTGCGGACGCACGGGCCCTGTGCGCGGCGCGCGGCCGCGCCGCGGGCGCGAGCCCGAGCACCAGGTGGTCCGCGAACTGCGCGCCCAGCGTGGCCGCGTCTAGCGCGCCGCCGGGGCGGTACCAGCGCGCGACCCAGTTGATCGCCCCCAGCACCGCGAACGTCGCGACCTTCGCGTCCACGCGGCGGAACGAACCGTCGCGGATGCCGTTCTCGATGATGAGGCGGATCTGCCGCTCGTAACGGTCGCGCCCGGCGAGGACGCCGGCCTGGTGCCTCTCGCCCAGCGCCGTGACCTCGAACGCGAGCGGCGAGCCGTCCACCGTGTCGGTGACCTCGCGCACGTGCTCGACGATCACGTGCCGAAGCTGCTGCTGCGGCGTCGCGAGCCCGCGGCCCGCCGCGACGATGCGTTCGAGCCGTGCCAGCGAGTCCACGTGACAGGCGTGAAGGATCGCGTCCTTGTCGGGAAAGTAGTGGTAGAGGGCGGTCTTGCGCACGCCCAGCCGCTCGGCGATGTGGTCGAGCGTGGCGCGATGGAAGCCGTGCTCACGAAACGCCTGCAGCGCGGCGCGCAGGATCTCGTCGCGCCGCCGCTCGCGCTTCGCGCGCACGTGCGCCGAGGCCTTCCGGACTTCGCCATGGCGCGCCATCGCGTCCCTCCCGGGTCCCGAATCGAATCACTGTTGGAATTTCGAACAGTGGGTCACTTTTTCGCAATGGTCCGAAAGGACCATGCCGGGCGCCGGGAGCAGGCTCCGCCCGGCCTTCGCTCGAGGGAGCGGGCGCCACGCGGGGCCTCCCGATTCCCTACCCCCTCGCGAGGGCCAGCGCGATCACGCCCGCGGCGAACGCGCCGGCGGCGGCGAGCCGGCGATGACGATCGCCCTCGCCCAGCACGCGGCCGCCCAGGTAGGTCCCGAGCAGGATGGCGATCTCGCGCGCCGGTGCGATGTGGCTGATCGCGCCGGTGCGCATCGCCAGCAGGATCAGGATGTAGCTGAGCGGGCTCAGCAGGGCGATGCCGAGGACGCGCGGGCGTTGCTCGCGCCACAGCGCCGCGACGCCCGCCCGATCGGCGAGGGCGACCGGGGTGAAGATGGCGACCCGGACCACCTCTCCCGCCCAGTAGTAAAGGAGCGGCGGGACCCCGGCGCGCTTGACCGCCCAGCCGTCCCACAGCGTGTACACGGCGATGAGCGCGCCGATGGAGAGGCCGTGGCGCAGCCCGGGCGCGAGCTTCGCCTGCCGTCCCGGATCGGGATGCCACGTCAGGACGACGATTCCGGTCACGATGAGCAACAGTCCCGCGACCGAGAAGACCGTGGGCTTTTCGGCGAAGACCACGATCGCCGCGCTGGCGGCGAGCAGGGGCCCGGTGCCGCGCGCGACCGGGTAGACGAGCGAGAAGTCGGCGGCGCGGTAGCCGCGCAGCAGCAGCACGAAGTAGCCGACATGGATGACCCCGCTGCCCAGGATGAGCGCGAGCGCCGCCGGATCGGGCCGCCATCCGCCGTGCAGCACCGCGAGGAGCGCCGGCGGCGCGTACGCGACCGCCGAGATCACGACCAGCAGCCACATGAGCGGGCCGCTCCTCGCCGAGGGTCCGAGCTGCTTGGCCCACAGGTTCCAGGTCGCGTGGACGAGCGCCGAAGCGAGGACGAGCGCGAGCGTCGCGAGAGTCATACCGCGAACCCCGGCCGGACACGTTCCCGAACCGCCTGCCGGAAGTTCCATCCGCGCGTGGAGCGCGGCGCCGCGACCCGATCGCGGCGTGGCCGCCTACATTCGAAAGACGCCGAAGCGCATCTCCGGGATGGGGGCGTTCAGGCAGCTCGAGAGCGCCAGCGCGAGCACGTTTCGCGTCTCGGCGGGATCGATCACGCCGTCGTCCCACAGCCGCGCCGTCGAGTAGTAGGGACTGCCCTCCTCCTCGTACTTGTCGAGCGTCGGCTGCTTGAACGCCTGCAGCTCGGCCTCGCTCATCCGCCCGCCACGCGCCTCGAGGGCGTGCTGCCGGACCTGCGCCAGCACGCTCGCGGCCTGCTCTCCGCCCATGACGCTGATGCGGCTGTTCGGCCACATGAACAGGTAGCGTGGCTGGAAGGCGCGGCCGCACATGCCGTAGTTTCCGGCGCCGTAGCTGCCGCCGATGATCAGCGTCAGGCGCGGCACGGGAGCGTTGGCGACGGCGTGCACCATCTTGGCGCCGTCCTTGGCGATGCCGCCGTGCTCGTACTGCCGGCCGACCATGAAGCCGGTGATGTTCTGCAGGAACAGCAGCGGCACGCCGCGCTGCGAGGCCAGCTCGATGAAATGCGTCGCCTTGAGCGCCGATTCGCTGAACAGGATGCCCTGGTTGGCGAGGATCGCGACCGGCATGCCGTGCAGGTGCGCGAAGCCGGTGACGAGCGTCGTGCCGTAGCGCGCCTTGAACTCGTGCAGCCGCGAGCCGTCCACGAGGCGTGCGATGACCTCGCGCACGTCGTACGAAGTGCGCAGGTCCTTCGGCAGCACGCCGTACAGTTCGGCCGGATCGTAGGCCGGCGCTTCGGGCTCGCGCAGGTCGAGGTCGGCGCGCCGGCCCGCCCCGAGGTGGCCGATGGCCTGGCGCACCTGCTCGAGCGCGTCCGAGTCGTCCTCGGCGAGGTGATCGGCGACCCCGGAGATGCGCGTGTGCACGTCGCCACCGCCCAGCTCCTCGGCGGTGACCTCCTCGCCCGTCGCCGCCTTCACGAGCGGCGGGCCGGCGAGGAAGATGGTGCCCTGGTTCCGCACGATGACGGCCTCGTCGGACATCGCCGGCACGTACGCGCCGCCCGCGGTGCACGAACCCATCACGGCGGCGATCTGCGGGATGCCGGCCGCCGACATGCGCGCCTGGTTGTGGAAGATGCGCCCGAAGTGGTCCCGATCGGGGAAGACTTCGGCCTGCAGCGGCAGGAACGCCCCGCCCGAGTCCACGAGGTAGACGCACGGCAGGCGGTTCTCGTAGGCGATCTCCTGCGCGCGCACGTGCTTCTTGACCGTCATCGGCAGGTAGCTGCCGCCCTTCACGGTCGCGTCGTTGGCGACCACCATCACCTGCCGCCCGTGCACGACGCCGACGCCGGTCACGATGCCGGCGGCCGGCGCCTCGTCGCCGTAGAGCCCGTTCGCGGCCAGCGCCGAGAGCTCGAGGAACGGCGTTCCCGGATCGAGCAACCGCTCGACGCGGTCGCGCACGAACAGCTTGCCGCGCGAGCGGTGGCGCGCGAGCGCATCCGCCCCGCCGCCGGCGCGCACGGACGCGAGGCGCGCGCGCAGTTCGCCGGCGAGGGCGCGGTGGTGCGCCGCGTTGGACTGGAACTCGGCGCTCGACGGGTCGAGGTGCGACTCGATGCGTTCCATCGGAACGGAACGTAGCCCAGACCGTTCACCGACCGCCAGCCGGACGCCCGCCGGGTGGCTGCCCCGCGAAGCGAGGCCTCAGCCTTTCGCCTGCCTCGCGGCCATCTCCTCGCGCGTCGGTCCGTAAATGCCCGGCGGCGTTCCGCCGGCGAGGCGGCACATCAGGGTGAGTTGTCCGCGGTGGTGAATGGCGTGGTGCAGCAGCCAGCCCCACAGGACCTCCGACACGCTGACCGTCGTTCCCATCGGCGAGGCGAGTTTGCGTTCGAGCTCGGCGGGACCGAGAGCGGCGACCTGCGCGCGGCTCGCGGCATGCACGCGCTCGTAGCCGCCCGCCAGCTCGGCCACGGTGCGGGGCTGCTCGAGCCCCGGGAGCTTGACCGTGAAGTCCAGCTTGCCGGTGGCCACGGAGTGCGCCATCACGGCGTCAATGCCCGCCAGGTGCCAGGCCTGCTCGGCGAGCGTGCGGCCCTCGGGGTAGGCGCGGAAGTCGTACTTCCCGGCCGGGAGCGAACGCAGGACACGCACGGTGCTGCCGGCCTCGTGGTCCCAGGTGGCGAGGAACGATTGCAGTTCGTGGGTGGTCATGGACGGCTCCCTTCCGGTGGGTGACGCAGGGCGTGGATGAAGGCCGGCAGTATACGCCGCGGGGGTCGGCGGGGGATGCGCGGCTACGCGGGCGGCCGCGTCCCTTCGGCCCAGCAGATCGTGTACCAGAACGCCGCGTCCGCGCGGCGGGCGAACGACTCGAGCCCCGCGAGCGCGGCATCGAACTCCCCCGCCGACACGCCGCCGGTCTCGAGGATCGTCTCGCGCGCGCCGCGGAAGATGTCCGCGAGATTGGAGACGAAGGGGATGAACGACGGCTGGCCCGAGCAGGCGCCGAACGGCAGCAGTTCGATCCGTCGCGGCTCGAGCCCGGCGCTCGAGAGCAGTTGCACGAGCCGCCGGCCGACGATGGGATCGTGGCCGAGCCGGTCGTAGGTGCGCACGTACGCGCGCCAGACCGCCGACACGCACGGCGGCTCGGGCCACAGCCGCAGCTGCTCGTGGTCGTCGTCCTCCAGGACGACGCGTCCGCCCGGCCGCACCGCGCGCGCCATGCCGGCGACCGCCGCGCCGGGGTCGCGCAGGTGCTCGAGCACGAAGCGGGCATGCGCGCAGTCGAAGCCGCCGATTTCGCCCTCGCCGAGCGGCAGGGCGAGCGCGTCGCCCTGGCGGAACTCCACGAGCGGGTCCTCGCCCGCCTCGCGGGCGAGCGCCCGCGCGCGCGCGAGCTGCTCCTCGCTGCGCTCGATGCCGAGCGTTCGCGCCCTCGTGACGCGCGCCACGTCGCGCGCGAACTGACCCAGCCCGCTGCCGACGTCGAGGAACGTCTCGCCCGCGCCCGGCGCGAGCGCCGCGAGCGAAGCGCGGTTGACGAGCGCGTTCAGGTCGGCGAGGCGCCGCTGTTCCCCGGGGTGCGTGCCGTGGACGTAATCGTTCGACATGCGGGTCACGCCGCTGCGTCGAGCCCGCCCGGGCGCATCAGAGGACGCGCACGACCTCGTACTTCCTCGGATCGTCCACGAAGGCGGACTTGTTCGCCTCGGACTCGAAGAAGTAGGGACCGCCGATCCACCAGGCGCTCGGCGTGAGGGACGAGGGCAGGAAGCGCCGGCCGCTCACGGGGTCCCGGACGACGCCGCACCACAGGTGCGGCGCGCGCAGGAAGCGCCGCAGGTCGCGTTCGTTGGCGAACCGGTAGACCTCGCCGTTGACGCGGGACTGCAGGTCCGGCGACAGCGAGCCGAGCTGCGTCGGGTCCACCGGATCCCAGAGCGCGCGCTGCAGGTGAAAGAGCGCGAACTCCGAGTCCACGACCGGTCCCGACGGGACCGCGTAGGGCGCTCAGGTGAAGCGGGAGGAGGGCGGCGTGAGAGAGGCGCCCGCGGCAAATGCCGCGTGCGGCCCGGCAAACGCGAGTGCCAGGGCGAGGCCGCAACAGACGGCGGGGCGCCCCGACCGGGTCCTCGCGTGCTTCGTCCGGCGCGTGCGGAGCAAGGGGTTCATGGGCCGAAAGCCTACCATCCCCCGGCGGCCCGCGGGAATCGTCAGTCCAGGCGCTTCTTCAGCCGGATCGAGCCGTTGACCGTGCTCGCGCTGAGCTTCGCGCCGCCGTGCCCGACCGTGCCGTGCAGGTTGCGCGGCCCCCACCGGCCGGAGACCGTGACCGGGAAGTCGGTCTCGATCGAGCCGTTCACCGTGCTGCCGGTGAGATCGGCGTCGAAGGTCTCGGGCAGCCGGAGCGTGATGCTGCCGTTGACGCTCGAGAAGTCGAGCCGGTCGTCCGCGGCGACCCGGCCGAGCGTGGCCCGGATGCTGCCGTTCACCGTCGCGGCCTCGCCGCCGCGCGACGTCTCGATGTCGCAGCCGCCGTTCACCGTGTGCGCACGGACCGGTCCGCTCAGGGCGCGCGCGGACACGCCTCCGTTGACCGTGTTGGCCGAGAACCGGACGCCTGCCGGCACCCGGACCTGGAAATCCACCGTGACGTCGTTGTGACCGTTCCACGAGCGGCTCCGCCCGCCCGTGCACGCGCTGCCCTGACCCGGGTAGACGGCGCAGATCGTGATGCCGTCGGAGTCCTGGACGACCTCGATCTTCACGGTCGCGGGGTCGCTGCGCCTGCCACTCTTGTCGGCGACGACTTCGATGCGGTCGCCGCCGGCGGGCACGGCCGAAATGTCGCCGTTGACGCCGTTGATCTCGAGCGTACGTCCGGCGGCGATCGTCCCGCTCCAGTTCCACGTCTCGTGCCGGCGGCCGCTGTCGCCTCCGGCCCAGCCGTCCCGCCCGACGACCAGGCCGATGAGGGTCGCGCCGATGGCGGCGAACAGCTTCAGGGAACGCGAGCGCCCGAACGTCGTGAACATCAACGATCCTCCTCCGGTTCGGGCGCGCTCGGGGGCGCGGGCGCCCTGTGGGTCCTGCCGGCTTTCGGCGCATGCGGGGCACCCGGGCCCCGCGGAGCGCGTGGCGCCGCCGTCGCCGCGGGGACCTCGGCCGGGCGCAGCAGCTGGATCTCGCCCAGAAAGGACTCGAGCTCGAGGGACGAACCGCCGTCGCCGAGCACGAAGTTGAACTTCTGGCCCTTGCGCCACGGTCCGATTTCGAGCGGGAAGGCGCTGCTGAAGCCGCCTTCGAAGGTCGCCACGGAAACGTCGACGCCCGCACCTACGGGAACGCCCACGACCAGGTTGCCGGCGTGGCTGGCGAGCCGGTAGCGGCCGCGCGGCTCGAAGGCGCCGCGGAAGATGACGGAGCCGTTCACCGTGCTGGCCTCGACGTTGCGCGACTTCGCGCGGGCGATGCGGATGTCGCCGTTGACGCTCTCGACGACGAGGGCGCCGCTCACGTCGGCAAGCTCAATCTCGTCGTTGATCGAGGAGGCCTCCAGCCCGCCGTCGCAGTCGAACGCGCGCACGGCGCCCTCGACGGACGAAAGCTGGAGCGGCCCGCGGGCGCCGCGCACCTCGACGCTGCCGCGAACGGACTCGGCTTCGATCGCCGCCCGGACACCCTCGACCGAGATGTCGGATTCCATGCCCGAAAGTCTCAGCACCATCCACTGCGGCACGGTGATCGTGTAGTCGGCGGCCGCCGGGATCCCCCTGCGGTCGAGCGTCTCGATCTGCAGCGTGCCGCCCGCCAGGCCGGCTGGCGGTGGCGTGCCGGCGACCTCCCCGCCGGAGCGCCGGGCCAATTCCGCGGCGCGCCTGCGCGCGGCCTCGGCGCGGTTCCGGGCCGCCTCGTCGCGCCGGCGCTGCAACTCGAGCTGGATGTTGAAACGGTCGCTCCGGTCGTGCTGGGCGACGACGCGCACCACGTCCTTGTCCCAGCCCTCGACGCGAATGTTGCCGGCCATGTTGTAAAGCTCGAGCGCCACGCCCCTGGGCACGGTGAGGAGGGTTTCGCTGCGGGCGCTGAACTCCCGTCGCGCGCCCGCCGGCGCCACCAGCTCGAGCCATCGCGGCGGGGATCCGGGGGCGTCCGCGCCGGGATCGAACTCGAACGAGAAGCCCGGCGAGACGAACACGGTGCCGTCGGCGAGACGGCGGACGAGCACGCTTCCGACGTGCCGTTCGATCACGACCGGCACGGGCACGGGCGGCGCCTGCGGCGCCGTGACCAGCAGGCCGAGCGCGAGGATCGGTTCGAACATGGCGTCAGACCCCCGCCAGTGAGGTGGCGCGCCGCATCAGCTCCAGCTTCCGGTGGACGTTCGAGGCGAAGTAGTTCCGCAGGTCCTGGTTCGCGGGATCGGCCGCGAGCGCGCGCCGGGCGTCCTCGGTCGCCTGCCGGATGAGCGTGAGGTTCTTCTCGAGCACCGCGATGGTCTTGGGGTCGAGCTTGCCCCGGCCCTTCTCGAGCGCGGTCTGCAGATCGGCGATCTCGCCCTCGACCGCGTCGGCGTCGAACGTGGCCAGCCGGGCCGGGCCGGCCGTGGCCGAGTCGGCGGCGGCCAGGCTCGGCGCGCTCCCATCCGCCGGGGTGCGCAGGAAGTGGACGAGGGTGACGGCGGACACGAGCAGCAGCGCGATGCCCGCCGCCATCGCCCAGGTCCAGGCGGTCGCGGGCCGGCGCGCCGGGAGTCGAGTCACGCGTCCGGACTCCGCGGACCGCCCGCTCGCGGATCCCGCCGGCCCGATTCGAGAAGCGATCCCCGCCCAGAGATCGTCCGGAACCGGCGGGTCCGCGAGCGCGCGGGCCGCCTGTTTCACCTGTCGCAGTTGCGCGAGAACGAGTCGGCAGTCCGCGCAGGATTCGAGGTGCTGCTCGAGCGCGCGGGACTCGGCGGCGCTCAGGTCGCCGTCGAGATGATCCGTGAGCAGGTTCGTCCAGCGGTCCGTCATGTCCGCATCACGCCCTTTCAGGCCAGCACGCGCCGCAGCAGCATGCGCGCGCGATGGAGTTGCGCCTTGGTCGTGCCCGAGGTCACGCCCAGGGAGCGGGCGATCTCCTCGTGTTTCCAGCCTTCGACGTCGTGCAGCACGAACACCGTGCGCGCGCCGTCGGGCAGCAGGTCCATGGCCGTCTCGAAGTCGAGCCCCAGTTCGCGCCCCGACGGCCGCGCGGCCAGGCCTTCGAGCGTGTCGTCATCACCGAGGAACCGCGCCCGCTCGGTGGCCCACGAAGCGCGGCGGCTGAGGATCAGGTTCACGGCCAGCCGGTGGAGCCAGGTCGAAAACTTCGCTTCGCCGCGGAACGTTCCGAGTTTGCTCCACACGCGGACGAAGACGTCCTGCGTCAGCTCGCCCGCCCGCTCGTGCCCGGCCATCCGCCGCGCCAGCGCGAACACCCGGCCCTTGTGCTCCTCGTACAGGCGCGCGAAGGCGCGCGCGTCTCCACGCGCGGCCAGTGCCACGTCGCTGGTCTCGAGGATCGGGGACAGTGCGGGCGCTTCCACGGTCGGAAGGGTCAGATTCCAGGTTGCCGTCGCCGCCATATTCAACGGCTTGGACGGGCGGCGAGGACCGAAGGTTGGAGCATCGCGCGAGACGCGACCAGACGGCGCGAACCGGGCGCGGCGCGCCGCGCGACTGGCGCGGCCCAGGGCTGAAACTCTTGACGAGGCCTTGATTCAGGCCCGCGCCGGGCGGGCCGCCGCGAGCCGGAGGAGGGCCGGCCGCGGTCGGTCGTCAGGCAGGTCCGAGGCGGCGGGCCAGGCGGCCCACGGCGCCAAGGACGGCAACGGCCACCCGGTCGGCCACGCGCTCAAGGGCGGCGGCGGAGCGGGCACGGCGCCCGCTGCGGCCGGTGCTTCGCCGTTCACGACGGTCACGCTTCCCGCGCTTCATCGCTTCGAACTCCAGTCCTCGTGGTGCCGGTCGCCGGCTTCGTCGCGGCCGCCGCCCGCCCGACCGGGTGCGCGAGCCGCGAAGCTCCCGGAAGTCTTCGGCCGGGCGCTTTGCCGGGTAAAGGCCCGTTTCGAGCGGGGGTGGCGCGTGGCCATGACGTGCTCAGCGCTCCCGCGTCGCGCGGATCAGCGCTTCCATGTGGTCGAGGTAGCGCTGCAGCGCACGCCGGCCGGTGGCGGTCAGCCGGAACTCGGTGCGCGGCACGCGGCCTTCGAACGACTTGCGGCATTCGACGTATCCGGCCTCCTCGAGGCGGCGCGCGTGCACGCTGAGGTTCCCGTCGGTGATGCGCAGCGCCTTCTTGAGGTCGTTGAACGCGAGCGCGGGGCTCACGGCCAGCGCGCTCACGATCGCGAGCCGCACGCGCTCGTGGATGACGCGGTCGAGGTCGTGGTGCGCGGCCGCCGCCGGCGTCGCGGCCGGCCCCACGCCGGCGCGCCGTCCCGCGCCCCTGCGCCGCGCCGCGTCAGCCACGGTGCCGCCGCGCGATCCAGGCGCCGAAGCCGACATGCAGCAAGCCGAAGCCGGAGCCGAGCAGCAGGTTCGCCCACGCCGGCGGCGCGAACATCGCGACCGCCCCGAGCGCCATGAACGCGGCCCCCATCGCCGGCACGCTGCCGACCGAGAACGACCCGCCGCCCGCGACCGAGGCTCCGTAGAGGAGCAGCCACGTGCCGGGCAGCAGCGCGTTCGCCTTCGCGAGGATGAGCGCGGCCGAAACGATGGCGCCGGCGGCCGCCGGCGTCGCGAACGCGAGCATGAAGCGCCTGCCGATCGCGCCGAAGAGCGGCACTTCGAGCCGCTGCGCCTTGAGCACCGAGGTGCCGACGGTGATCGCGATCGCCAGCAGCGCCTCGCCGAGCCAGACGATCAGCCAGCGGTCCGTCGCCAGGCTCCGCGGCGCGATTGCGGCGGCCACCAGCGCCGTCAGGCCGACGGCCACCAGCCCCCAGCCCGAGATCGAGGTGAACTCGGCGGCACGCTCGATCGCGCGGCGGATGTAGCGCAGATCGTCGGCCGCCCGCAGCGGCAGCGGAATGGGCGGCGGCGGCTCGTCGTGCTCGGGGCGGTCCGGGTTCACGGGCGGAATTGAAGCCGCGCGGCCCACTCCTCGTCAAGTACTTTGTGCTGCCAAGCGAGCCGCGGTGCGGCCGAGGCCGGCGATTCGCGTTCCGCGCCCGTGGCCGTGCGTCTCACCTTCGCGCGGCGAGGCTCGATCGTCCGGGCCGCGTCAGGTCCGGCGGCCTGTCGTGCCCTCGCGCCGTCCCGGAGCCCGGGGCGTGGGGCGCGCGCGCGCGACCTTCTCGAGGCAGCGCGTCACCAGCGCGGTCCATCCGGTCTGGTGGCTGGCGCCGAGTCCGCGTCCCGTGTCGCCGTCGAAGTACTCGTGGAACTGCAGCAGGTCGCGCCACAGCGGATCGCCGGCGTGGCGATCGGCGTCGCCGCGGAACGGGCGGCGGCCGCCCGCGTCCGGCGTGAACAGCGAGGACAGCCGTCTCGCCAGCTCGAGGGACACTTCTCCGAGCGAGCACATCCGCCCGGAACCGGTCGGGAACTCGACCTTCAGGTCGTCGCCGTAGAAATGGTCGTAGCGTTCGAGCGCCTCGATCAGCAGATAGTTGACCGGGAACCACACCGGCCCCCGCCAGTTCGAGTTGCCGCCGAACAGCACGGTGTCGCTCTCGGCCGGCGCGTAGCTCACGCGATGGACGTCGCCGTCGTTGCGGAACTCGTACGGCTGCGCGTCATACACACGCGACAGGGAGCGCAGCCCGTGCGGCGAGAGGAACTCGGCCGGGTCGAGCATCACGCGCAGCACCCGCTCGAGACGCTGGCGCGAGGGAATCGCGAGCAGCCGGCGCCCCGCGCCGCCGCGGCAGTTCTCCCCCGGCTTCTCGAACCACGACATGTGCCGCGAGAGGTCCTGGCGGTTGTCGAGGAACCACTGCATGCGGCGCCGGAAGCCGGGCAGCCGGTCCACGGTCTCCTGGTCGAGCACTTCGACCGCGATGAGCGGCAGCAGCCCGACCATCGAGCGCAGGCGCATGGGAATCGACTGGCCGTGAAGGTGAAGGCTGTCGTAGTAGAAGCCGTCCGCCTCGTTCCACAGCCCCGCGCCGCCGAAGTGGTTCATGGCGTCGGCGATGGCGACGAAGTGCTCGAAGAACTTCGAGGCGAGATCCTCGTATGCGGCGTCCTCGCTGGCGAGCTCGAGCGCGATGGACAGCATCGTGCCGCAGAAGAACGCCATCCACGCGGTGCCGTCGGCCTGTTCGAGATGCCCGCCCCCGGGCAGGGGCCGGCTGCGGTCGAACACTCCCACGTTGTCGAGCCCGAGGAAGCCGCCCGAGAACAGGTTGTTGCCCTCGTTGTCCTTGCGGTTCACCCACCAGGTGAAGTTGATGAGCAGCTTCTGGAACACGCGTTCGAGGAACAGCCGGTCGCGCGCGCCGCGCCGACCGGTCAGCTTGTAGACGCGCCACGCGGCCCACGCATGCACGGGCGGGTTCACGTCGCCGAGCGCCCACTCGTAGGCCGGCAGCTGGCCGTTCGGGTGCATGTACCACTCGCGCGTGAACAGCAGCAGCTGCTCGCGCGCGAACGCCGGGTCGGCGTGCGCGAACGCGACGACGTGGAACGCCAGGTCCCAGGCCGCGTACCACGGGTACTCCCACTTGTCGGGCATCGAGATCACGTCGCGGTTGTACAGGTGGCGCCATTCGCGGTTGCGGCCCATCCGGCGGCCCGGCGGGGAGGGCGGCTGCGCCGGGTCACCGTCGAGCCACTCCGCGACGACGTAGTAATAGAACTGCCGCGACCACATGAGGCCCGCGTACGCCTGGCGCGCGACCGCCCGTTCGTCGGCGTCGAGCGCCGCGGGAATCCGCGCCGCCCAGAACGCGTCGCACTCGCGGCGCCGCTCGGCGATCGTCGCCTCGAAGGCGGGGCCGAACGCGGCGGGTCCGGCCAGCGCCTCGGCGCGCAGGCGCAGGCGGACCACCGACTCGGCGCCGGGGGCGAGCGTCAGGCGATGGAGCACTCCCGCCTTCGTTCCGCGGCGGGCGGGGTTGACGGCGGCCGCGTCCGCGTTCACGACGTAGGAGTGGAAGGCATCCTTCACCCACCGCTGCGGGTTGGGCGCGCCGAACAGCCGCGCGTCGTTGGTTTCGTTCTCGGTGAAAAGCAGCTCCGGCGCCGCGCCGCCCGCGGAGTCGCACTCGAGCCGGAAGCGGCCGAGGGTCGCGTGCTCGGCGAGCACCGCGCCGCCCGGCTCCGCCGACAGCGAGGGCCGCGCGGGATACGCCTCTCCGGTGCGCCCCCAGCTCCAGACGTTGCGGAACCACAGCTGCGGCAGAACGTGCAGCGACGCGGGCTCGGGACCGCGGTTCGCGACCGTGACGCGCACGAGAATGTCGTCCGGCGCGGCCTTGGCGTACTCGACCGTGACGTCGAAGAAGCGGCCGCCGTCGAGCACGCCCGTGTCGGCGAGTTCGTACTCGGGGGCGGCCTTGCCGCGGCGGCGGTTCTCCTCCACCAGCCGCGTGTACGGGAACTCGGCCTGCGGGTAGCGGTACAGGCCGCGCAGGTACGAGTGCGTCGGCGTGGCGTCGAGGTAGAAGTATTCCTCCTTCACGTCCTCGCCGTGGTTGCCCTCCTCGCCCGAGAGCCCGAACAGCCGCTCCTTGAGGATCGGGTCGCGACCGTTCCACAGCGCGAGCGCGAAGCACAGCCGCCCTTCGCGGTCGGTCAGCCCGAGCAGGCCGTCCTCGCCCCAGCGGTAGGCGCGGCTGCGCGCGTGGTCGTGCGGCAGGTAGGACCAGCTCGTGCCGTCCGCCGAGTAGTCCTCGCGAACGGTGCCCCACTGGCGCTCCGACAGGTAGGCGCCCCAGCGCCGCCAGTTCGCGGCGCGGACCGCGTCCTCGGCGAGTCGCCGCGATTCGGGATCGGCGGGCGGGTTCGGGTCGCTCATCGCGTCCGCGACGGTCCGCCCCGCCGGCGGCGGCTGTCAAACGCGCCACGTGCGGCGCGGCGCCGCACCCCGGCGGGACGGACGGCGAAACGTGCCATCACCCGGCGATCTCGACGACGGTCTTGATGCCCTGCGGCGGCGAGGTCAGCGCGCGGGGCGCGTCGGCGAGCGGAACGTGGTTGGTGATCAGCGCGCGCACCGCGGCGGGCCAGCGCTGCATGAAGCGCCCGAGGTCCGTGACCGCCGCTTCGTAGGCGTCCCGGCCGGCGTTGACCGTGCCGAGCGCCACCTGATTGCCGAGCACCAGACCGCGCATGAGCGCGCCACCGTCCACGTTCGGCTTGCCGTGCTGTCCCGGCACGCCGGTGAAGATGAACAGGCCGTTGGGGCTCAGCGCCTGCAGCGCCTCGAACGCCGGCGGCGCGGCGCCGGTCGCCTCGTAGACGACGTCGGTGCGGCCGAGCCGCGGCAGGATCGAGCCGAGCGGCTCGTTCTCGGTGGACACGTAGCGGCCGCCGATCTGCTCGAGCAGCGAGCCGCGCGCGTCCGCCGCCGGTTCGCGCGAAACCATCGTCACGCGGCAGCCGGCCGTGCGCAGCGCCATCGCGCCGAGCAGACCGACCGGGCCGGCGCCGAGCACGACGGCCGACAGTCCCTCGACGCTCTCTCGCCGCCACGGCATCCGGTCGAGCATGGCGTTCACCTCGAGCAGGGCCTTCTCGGCGATGGTGAGCGGCTCGACGAGCACGCCGACGTCGCGCAGCTCCTTCGGCACGCGGACCAGCCAGCGTGCGTCGTCCACGACGGTCCCGGCCATGAAGCCGTCCGCGCCCTTGATGCCGCGCTCGACGTACTTGCCGGTCACGCAGAAGTCCTGCCGGCCCGCCCGGCAGGCGTCGCACGCCGGGTCTTCGCATGGCCGGCGCACGATGAGCACGGCGAGGTCGCCGGCGCGCCAGCCGTCCGCCGCCGGACCGGCCACGGTCACCTCGGCCAGCGACTCGTGGCCGAGCACGAGCTCGTCGCTGCCCGGCGGCGGCGTGCCGTATTCGAACCGGCAGATCTCGCGATCCGTGCCGCAGACGCCCGCCCGGATCATCTTCAGGACGACCTCCGTCGGCGACTGCGGCTTCGGCTCGGGCCGCTCGCGCACCTCGACGACGCGTTGGGCGGGAACGACGGTGACGGCTTTCACGTTCTGCCTCCTTCGCGGTCCGCGAGCACACCGAGATACTCCCGCCACGGGCCGACGGCTTCGCGGTACCGCTTCGCCATCACGCGCGCCACCTGCGCGACGTGCGTGAGGTCGTGCACCACCCATGCGGCCAGCAATTGTCGCGCGCTCACCCGGCCCAGCGCCGGGTGCGTGCCGGTGCGGTCGAGATCGGCGCCGCGCAGTCCGAGCGATTCGAGCGCGACGAGGCTCTCGGCGCGGCGCGCGGCGAAACCGTCGAGCAGTTCGCCGACCGTGCGATCCGCGAATCGACCGCGGAACCCGTCGCGCTCGAACGGCGTGAACGGGCGGGCCTCGCCGTGTTCGAGGAGGATTCGCAGCCGGGGCAGCCAGTCCACCTCCTCGTTGTCGAGCAGGTGCGCGACGACGTCGCGGGGCGAATATGTGCCTTCACCCTCGCGGGCCGCGAGCCACGGTTCCGAAAGCCCGCGCAGCCAGCCGTCGAGCAGCGCCGGCGTGCGCGCCAGGATCTCGCGCGCGGCGGACGGGCTGACGAGGCCGGCGGACACGGTGGCCGATTCGGCCGGACCCGGACTTCCGACCGTGCCTCGTCCGCCCGCGGGCCCCGCGCTCACGCGGCCACCCTTCGCCACACGTCGCGGGCCGGCGGAGCCTTACCGTCGGGCGGATCGGCCCGGACCACGAAGTCCTCCTCAGCGCCCTCGGGCATCCCGGCGAACGAGGAGCCGTCAATGCACGACATGAACTTGATCACGGATGCGGGTCTCCCGGGCAAGTGCGCAGCCGATCCGGCAGGCACGAACGTCGCACCGGCGGCATTCCGGCCCGTGCGACGTGCGCAAGGATAGCGGAGGGCTGATAGGGACGCCGAGGGCTTCGCGCGTGTGGAGAACGCCGACGCGATGATCCTGCGCCGTGCCCGGGCGGGTCGCTACTGCGGCTTCAACCCCAGCTCGCGCAACGCCTCCGCCTCGATCGGGCCCGGCGAGCCGTCCATGAGCGACGTCGCCGAGGCGGTCTTGGGGAACGCGATGGTGTCGCGAATCGAATCGCGTCCGCCCATCAGCATGATGACGCGGTCGAGACCGATGCCGATGCCGGCGTGCGGCGGCGAGGCGTAGCGGTAGGCGTCGAGCAGGAAGCCGAACTTCTCGTACGCCTGCTCGCGCGTCAGCCCGACCACCTTCATCACGCGCTCCTGGATGTCGGGGCGGTGGATGCGCACCGAACCCGAGCCGAGTTCGTTGCCGTTGAGCACCAGGTCGTAGAGCTGCGCGTGGACCCTGCCCGGATCGGTCTCGAGATGGTCGAGGTGCTCCGGGTTCGGCATGGTGAACATGTGGTGCTTGGGCTCCCAGCGCTTCGCGTCCTCGTTGAACTCGAAGAGCGGGAACTGTCGCACCCACAGGAACCGCCATTCCTGGGCCGTGCCGGTCGCGCCCGCGAGGCCGCGCCGCTCGAGGTCGGCGGAGCCGAGCTGGCTGCGAAGCACCCCGAGCGCCTTGCACGTCCGCTCCCACGGGCCGTTCGTGAACACGACCGCGTCGCCGTCCTTCGCGCCGCAGGCGGCGAGGAACTCGTCGAGCAGCGCGCCCGGGAAGATCACCTGCTGCTTCTCGCGGTCGGCGGCCTGCACCTTGAAGAAGGTCAGCCCACCCGCGCCCGCGGACTTCACCACGTCCTCGTACTTGCGCAGCTGCGTTCCCGAGATCCCGGCGCCGCCGGGAAGGGTCATCGCGACGCCGATGCCGCCGGGCGCCTGCGCGCCGCTGGCGACCACGTTGCGGGGCGACCGGGCGCACAGCGCGGTGACGTCGGTGAACTCGAGTCCGAAACGCGCGTCGGGTTTGTCGGAGCCGAAGCGGCGCATCGCCTCGTCGTAGGTGATGCGCGGGAACGGCGTCGGGACCTCGACGCCCAGGCATTCCTTCCACAGCGCCGCGAACAGTCCCTCGACGACGTCGAACACGTCGTCCTCGGTCGCGAAGCTCATCTCGACGTCGATCTGGGTGTGCTCGGGCTGCCGATCGGCGCGCAGGTCCTCGTCGCGCAGGCAGCGCGCGAGCTGGAAGTAGCGATCCATCCCGGAAATCATCAGCGTCTGTTTGTAGAGCTGCGGACTCTGCGGCAGCGCGTAGAAGTTTCCGTGGTGGACGCGGCTGGGCACGACGTAGTCGCGCGCCCCTTCGGGGGTCGGCCGGACGAGCAGCGGGGTCTCGATCTCGAGGAAGTCCCGGCCCGCGAGGTGCGCGCGCGCGGTCATCGCGGCGTGGTGGCGCAGCGCCATCATGCGCGACAGCTCGGGACGGCGCAGGTCGAGGTAGCGGTACTTGAGCCGCAGGTCCTCGCTCGCGAGCATGCGTTCCTCGTTCACCTGAAACGGCAGCGGCTCGCATTCGGACAGCAGCTTCAGCTCGCGGATGTCCACTTCGATCCCGCCGGTCGCCATCTCGGGGTTGACCGCGTCCGCCGGCCGGGCGTGGACCTGGCCGCGGACGGCGATCACGAACTCGTTGCCGAGGTGCGAGGCGCGGTCGAGCAGCGCCTTGCCGCCGGTCTCGGGGCGGAAGACCACCTGCGTGAGCCCGAAGCGGTCGCGCAGGTCAATGAAGAGCACGCCGCCGTGATCGCGCGAGCGGTGCACCCAGCCCATCAGCGTGGCCTGGCGGCCGACGTCCGCCAGGGTCAGTCCGCCGCACGTGTGCGAGCGGCGCCAGTCCCCGAGCCCTTCCAGCGTGGTCGTCACCTGTGTTCGTCCCCCGACGGCTGCGCCGTCTTCCGAAGCTTCGCGCGCAGCGCGCCGGCGAGCGCGTCACGTACGAGCGATTCCTGCGTGCCGTCCTGCGAGTCCTTGAGCACCACCTCGCCGCGCGCCCATTCCTCCTCGCCGAGCAGCACGAGGAAGCGCGCGCCGGACCTGCCGGCGGACTTCATCTGCGCGCCGAAGCCGCGCGCCTCGACGTCGTGCTCGACCGCGAACTCGCGTCGAAGCTCGCGGGCGAGCGCGGTCGCCGCGGCGCGCGTGCCGTCCATCGCCACGAGGCACACGCGCTCTTCCGTGGCGGGCGGCGCGTCGCGCCCGGCGATCACGAGCAGCGCGCGGTCGAGCCCGATCGCGAAGCCGACCCCCGGCGTCGGCGGGCCGCCCAGCATCTCGACGAGGCCGTCGTAACGCCCGCCGCCGCCGAGCGCGCTCTGCGCGCCGAGCGAGCGATCGTGAACCTCGAAGGCCGTGCGCGTGTAGTAGTCCAGGCCGCGCACGAGGCCGTGGTCCACCTCGTGACGGATGCCCGCGGCGTCGAGCCCGGCCAGCACCGCGTCCCAGTGCTCGCGGTCCTCCGCATCGAGAGCGTCGAGCAGCCGCGGCAGCGGGCCCGGCGCGCCTCCGGGCCAGCCCTCGCCGCGCAGCAGGGCGAGGTCGCCCTCGTCCTTGGTGTCCAGCACCCGCAGCGGGTTCACCTCGAGCCGCGCCTGCGAGTCGGCGGAAAGCCTCGCGCGCACCGGCGCGAGCCACGTCCGCAGGCGTTCGCCGTAGGCGCGGCGCGTGGCCGGCTGGCCGACGCTGTTCACGAGCACCGTCAGGTCGCGAAAGCCCCACGCTTCGTACAGGTCCACGAACAGCGCGATCATCTCGACGTCCGCGCCCGGCGCGGGCGATCCGACCAGCTCGCAGTTGAGCTGCGAGAACTGCCGCCAGCGGCCCTTCTGCGGACGCCCGTAGCGGAACACCGGGCCCATGCTCCACAGCCGGTGCACGCGGGCGCGGCCGCCGAGGCCGTGCTCGAGGTAGGCCCGCAGCACGCCGGCGGTGAACTCGGGGCGCAGCGCGAGCTCGCGCTCGCCGAGGTCCTTGAAGCGGTACATCTCCTTCTGGACGACGTCGCTCGACTCGCCGGACGTGCGGGCGAACAGCTCGTAGTCCTCGAAGACGGGGGTGCGCAGTTCGCCGTAGCCGTAGCGCTCGAGCACGCCGCGCGCGAGGGACTCGGCCCGGCGCCACAGGCGCGTCTCGTCGGGCAGCAGGTCGCGCGTGCCGCGGGGAGCCTGATGACGCGGCGCCACGGGTCACGCCTCCCGTTCGCGGGCGGCCGCGAGATAGGCGAGTTGCGCGAAAGTGATCCCGGTGCCGTCGGCGAGCCAGTCGAACACGGTCGAGTCGCGGCCCGGCACGAACGATTGGAAGAACTCGTCGCCGGCCCCGATCCCGAGGCCCAGCGCCATCGTCAGCATCGTCGTCAGCAGCCAGCTGCGCGGGCGCAGCGTCGCCCGCATCGCGCGCGCGAGCAGCACGCCGAGGACGCCGTACTCGAGCAGGTGCGAGAGCTTGTCCGAGTTCTGGAAATGGAACGGCGGCCGCAGGTTCGGCTGTGCGCTGAGGACGAAGATCAGGCTCACGTAAGCGGCGACGGGCAGCCAGTAACGCATGGCCAGTGTCCTCGCGCCGCTGCCGGTGCCGCCTCTCGCCAACCGCAGCCTCCACTCCGGGGAAAGCAGGTGTACCGCCGAACCGAATGGCCGGGCAGGTTAGCACGCGCTCCGCTTGACGCGCGAACGGCGCGCCGATAGATTCCCGCGGCTTTTCGCCGACTCCGTGCGATCGCCGGAACGGTCGGCCGCGCGCTGCGCCGCTAGCTCAATTGGCAGAGCAAGTGACTCTTAATCACTAGGTTCTAGGTTCGATTCCTAGGCGGCGCACCATCCCGCTTCGAACGGCCCGCCCGATGTCCGGGCGGGCCGCTTCGCTGCCCGTCGCGGCCCTTCCCGCCGGCGGTGCCGGCATCGAGCTCAGCCGACGCGCACGCTCTTGACGTTCACGAACGCCTTGAGGCCCTGGTCGGCAAGCTCGCGTCCGTATCCCGAGGCCTTGATACCTCCGAAGGGCAGCCGCGGGTCCGAGGCGACGATGGCGTTCACGAACACCGCGCCGGCCTCGATCCGGGCGGCGAGCGCTTCGCCACGCGCGGGGTCGCCCGTCCAGACGCTCGCCCCGAGCCCGAAGCGCGACTGGTTGGCCAGGGCGACCGCTTCCTCGACGTTCCTCGCCCGCGTCACCGCCGCGAGCGGACCGAAGGTCTCCTCATCGAAGACGGCCATGCCGGGGCGAACGCCGGTCACGACCGTCGCGCCGTAGAAGGCGCCGGGGCCGGGAAGCGCGGCGCCGCCGGTCCGGACGCGCGCACCGCCCTCCACGCTCCTCGACAGTTGCGCGTGCAGGTCGTCGCGCAGGTCGGCGCGCGCGAGCGGCCCCAGCTCGGTCGCGCGATCGAGCGGATCGCCGGTGCGCACGGCGGCGAAGCGCGCGGCGAGCGCGTCCTCGAACGCGTCGGCGACCGGGGCCTCGACGATGAAGCGCTTCGAAGCGATGCAGCTCTGTCCGTTGTTCTGCAGCCGGGCCTTCGCCGCCTCGAGCGCGACCGCGGCGGGATCGGCGTCCGCGAGCACGAGGAACGGATCCGAGCCGCCGAGCTCGAGCACGGCCGGCTTGAGCGCCCGGCCCGCCGCCGCGCCCACGTCGCGGCCCGCGGCCTCGCTGCCGGTGAGGCTCACGGCGGCGATCGCCGGATGCGCGATCAGGTCCGCGACGGCCGAAGCGGGGACGAGCAGCACCTCGAAGAGTCCCGGTGGCGCGCCCGCGGCCGCGAACACGTCGGCGATCGCGAGCGCGCAGCCGCAGACGTTCGAGGCGTGCTTGAGCACGACCGCGTTTCCGGCCGCGATCGCCGGAGCCGCGCAGCGGAACACCTGCCAGAAGGGAAAGTTCCACGGCATGACCGCGAGCAGGACACCCAGCGCGTCGAATCGCACGAAGCTGCGCGCCGGCGGCGTCGCCGCGGGCGCCGGCGCGAGCCCCGCCTCGGCGTGCCCGGCCGCCCACTCGCAGACCCACGCGCACTTCTCGACCTCGCCCTCGGCCTGAGCGATCGGCTTGCCCATCTCCAGCGTCGCGAGACGCGCGAGCGGGTCGCGTCGCGCCCGCAGCGCCGCCGCGAGCGAACGCAGGAGGTCCGCACGTTCGGAGAAGTCCGAAGTCCGCCACGTTCGCGCCGCCGAAGCGGCGCGCGCGAGGCGATGTTCGACCTCGGCGGGCTCGTGCGGCGGGTACTCGGCGATTCGCTCGCCGGTCGTCGGATTCACGGAGCGCATGCGGCCAGCATACCCCCGGGGCCCCGCTCCGCGGCCTTCGCCATTCTCCGCCACCGCGCGTGCGCGACGGTCCGTGAGCGGAGGCTCCCCGGGGAGGACCCGGGCACGGGCTTCCCTCGCCGGCGGGGTCTCCCGTGGTCAGCGGCGCGCCGGCTTGCTAGGTTCCCCCGCCATATGTGTGCCATGCGCCTTCACGGACTTCTCAGGCTGGGTCTGCTCGCGACGCTCCTCGCGTGCCGGGCGCCGGGCGTTCGGGCGGAGACGGACCGCGGGGCCGACGAGCCCAGGCTCGTGGTCGGGGGCGATCTCAGGATCGAGCCCGGCCGCCGGATCGACCTGCAGTGGAGCGCCACGGACGACGTCCGGGAGCTCGAGATCCTGCTCTCCACCGACGGCGGCGCCACGTTCACGACCTGCATCTCGCCCCAGCTCGACCCGGACCGCCACCATTTCGAGTGGCGTGTTCCCGCGCGCCTGTCGGGCCGGCTCTGTCTGAGGATCCGCTTCAATCGCGGCGGGCGCGAAATCGAGGGCGCGCCGATCCGGCTCGATCGCTCCGCGGGCGACGAGGCGCTTCCGCTCGGACTTCCCGCCCCGGAGGCGCCGTCTCGTTCTCCCGGCCGCGGCGAGAGTTCCCTGATCGCCACGTCGGACGACGAGGGCTTCGAGCAGGCGCCGGCTATCACCGTAACCCCGTCGGTGCGTCCCCCGCGGGACACGCCGCCGCGCATCCTCACGCGCCGCGATCCGACGCCTCCCACCTTCGAGCCTCGGTACCTGCCCCTGCGGATCTGATCCGGCCCCCGCCGCGATCCCTCCGCTCCCCCCGCGCGCGTCGGTGTTGGCGACGCGCCGCGCAGGGCACCGTCTTCTACCCTTCGACCGAGGATTTCCCATGCCCCGTCGTTTCGCATGCATTTTCCTGTCGCGCTGGGCGCTCATGGCGCTGCTCCTCATCGCGCCGTGCCTGGCCTTCGCCGAAACGCAGATCACCGGCACCGTCACCGATCCCGTTTCCCACCTGCCGGTCGCCGGAGCCGCGGTGACCGCCGAGGGTGGATACGCCCGCGCGGTCACCGACGAAGCCGGCCGCTTCACGCTCCGTTCCGATGGAACGGTGACGCGCATCATCGTGACCCGCGTCGGCTACCAGCGCCTGGCCGTCGCGGTCGGCGACGCCTCGCAACCGCTGGCGATCGAGCTTCAGCCCGCGCCGCTTCCCCAGCCGCCCACCGAAGTGACGGGGCGGGCGCTCGCCTCGCCCGACCTCGACCTCTCACGGACCACGGCCGTGCTCCAACCCCGCGACCTGAATCGCGCCAGCGGGCTGGATCTCGAGAGTTCGATCAACACGCTGCCGGGCGTGATCATGCGGTCCCGCACGCCGTACGGCGGCGCCCACGTCCAGATTCGCGGCTACTACCCGAATTTCTCGCACAACTTCAACGGCTTCGGCTACCAGGCCTTCCTCGAGGACATCCCGGTCACGGACGCGACGGGCTCGACGATCCTCGACGACGTGGACTTCGCCACGCTCGGCCGCGTCGAGGTCGTCAAGGGGCCGAACTCCAGCCGCTTCGGCGCTCCCATCGCGGGAGTGGTGGACTTCCACACTCTGCGACCTGCTCCCGGCCTGTCCGTTTCCCAGCAGGGCGTCGGCGGCAGCGACGGTCTCTTCAGGACCAACACCACGCTCGCGGACGGCGGAGAACACTCGCAGATCGTGGTCAACTACGGGCACCAGACCTACGACTCCTTCCGGCCGAGCAGCCGCTCGAAGAAGGACTACGCGCAGTTCACCGGCGACTTCGAGGCGGGACCCCGGCAGAAGCTGAGCGCGTACTTCTCGTACAACAACTCCTTCGAGCAGCTGGCGGGTGAAATCGACAGCTCCGACTTCTACGCCCGGCAGGCGATCGACAACCCGGCCTACGCCGCGCAGCGGTCGCGGGTCTCGATCGAGAGCTCGCGGGTGGGATTCACCCACGACGTCCGCTTCGACGACCGCTTCGATCTGCGCTCCACGCTGTTCGGCACGGCGCAGACGATGCAGCAACCGTTCGCCCACGGCTTCAGCAACACCAACCGCTTCAGCCTGGGCGCCCGCAGCGCTCTCGGCGTGAACGCGAAGATCGCGAACACGCCGCTGGACGGTGCGGTCGGGGCCTTCGTGCAGCGCACGAACGCGACCGTGAACGGCTTCTTCATTCCCGCCAACCGGCCGTCCGACCAGGAGAACTACGGACTCAACACGTTCGCCTTCACGGAGTGGAACGCGCACCTGCCGAAGGACGTCGTGCTCACCGCGGGCGTCAACGTGAACGTCTACGAGTTCGGCATCCGCAACATGCTCAGGAACAACCTCATCAGCGACAGCACGAAGACGCTGCGGCGGCGGTTCGATCCGCAGTTCTCGCCGCGCGGCGCGCTGCTCAAGCGCTTCGGCGACGAGCTGTCGCTCTACGGCAGCATCTCCCGGGGCTTCACGCCGCCGTCGCTGTCGAGCTTCATCAACTCGGACAACACGGTGAACGAGGATCTCAGGCCGGAGAAGGTCCTCCAGTTCGAGGGCGGCGCCAAAGGTCTGCTGCTCGAAGGCCGGCTCACCTACGACGTGGCCTGGTTCGACCTCGAGATCACCGACAAGCTCGTCTCCCAGCGCATCGGCCTCGTGAACACGACCACCAACGTCGGCAAACAGCGGAACCGGGGCATCGAGGCGAGTCTTTCCCACCTGCTCTACACGTCCGCGGACGGTCCGATCCGGAACGTGCGGCCGTGGCTCTCCTACACCTTCACCGACGCCCGGTACCTGAGCTTCAAGAGCGACAACAACGACAACGCGTCCACCGTGGACTTCTCCGGGAAGCGGGTCGCCCGCATTCCGAGGAACGTCTACAACCTCGGGCTCGACGCCGAGTCGAAGGGCGGCGGGTACCTGTTCGCGTCGCTCCAGCACGTGGACGAGATCTTCGTCACCTTCGGCAACACGAACCGCCTGAAGGCCTACAATCTGCTCGCGGCGAAGCTCGGATGCCGCCGTCGCCTCGGACCGTTCGATCTCGACGTGTCGGCCGGTGGCGACAACCTGCTCGGCGACACCTACTACAAGTTCGCGTTCGTCGGACCCGACTATCTGCGGCTCGTGCAGCCCAAGGACGGCGGTTCCGGTGACGGTTACATCCTTCCCGGCCCCTACGACGCCACGTTGTTCGGCGGCGCCCGACTGAGCTGGAACTTCTGATCCCCCGCGGGGGCGGGACGGTCACGCCGCCCCGCCTCCCATGCGGGCCATCCGAGAGGTCTCGACGTGAAGCGTTCCTCCCTCCTGCTCGCCACCATCGCCCTGGCGTTCGCGTGCGCGGCTCCCGCCGCGCCGGCACGCGAGCGAGTCGTCTGCGTCTCCAAGCAGCTCAACGAGTTCCTGTTCGCGATCGGCGCCGAGGACGTCCTCGTCGCGCACGACCTCACGTCGGTCTATCCGCCGCGGATCCGGAAGCTGCCGAGCGTGGGCTATCACCGCGCCCTCAGCGCCGAGGGCATCCTCTCGGTCAAGCCGACGCTGCTGCTCACCGATGGCAACGTCGGGCCCGAGGCCGTCCTCGATCAGGTGCGTTCGGTCGGGATTCCGGTCGTGACGATGCGGGCGGGGGCGGGTCCGGAAGGCGCCGAGTCGCTGCTCACCGCGCTGGGCCGGCGGTTCCACCGCGAGGCGCGAGCGGCAAAGGTCGTCGCCGACTGGCGCGCCGGCATGCAGCAGGTGTACGCCGACTCGACGAAGGCCCCCGGGCCGCGGCCGCGCGTGCTGATGATGCATTTCGGGCAGATCATCAACAACTACCTGGGCGTGCGCTCGGGCTCGACCGGCGACCGCATCCTGCGCTGGGCGGGCGGGGTCAACGCCATCGATTCGGTGGGGGGCATGTCGCGCCTCACGCCCGAGCTGATCGCGAAGTGCGCTCCCGAGGTCATCCTGGCGACCGATGTCGGCTTCGACCGCGTCGGCAGCGCCGCGAAGTTCGCGCAGCTTCCGGGAGTGGCGCTCACCCCGGCGGCGAAGTCCGGGCGCATCTACCGGATCGACGAGACCGAGATCATGTACTTCGGTCCGCGCACGCCGGCCGCGGTCCGGCACATCGCCTCGCTGATCCACGCGAAGGGCGGGAAGTGAGTCCGCGCCCCTCGTTCCGCGGCACGTACCTGTTGCTCGGCGCCCTGCTCGCCGCCTCGGTCGTCATGGCCGCGGGCGTCGGCGCGTTCGCGTTCACCCCGGCGCGCATGGCCACGCTCGTCGCGCAACTGCTGGGATGGCTGCCGAAGCTCGACGCCGACGCGCTCGACCGGAACGTGTTCTTCACGCTGCGCCTGCCGCGCGTGGCCATGGCCGGACTCACCGGCGCGATCCTCGGGGTGTGCGGGGCGGTGATGCAGGGGCTGTTCCGCAACCCGATCGTCGAGCCCGGACTCGTGGGCACCTCGGCCGGCGCGGCGCTCGGGGCGGCGCTCGTCTTCGTCTTCGGCGTCCCGGTCTTCGCCCCCGGCGGCGCCACGGCGCTGGTCGCGCTTCCGCTGTTCGCGTTCGCCGGCGCGCTCGCGGCCACGGCGCTCACCTACCGGATCGCCTCCGCCTTCGGCCGCGTCCACGTCTTCCTGCTGCTGCTCTCGGGGATCGCCGTGAACGCGCTGTGCGCCGCCGGCACCGGCTACCTCTCGTACATCGCGCGCGACCCGCAGGCGCGCAACATCACGTTCTGGAGCCTGGGAACGTTCACCACCGCGAGCTGGGGCTCGGTGGCGCTGGTCGCGGGGGCCGCCGTCGTCGGCTACGCGTTCGTCGCACGCGACGCCAAGGGCCTGAACGCGCTCATGCTCGGCGAGGACGAGGCGGCCGCGCTGGGCGTCGAGCCGGCGCGTCTCACGCGCCGCCTGCTCGTCTTCAGCACGCTCATGGTGGCGGTCGCCACCGCGACCGTCGGCGTCATCGCCTTCGTCGGCCTGGTGGTGCCGCACGCGCTGCGGCTCACGCGCTCCTCCAACTACGCGTTTCTCATTCCCGCGTCCGCCCTTCTGGGCGCCGCGTTCGCCGAGCTGGTGGACGTGGCGGCGCGCCTCGTCATCCGCCCCGCGGAGCTTCCCATCGGCATCCTCACCGCCGTGATCGGCGCGCCGGTCTTCCTGCTCCTCCTGCTCCGCGCGCAGCGGAGCGGCGATCCGGGCGCCCATGGTTGAGCTCGACCGGATCGGCTTCGACGTCCCGGGGCGCACGCTGCTTCACGACATCGGCGTGAGCTTTCCCGCCGGACGCTTCTCCGTGGTGCTCGGCCCGAACGGCGCCGGCAAGTCCACGTTGCTCCGAATCGCCGCGGGGCTGCTCCGGCCGCGCTCGGGGGAAGTGAGCTACGGCGGGAAGTCCATCGCCCGCTGGCCGGCCGGCGACCTCGCCCGGGTGCGCGGCGTGCTGTCGCAGCACGCGGAGCCCGCGTTTCCCCTGAGCGCCGGCGAGGTCGTGGCCATGGGACGCTACCCGCACTACGACCGCGTGCCCGGACGACGCGATCTCGCCGCGATCGAACGGGCGCTCGTCACGGTCGGGATGGCGGACCGCTCGTCGCAGCGATTCACCACGCTCTCCTCGGGCGAGCGCCAGCGCATTCAGATGGCCCGCGTGATCGCGCAGATGGACGTCGAGGGCGATCCCCCGCGCGTGCTCTTCCTCGACGAACCCACGGCCAGCCTCGATGTCCGTCACCAGCTCGCGCTGCTCGATCTCGCGCGCTCCCTGCTCGCGCGCAACGTCACGGTCGTCGCGGTGCTGCACGACCTGCACCTCGCCGAGGTCTACGGCGATTTCCGCGTGCTCCTCGACGCGGGTCGGATCGTGTGGTCCGGCACGCGCGATTCCGGCTTGCCCGAAGAACTCATCGGGCGCGTGTACCAGGTCCGGGCTCGTCGCATCGTGGATCCGGGTGACGGTGGCGGGCTGTGGAGGTTCACGACGCTCGCGTGACGGAGGATCGCGCCCGGCGGCGGCCGGCCGCACCCGCCGGCGCGCGATCGCGACGTTTCGGGCGTCCGCGCCGCGGGGTTGGCCCGATCAGCTCCTCCACCACTCCCACGCCAGCGCCGCCAGGCACGCGGCGCTGATCGCGAAGGCGGCATGCGCGGGCCAGGGCACGCCTCGTGCGGGCGCCGGCCGGCCGTCGGGCGAGCCGAAGGCCGCGCGCAGGTCGCGCGCCGTGACCGCGAACGCGGTCAGCCACGCCGCGGCCAGCGCCAGCAGCAGCCCCGGATGCCCGGTCGCCGCGAGGCGTCGGCCGACCGCCAGCCACAGGAACATTCCGGGCGTGAACGGCGCGCCCGCCAGCGAGAGCATCGCGAAGGCTCCAAGCGCTCCGCTCACCGGGTGGCGGCGGAACAACACCACCGGAGCGTCGGCCGGACCCGACTCGACGGCGAGGAAGCGCGCGAGCGCGCCGGCGCCGGTCAACGCGAGCGCGAGGTGCGTGGCCCACGCCGCGAGCGCGCCGGACAGCTCGGCGAACGGCGCGAGGCCCGGGTCGGCCGCGAAGGCGGCGAGGACGAGCGCGCCCTGCAGGCTCGCGAGCGTTCCGACCCGCCGCTCGGGCCGGCGCTGGGTCGCCAGCGTCGCCGCGCTGCCGATGAGCGCGACCGCCGCGGCCAGCGCGAGCAGCCCGCTCACGAAGGCGGCGCCGTCGGGGAACGCCTCGATGCCGGCGAGCCGCGTCGCCAGCCAGGCCGCCCCCGCCGCCTGCGGGGCGGCGACGACCAGCGGCGCCAGGTGCGGGCGCGCGCCGTGGAAGACGTCGGCGAGCCAGAAGTGAAACGGCGCGCCGCCGAGCAGCACGGCGCCCGCGAGCAGCGAGATGGACAGCGCGCCGGTCCACATGCCGTACGGATCGAGCCGCAGCGACAGAACGTTCCACTGTTCGGCGGCCACGCTCGTGCCGGTGGCGATCGCGAGCAGCGAATGCCCCGCCCACGACAGCGCGAACGCCGCGGCGAACACCCACGTCATCTTGAGCGCGCACTCGGACTGCGCGAGGTCCTCGCGGTCGCGCGCGAGCAGCGCCGCGGCGAGCGCCGCGGCGAGCGCGCCCTTCGCGGGCGAAAGCGCCTCGGGCGCAGCGACCACGAGCGCCAGCGGCAGCAACGCGATCCAGATCAGGGCCGCGCTCGGCAGGCCCTCGTCGCGCCGCCGGTCGAGCTGACGCAGAAGCAGCGCCGCGAGCAGCACGGTGGCGAGCGGAACCCAGACCGGCATCACCGCAGCAGCGGCAGCAGCAGCGCGAGCACGCTCACGCCGGCGAGAAAGAGGAGGTACTCCTGCGCGTCGCCCGTGTGCAGGCCGCGGGCCGGAGCGCTCACGGCGCGCAGCAGCACGCCGAGCGCAGCGGCGAGGCGGCCTTCGAGCCACGTCACCGAGCGGAAGACGGACAGCGCGAAGTCGCGCGCGCCCGCGCCCGCCGTGACCGGCGCGGCGGCCCCCGGCGGCGGCGGCGCGGCGGCGCGCGCGCGCGGCCAGGCCGCGAGCACGGGCGGCAGCAGCGCGATCAGCGCGCCGGGAAAGCTCGCCTCGAAGCCCGCCCACCAGGCCAGCAGCAGAGCCAGCGGTCCGAGCGCCAGCGTCGCGAGCGCGCCGAGCAGGCCGAGCAGCCGGCCCGCGTCGAGTCGCGGCACGGTGCGCCGCTCGGGAACCTCGACCACGCGACGCAGCGACAGCGCCGAGGCGAGGAAGACGGGCGCCGCCAGCACGACGAACTCGACCGGCCGGAACGTGCGGCCGGCGAATCCGACGCCGACGAGCAACGGCCACGCGAGCGCCGCGCCCGCCGTCCAGCCCGCCAGGCGCCACAGTCGCGCGAGCGCCTGGCCGCGACGCGCGGCGGATCCGCGCAGCTCGGCGGCGAGCGCCATCAGCCGGCCGCCGGCGGCGGCGAACCAGAGCAGGAACGCGACCTCGCCCGGAACGACGTCGAACGCCACCAGCAGTCCCGCGAGCGCCGAATCGAAGACGGCGAGCCAGCGCAGCGACGCCGTCCAGGTGCGGCGCGCGTAGGCGCGCAGCACCGCGAGGCCGGCCGCCAGCACCAGCGCGATTCCCGCCACCTCGCGCATGAGCGGCGCGTGCGACCAGGCCGCGTCCTGCCGCCACAGCACGAGGAAGCCCGCGGCGGGCAGCATCGCGGGCAGCCACGAGCCCACCGCGGGCAGCGGGCCGGTAAGGTCCGGGTAGGCGCGCGAGGCGGGGCTCGCGGCCAGCAGTTCGAGCCCCGCCCACAGCACCGCGAGCGCCTGCAGCGCACGCAGCGTGCGCAGCGGATCGCGCTCGTCGGGCGCGATCGCGCGCACGAGCCGGGGCACGCCGCTCTCGCCGGCGGGAACGCGCGCGGGCGGCGGCGAGGCGGGCAGCGCCAGCGCGAGCGCGGCGGCGAGCCACAGCGCCATGGCCGGACGTCGCAGCCACGCCCAGCGCGCGAGCTGTTCGTGCCGGTCCGGCGCGGTGCGGGCCCACAGCCAGAACGCCAGCGCGACGGCCTCGACGCCGAGCGCCGCCGCGATCAGGCCCGGCACCGCCAGCAGCGCGACCCCCGCCGCCGAGGCGAGCAGCCCGGCCAGCGTCGCGCGCCGGGTGACGTTCCGGTCGTCGAACAGGCTCGCGAAGATCACGGCACGCCCCTAATCGTGCAGCTCGTGCGCGTCGCCGACGTACGGCGAGCGGGCGAAGCGCTCGCGCGAGATCGCGATGCGGTGGGCGAGCGCCATGGCCACCAGCGTCGCGGCCAGCGCGCCGCCGGCCGGAGCGCCCGCATGCAGCGCGTCCAGCGAGCGCGCGGCCGCGGCGAGCAGCTCGAGCCCGAGTCCGAGCGCCGCGAACGCCGCCAGTGCCCGGCGCAGGTGCCGGCGCAGCATCAGGTGCAGCAGGCCGAAGCTGACGAGCAGCGCGCCGAGCGAGGTGAGCCGTGCGTCGGCGGGCGCCAGCGCCTGACGCGAGGCGCCCGCGAGCAGCAGCAGCGCGATCGCGAGCCCGAGCACGAGCGCCAGCAGGCCCGACTCGATCGAGCCGCGCGTCGGAGCGCGCGATCCCGCGCCGGGCTCGTCGGCCGCCCCGGCGCGCCAGGCGACGAGCAGCCACAGCATCGGCCAGCCGACGCGCACCCACGCCGGCGCCGGGAGCTCCGCGAGCAGCGCGGCGGCGACCGCCACGGCGAGCGCCGCTCCGCGGGCGATCGTGCGTCCGGGCAGCAGCGCCGCGACGAGGACCGCGGCGGGAATTCCGAGCAGCCGCAGCAGGTCGAGCGTGCCGAGCGAAGTCCAGGCGGCCAGCAGGTGCATGAGGCTTCCCCTGCGCGGAGGGTCCGGCCCGCGGCGGGCGCGGACGGCGGACCGGATCGGCTTACTGCGGGATGTGCACGGACTCCGCCGCCTTGAGCGCGGCGAGGAACGCCTCGGGGCTTCCCGCCTCGCGCAGGGCCCGGCGCACCGACTCCTCCTTGAGCAGGCGCGAAATGTTCGCGAGCACCTTGACGTGCACCGCGCCGCCGCTCTCGGGGGCGACCAGCAGGATGAACAGCGTCGCCGGCTCGCCGTCCACCGACTCGAAGTCCACGCCGCCGGCCGAGACGCCGCACGCGGCGACGAGCCGGTCCACCAGCCGCGCCTTGCCGTGCGGGATGGCGATGCCGTTGCCGATCCCGGTGGACATCATCGCCTCGCGGCGCAGCACGCGGTCGAGAATCTCGCCGTGACTCGCCAGCCCGTGGGCGCTCTCGAGCAGCTCGACGAGCTCGACGATGGCGTCGCGCTTGTTGCCGGCCTTGAGCCGCACCGTGATGGCCTGGGTATTGAGGAGTTCGGAGAGCCGCATCGGCTGCTTTCTCGAGTGGAGGCCGGAGCGTCGAATCGCCGACGCACCGTAAGGACGCGCCGCCGCAGCGTCAAGCGCCATCGCCCGAACGGAGACGTCCGGGTGGAATCACCCGATCGCTTCCGGCGCGTCCGCGCCGCGAGTTTCGCGGCGGGCGCGCGAGGCGCGTGTGCTAGACTCGGGCGCGTCCAGGTACCCCGCGCTGCAGCGTGCTCGACTTCTCTCCAGAGGCATCCCCCATGGCCGAGGGCGTGGACATCGCCGGCAGGGCAACCCGCAGGGAGGCAGGTGGGCCCATGAAGCAGAAGAACATCGGTTTCCGGGACCTGCTCGAACGGCTCCTGCCGATTGACGAGCTTCCGCCCGTGGACCGCATGCGCGTCCAGCGCGCGCTCCGCTCGGGAGTCTCGAACGAGGTCGAGCGCGCGGCGATGCACGCCCTCGACCTGCTCGAGCAGCAGGGCGCGCTGCGCCGGCTGCCCGCCGAGGCGAAGGCCGGGCCGTCGCTGGTGCGCTACCAGCACCGCGACCGCTACGACATCATCACCCTGCAGATGCCCGGGCCACGGCAGCACGACGGCGTCACGATCCTGTCGCGCGGCGCGCTGCCCATGCAGGCGCCGGCCCGGCTCGACCAGGTTCGCCGCCTGATCCGCCTCGACGATCCGCTCATCTTCAGCGACCCGCGCACCGGGGCGACCCGCGCGGGACTGCACCGGCAGCTCGAGCAGGCCGGCCGCGAACTGCTCGGGTCGGCGCACGTGGCCTACTTCGGCAAGGACGAAACCGACGACCGGCAGGACGACCGCCCGCTCGATGCGGCGCTCGCCGCCGACGTGCTCGAGCACCACGGCATGCTGTTCTACTGCCCCGATGTCGAACGGAGCGCCGCGCTCTCGGCGGCCTCGCGCGGGCTCGGCGTGCGTTCGGCGGCGCTCGTCGCGGTCACCGATTCCGAAGGCCGCCCGATCGGGCACCTCGAGGTGCGCAACGCCGAGGCCGACCCCTACCTGCCGGCCGACCTCGCGATGATCGCGCTGCTCGCCGACTACTGCGGCGGGGTGCTCGAGCGCGCGACGCGGATCGAGAAGCTGGTGTTCGTGGACCCGCACACCGGCGTCTACAACCGTTCGTACTACGAACAGCAGATCCACAACGAGATCGCGCGCGCGACCCGCGAGCAGAGCTCGCTGGCGCTGCTCATCTGCGACATTGACGACTTCAAGTCGTTCAACACCTCGTTCGGCTTCGAGGCCGGCAACCAGGTGCTCATCCAGGTCGCGCAGACGCTGCGCGCCGGAGTGCGTCCGTTCGACACCGTGGCGCGCTGGGGCGGCGAGGAGTTCGCGGTGCTGCTCACCCCGCCGGTCGTGCAGGAGGACGTGGCGACGATCTCCGAGCGCCTGCGCTCGTCGGTCGAACGCACGCCCATGCGTCTCGAGGGTCTCGACGGACGCGCGCACCGCGTGCACGTCACGGTCAGCGTCGGCGTGGCGATGTTCCCGGACCACGCGGGCACGCCGCAGGACCTGTGGCGCGCCGCCAACGCCGCGCTGCTGCTCGCCAAGCGCCCGCCCAAGAACCAGGTCGTATTCCACCGCCCCAAGGGCGAGCCGAAGCTCAAGCTGCACTGAGCGCGCGGGCGGCGGCGCCGGGTTCCCTCAGCGTGGCGCCACCCGGCGGTGGATCTCGATCGCGGGCGCGAGCCACATCTCGCCGGCCAGCGCCGCGCCGAAGGGCCTCGGGAACCCGGCGGCGAGCTCGTAGCGTCCCGCCGGCGGCGCGGCGTGCAACGAGTCCCACCACGCCGCGCGCACCTCGCGGCGGCGCGTGAGGAAGACCGTGTCCGTGGAAGAGACGACCACGAAGTCGCCGGCCGGTCCGCGCGCGTGCGCGAGCAGGCCCGGTTCGTCCACGCGCAGGATCTTGAACCCGTGCGGCACGCGGACGTTGTTGTGCGCGTTGCCGCTGACCTCGACCGAAGCGCCGGCGCTCGCGTGCGCGCGCAGCCAGCGCTCAGCGGGCACGCGCGGGTCGGCGAGCATCAGCCACGAGACGAGCGGGCCGCCGAACAGGCCCAGGACGACGACCGCGGCCGCGACCGCGACGCGCCATTTCGGCGGCACGGTCAGGCCGCGGACCGCGATCGGCAGCGCCAGCACGAGGAGCGGCAGCAGGAAGCGCGGGTAGACGTAACCGATGCGCCCGAGAAAGAGCACGAGCAGCGCGAGCACGACCCAGCCCCGCAGCGCGAGGCCGCGCAGCGAGACGCGACGGACCAGGGCGAGCGCGAGCCCCAGCAGCACCGGCAGGCCGAGCGCGAGCGGCGCGTATTGAGCGGCCCTCGCGGCGAGCGCCGCGAAGCCTGCCGGCGTCGCCGGGTACTTGCGCGGGTAGAGCGCCTCCCGCCAGAGGAACTCGTGATGCGCGCGCCAGCCGGAAACGTTGAACGGCAACTGCCACAGGAGCGCGTAGGTGGCCACCGCCGCGAGGCCGACCGCGACCACCGCCGCCCGCCGGCGCGCCGCCGTGCCCGGCAGCCTCCACGCCTGCCAGGCGCAGGCGACACCGATCACCGCAGCCGCCGGTCCCGTCTGCTCCTTGCAGCAGAGCGAGGCCGCGGCCGCCGCGACGGCGGCGCACAGTCGCGACAGCCGTCCTCGCGCGGTCTCGGCGAGCAACAGCGCGAGGAACAGCCAGAAGAGCGCGTGCACGTCGGCGTTCGACGTGCGGCCGTAGTAGGCGAACTGCGCCGAGCCCAGCAGCAGCAGCGGCACGAGCCAGCGCGGCGCGTCCGGGTCGTGCTCGCGCGCGCGGCGGGCCTCGGCCCACGCGATCCCCAGCGCGCACGCCACGGTCGTCAGCCGGGCCGCCACGACCAGTAGGGTGATGGAAAACCCGGGGTGCCGGAAACCGAACGGCCAGGTCGCGCTCGGGACGCCCAACTCGTGCGTGAGCTTCATCGCGACGAGCACCGGCAGATAGACGGCCGCCATCAGGTAGTAGGGCAGCGGGCCGTAAGTCGAATACCAGCCGTGCCCGAAGCGGGCGGCGAGCCCTTTCAGGACCGAGCCGGGGGCGAGGTGGTCGAGATCCCAGGGGAAGCGGGCATCGGCCCCCCACCAGATCGGCACGAGGAGCACGGCGACCAGGGCGGCCCACGCAAGCCACTCACCCCGCGAGCGACGCACCACCACCTCCGTGTGGAAACTCGCGAAATTCCCGGGATTCGCCCGCACTTGGGTGTTGTTCGCCGACGAGGGCGTCCCTAACCTGCTCACGAAACACGGCCTCCCCCGGGGCCCGCCTCTCACGAGGGTACGCATGCCGCTGCCTGCCCCCACTCACATCCTCGCGAAGTTGCGCGATCAGGGACTCGGCGCCTCGTGTCGTTACGCGCTCCACCGCGCGCACGCCGAATACTGGGAGCGCCGCCTGGGCATCCGGACCGCCGGGGGACATTCGCTCGCGTCCGAAGGAATCGCCTCCGCGGACAGCCACGACTATTCGCCCGAGAGCTACCTCGATTTCCAGCGCGCGATGAAGTGGCTGCGCGCCGAGGAGCGTGCGGGCGCCTTCGTGGACTGCGGCTCCGGCAAGGGGCGGATCGTGCTGCGCGCGGCGCGCGAAGGCTTCTGCCGCGTCACCGGCGTCGAGCTTTCGCCGATTCTCAATCGGATCGCGGCGCTCAACCTGGCCGCCTCCCGGTCCCGATTGCGCTGTCGCGACGTCGAGCTCGTGACGATGGACGCGGCCCATTACCCGTTCCCACCCGATGTGCGCTGCGTCTTTCTCTACAATCCGTTCGGAGGCGCGGTGCTGGGCGCCGTGCTCGCCAACCTGCGCGACTCGCTGGAGCGCGCTCCCCGATCGCTTGCGCTGATCGTCTCGACCCCGGATCGCGCTGAACGGGCCCTGGCGGGCGAACTCTGGATCACGAAGGTCGCCGAGTTCCACGGGCTGCGCCGCCACATCCTGTTCCACACGCCGTGATTCCGCCGCGTGCGCGTGCGGCCCTACGGTGAGGCGCCCAGGTCGTTGATCGCGGCAGGCGGTGTCGCGTCGGGCGCGGTCGTCGTAGCGGTCGCGACGTTGCTGACCGCCGACCAGTTGGTGGATTCGTCGCGCGTCCGGATCGCGAACCAGTACTGCGTCGAGGGCTGCAGGCCGAGCGCCACGAACGTCTGCGGCTGGCCCGCGGAGAGCGGGTCGGGCACGGACGTGAACGGCGTCGCCGAAGCGAAGTTGCCCGCGTCGATCGGCGAAGTGGACCAGCGGATGTCGTAAGCGGCGGCGATGCCGCTCGAGCCGTCGTCGCCCGGCGCGGTCCAGGAGAGCAGCACGCTGTTCTCCGCCGGCTGGCCGGCGGCCAGGTTCGCGATCGCGTTCGGCGGCGTGGTGTCCCCGATCAGCGAGGAGGCGGGAAAGGCGCCCGCGTAGCCATCCGGCCAGCGCGACGCGTACGCCGGCGAGCCGTTCGCCGGGCGCAGGTCCGGGGCGTTCCACGACGCCGCCATCAATTGCGGGTTCGACCACAGCGAGTTGCAGTCCTTGCCGTAGGTCGAACACCAGGCCGTGCCCGATCCGACCGCCGAGAAGACGCTGCCCGAGCGGCTGTAGACCGCGCGCGCCGGGTCGTTGCCCGTCGCGTAGTAGAGGTTGCTGTCCGCACGGTTCGACGCGGCGTCGGGTATGTAGACGTGGGCGTTGGTTGCGGCACCGCTGCCGTAGAAGAGGTTTCCGACCACGCTGCTGCGCGTCAGGTCCACCTGCTGCGTGTCCCACACGATCGGCCCGGTCGAGTTGTAGAAGGTGTTGTGGCGGACGACCATGCTGTCGCCCTTGGGCGTCCAGGCCTGCTTGAGCGTGAAAACGTTGCCCTCGATGCGGTCGCCGTAGCCGGGGTTCTGGTAGCCGCAGATGCCGTCCACTTTGAAGACGCAGTTCGTCCACGAGTTGTAGCGGACCGTCTGCGGGTAGCTGCCCGAAGTCGCGAACTCGCACTTGACCGACATGGTGCTGGTCGGGTCCACCTCGAACGTGTCACGCACCCAGACGTTGAAGCGGGACGAGTCGCGCTGATTGAGGATGTAGACCTCGTACCCGGCCAGGTTCTTGAGCGTGTAACGACAGTCGATCCACTGGTTGTTGACGCAGCGGTAGAGGGTGTTCGAGTGGGTGTCGGACGCGCCCGCCAGCATCGTGATCCGGTAGCGGTTGCGGAGGAACCGGTTGTTCCTCATGTAGTACCCGGTCATCGCGTTTCCGCCGTTCAGGGTCGCCAGGTTGAACGTGCAGTCCTGAATCGTGCACCACTGCGTCACCGAGGCCTGCGGCGTGCGGTTGTCGCCCGGGTAGGCCGAGAAGTTGACCTTGTCCGTCGCGTCGCCGGTGCCGATCGAGCTGTTCGCGAGCACGCTGTACCAGGCGCCGCTCATGGACAGCCCGCTGCGCCCGACGCAGTACAGGATGCTGTCACGGTCGGCCGAGTTGCCCGAGGTGTTCGCGAGCACGTTGATCTCGCCGTTCGACGTGATGCCCTTGATCGAGATGTAGTCCTGCCCGTAGAACTGGATCGCGTTCACCACCACGCCCGACGGGTTCGAGATGTTGCCCATGTAGGTGATGCGGTTCGCGCTCGTGCCGTTGGCGACGGGCTGCAGCGTCTCGGAGTAGGTGCCGGGCGAGATGCGCACCACGTCGCCCGCGACCATCGTGGAGCTCGCCTTGCCGATCGTCCGCCAGGGCGAGCCCGACGAAGTGCCGGGGTTCGAGTCGCTGCCGTTCGTCGCGACGTAATAGGTCGTGGCGGCGGCCGCCTGCGCGAGGAGCAGGCCGGCGCCCACGAGCAGCGCCACGGCCGGAAATGTCGCGCGCGCGCGCAGAGTGCGCGGGCCGGGGCACGTCAGGTGCGACATGGAGTCTCTCGCTTTCGTGGGGCTGCGGAACACTGGGTGTCGGGGTCGGACGAGTGCGGCGAAATGGCATGCACGCTCTGTGCCTCGCGCGGGCTCAACGGGAACGACTCAAGTATCGGCCCCGCCGTCACGTCGCATCACGTTTCCGGCCGGTCCGCGGCCGGCCCGGCCAGCGGCGGGCATTCTGCAACTTTCCCGCGCCCTTCGCCATGCGTTCCGCGCGTGACCGCCATTCAGTCCGACTCCGTCGCCGTCAGCCTTCCCGGGGCGTAACCCGGGACGCGGTTGATGATGTTGAGGATCTTCCCGTTCGGCATGCGCTCCAGCTCGGCCACTTTCTCGACCTTCACGCGAAGGCCCCCGCCGATTCGGGACGCGAACAGGTCGGCGGCGTGCCGGGCATCGGCGTCGCCGAAGGCCGGCAGCGTCACCACCCGCACGGTGATCTCGCCCTCGCGCTCCTGCACGACCTGCGAGCGACGAACGTTGCGCAGCAGGTCCACGAAGTGCGTCACGGTCGGGTAGCGCCGGCCGTCCGGCGTGAGGATGAACTCGCTCGTCCGGCCGCGGATGGCCTTGATGACCGGCCCCGGGCGCCCGCACGGACAGCGCTCGCGCGGCGCGAGCAGCACGTGGTCGCCGACGCGGTAGCGGATCAGCGGCATCGTCCGCGTGAGGAATCCGGTGCACACCATTTCCGCGAGCTGCAGTCCGCCCTCCTCGCCCGCGGGCAGGTACTCCGTGTAGGCGTAGTCGAGGTGTTCGTGCTTGTTGCCGTGCTCGCACTCGCCGATCAGCGAGGCGCACTCGGCCTGACCGTAGTCGTCGTGCACCTTCGCCTTCCAGGTGGTTTCGAGCAGCTTCCGCGTCGCGGCGCTCAGCTGGTCCGAGGTGCTGAACACGGCGCGCGGCGGCACGCGCGGCGAAATCCCCCGGTCGGCCATGAACTCCGCGATCACCGCCATGAAGTTGGCGTAGCCCTGATAGTACGCGAACGTCGTCGAGGCCAGGTCGCGGGCGTACGCTTCGACGCGGCCCGGCGCGAGATGGCGCATCGAGTAGAGCCGCTGGTTCGCCGCCCGGTTGTCGCGCCAGAAGGGCGGGGACTTCTGGCCCGCGGGCACGACCTCCTTGCCCTGGAACGCGGCGTAGCGTTCGCCGCGGCGGATGCCCGGGCGCATGCGGTCCCAGAACGCGGCGTAGTGCGCCTGCAGTTCCTCGCGCGTGCGCCACAGCCGCAGCGGCTGCCCGGTCGTGCCGCCGGTCGTGAGCGTGACGAGCGAATCGCGGTCGGCGGCGCTCGAGACCATGCGCTCGCCCGCGTCGAAGACGTCGTCCTTGCTCGTGTCCGGGAAACGCGCGAGATCGGCGAGGTCGCGGAAGTCACCGGGGGCGACGCCCGCTTCGCGCCAGCGCCCGGCGTAGTGCGGCACCTTCGCGGCCGCGTGCGCGAGCAGCGAGGCGAGCTGCTCGCGCTGGTGTTCGCGCAGCCGCTCCTCGCTCCACGAGCGACGCTCCGCCCACCCGGCCGCGAAGCGCGCGAACGCCGGCCCGTAGCGCTCGCGCTCGAGGCGCCGGCCCCAGAGCGTGCACAGTTCGTTCTGCACCCACACGGGCGCGCGATCGTACAGCGCCTGCTTCAAGCCGCTCATGCCCGACACGGCCGGCCCGCTACGCCTTCGCGGACCTGGACCGGACCAGCGACGCGAGGCGCGCGCGCGCCGCCCTCGCGGCCGAGGCCGCGTGGTTGGGCAGCGCCCAGAGCGCGCCGCCCCCCAGCCAGCAATGCGACTCGAGCCGCTCGCCGCGCAGCTCCTGCTTGAAGGTCGTGACGCCGCCCCAGTTCATCGCCCGGTGGCCGGATTCGCGGCCCTGGCGCAGGGCTTCCCAGGCGAGCAGGGCGTTCGCGCCCGCCTTGAGCGCCTCGGGCGTGGAAGCGTTCGCGCGGTAGTCCATCATGCCGCCCGGGTAGTGGCCAAAGCCCGAGCCGGCGACGACCTTGCCCTCGCGCTCGGCCACCCACAGCGTCTGCCAGGGGTGCTCCCACTCGCGCCAGGCTTCGGTCGGACCGGGGGACTCGGCGAGGGGACCGGTGTGAAAGCCGTGCCGCTCGTCCACGACCAGGTGCAGCTCGGCGAAGACCCGCATCTGCTCGAGCGTGGTCGCGATCGCGACCGTATAGCCCTCGCGGCGCGCCTTGTTGATCGCGCGTCGCTTGTTGCCGTCGAGGCTCTTGAGCAGCTCGTCCTCGGAGGGCCGCAGGTCCTTGACCAGCGTCGCGCCCGCGAACAGCGAAGGAGCGGCTCCGGCGGGCGCGAGCGGCAGGTGCAGCAGCAGGCGGCGCCCGCCCGCGAGCGCGTTGCCGCGCGCGTAGAGCCAGCGCGCATCCTCGGGCGACGGGGTGAACGGCGCGTCCTCGGGCGCTTCGAGCCCGACCTGCCAGCGCCACGGCCAGCCGGACTCGTAGCCCTTCGCGCCTTCGCGCAGCACGAGCGCCGCGCGGCGTGCGCCCTCCTCGACGAGCGCGAGCCGGGCATGTTTGCCGCGCGCGGCCTCCCAGCGCACGAGCGCCAGGTCCATCGTGAAGTTCGCCAGCCGGCAGCGCGAGAGTCGTGCGGCCCAGGCGGCGTCGAATCCGTTCGGAACGTGCTCGCGCGTGTCCCAGGTCTGGACGGTCATGGTCGCTCGGGTGAGGGTGGGCCCGCGGGCCGCGCGTCCGGCGGGATCGCGGCCAGCGGCGCGTCTGGACTACTTCGGCATCGCCCGCTGAACGGCGCGCACCTGCGCGTTCAGCTTCGGGTCGCGCATCAGGATGTCGAGTTCGGGATTGATCTTGAAGCGCGTCATCGGGTCTTCGGGATCCACCTCGATCAGGTTCTTGATCCGCACCGCCCGCGCGCGGACGTCCGCGGGCATCTTGAGCGTCGCGTCCACGAGCGCGAAGACCGCCCGGCCCAGCTTGCTGCTGGCATCCAGTCCCCGCTTCTGGCTCAGACCCGGGCCTCCTCGGACCGCAGCGCCCTGAACACGTAGCTTCCGTCCCCGCGTCCCACCTCCACCGTATCGCCCGTCTTGAACTCGCCCTCCAGCAGTTTCAGCGCCAGCGGATTCTGCACGCGCCGCTGCAGCGTGCGCTTGAGCGGCCGGGCGCCGAAGTGCGGGTCCCAGCCCTCCTCGGCGAGCGCGTCACGCGCGGCGTCGGTGAGCACGAGGGCGATGCCGCGCTCGGCGAGCATCGCGCGCAGGCGCGCGACCTGCAGGTCCACGACCTTGCGCAGGTCCTCGCGCGAGAGCGCGTGGAAGACGACGATCTCGTCGAGCCGGTTGAGGAACTCGGGCCGGAAGTGCCCGCGCAGGGCGTCCTGCACGATGCGTTCCATGCGCTCGCGATCGCGCTCGCCCAGCTCGAGGATGGCGTCCGAGCCCAGGTTGCTGGTCATGATGACGAGCGTGTTGCGGAAGTCCACGGTGCGTCCCTGTCCGTCCGTGAGGCGGCCGTCGTCGAGCAGCTGGAGCAGGACGTTCAGCACCTCGGGGTGCGCCTTCTCGACCTCGTCGAGCAGCAGCACCGCGTAGGGACGCCGGCGGACCGCCTCGGTGAGCGCGCCGCCTTCTTCGTAGCCGACGTAGCCGGGAGGGGCGCCGATCATGCGGGCGACGGTGTGCTTCTCCTGGTACTCGCTCATGTCGAGCCGCACCATCGCCCGTTCGTCGTCGAACAGGAACTCGGCGAGCGCGCGCGCCAACTCGGTCTTGCCGACGCCCGTGGGGCCCAGGAACAGGAACGAGCCCGTCGGCCGGTTCGGATCGTGCAGCCCGGCGCGGGCCCGCCGCACGGCGTCCGCCACGACCCGCACGGCCTCGGTCTGGCCGACGACGCGCTCGTGCAGGCGGTCCTCCATGCGGACCAGCTTCTCGACCTCGCCCTCGAGCAGCCGCGTGACGGGAATGCCCGTCCACTTCGCCACGACCTCGGCGACGTCCTCCTCGTCCACCTCTTCCTTGAGCATGCGCTGCTTCTGCTGCACGACCGCCAGTCGCGCCGACTCCTGGTCGAGCTCGCGCTGGAGCTTGAGCAGGTCGTTGTTGCGGATGCGGGCGATCGTCTCGAAGTCCTGCGCGCGTTCGGCGCGCGCTTCCTCGAGCTTGAGCCGCTCGCGCTCCGCCTTGAGCTCGCGGATGCGCGTCACCGCCGCCTTCTCCCGCTTCCAGTGCTCCTCGAGCCCGCCCCTTTCCTTCTCGAGCTTCGCCAGCTCCTCGTCGAGGCGGCGCAGCCGCTCGCGGGCCGCCGAATCAGACTCCTTCGCGAGCCCGATGCGTTCGATCTTGAGCTGGTTGACGCGCCGGGTGATCTCGTCGAGCTCGACCGGCATCGAGTCGATCTCCATCTTGAGCCGCGAGCCCGCCTCGTCGATCAGGTCAATGGCCTTGTCCGGCAGCTTGCGGTCCGTGATGTAACGGTTCGACAGCACCGCGGCCGCGACGAGCGCGCCGTCCTTGATGCGGATGCCGTGGTGGACCTCGTAGCGCTCCTTGAGGCCGCGCAGGATGGCGATCGCGTCCTCGACGCCCGGCTCGCCGACCAGCACCGGCTGGAAGCGGCGTTCGAGCGCCGCGTCCTTCTCGATGTGCTTGCGGTACTCGTCGAGCGTCGTGGCGCCGACGCAGTGCAGCTCGCCGCGCGCGAGCGCGGGCTTGAGCAGGTTCGCCGCGTCCACCGCGCCTTCGGCCCCGCCGGCGCCGACCAGCGTGTGCAGCTCGTCAATGAACAGGACGATCCGGTTCTCCTCGGCCGTGACTTCCTTGAGCACCGCCTTGAGCCGGTCCTCGAACTCGCCCCGGAACTTGGTGCCCGCCACGAGCGCGCCCAGGTCGAGCGCGATCACGCGCTTGTCCTTGAGCGAGTCGGGCACGTCGCCGAGCACGATGCGCTGCGCGAGCCCTTCGACGATCGCGGTCTTGCCGACCCCGGGATCGCCGATCAGCACCGGGTTGTTCTTCGTGCGGCGCGCCAGCACCTGAACGACGCGCCGGATCTCGTCGTCGCGCCCGATGACCGGGTCGAGCTTGCCGGCGCGCGCCGCGGCCGTGAGGTCGCGGCCGTACTTCTCGAGCGACTGGTACTTGTCCTCCGGGCTGTCGTCGGTCACGCGCTGCCCGCCGCGCACGTTGGTGAGCGCCTGCAGCAGGGCCTCCTGCGTGACGCCCGCGCGCGCCAGCGCGCGCTGCGCTCCGCCCGGGTGCGCCCCGTCGGCGAGCGCGAAAAGCAGGTGCTCGGTGCTGACGAAGTCGTCCTTGAGCCGCCCGGATTCGGCTTCGGCGCGCTCGAACACCGAGCGCAGGGCGTCGCCCAGCCACGGGCTGCCGCCCTGCACGCGCGGCAGCGCCTGCAGCGCCTCGTCCGCGTAGGCCCCGAGCGTCGCCGCGCGCACGCCGAGCTTGTTCAACACCGCCTGCACCGTGCCACCTTCCTCGGCGAGCAACGCGGCCAGCAGGTGCTCGGGGCGCAGTTCCTGATGTCCCAGCTCGCGGGCGGAACGCTGGGCGCGCTCGACGGCCTCCCGGGACTTCTGCGTGTAGCGATCGAAGTTCATCGTGTGCTCACCTCCGGCGTTTCGATTCGCGAAGGTAGCACAGCGATGCGCGGCCGCCGGCGGCCGCGGAGACACGTTTCAGGAAGTCGTCAGGTGTTCGCGCGCGCTCAGGCCGCGCGCTCGAGCCACGGCAGCAGCACCGGCAGCAGGCGCCGTGCGAGCTCGGGGTACTGCATCGCGTCGGTGATCGCGCCGCGCAGCAGGTCCCAGTCCAGCTCGCCCGCTTCGAGGCACCGGGCCACATCCGCGAGTCGCGCCGCCAGCGAGGGGCGCAGGCCGTCCGGCACGGCGTAACGGCCGAGGTCGGCCGCGAGCGTCGCGACGGCCACGGCGTCCGGGTCGAGAAACTCGGTCGTGTCCGTACGCCGCTGAACCGGCTTGCCGACGACCCCGAAGACCGGCGAGTTCTGCATGAAATCGAGCGTCGCGCGCTCGCGGTCCTGCTCGTTCACTTCGCCCCCTTCGTCGTGAGGTTCGCCGGCGGCGGCGGACGGCCTGCGCTCGCGGACCTCGGGCCCGCGGGGCGCCGGCGCGACCTCGGGCGCCGCGGCGGGCGTCCGGGCCGCGGCCGCCGCCGGTGCGGCAGCGCGCGCGGGCGATTCCGCGGCTGCGGGCGCTGACGCGCGCACGGGCCCGTCGGCGATCGCGGGCGAAGCGTCGCTTCCGGGCTCGTCGGCGACCGGGGACTCGCCGGCGCTGCCGGGCCCGTCGGCGGCGGAGCGTTCAGCCGCGCTCGCGTGCGCATCGGCGAATGCAGGCAGGGGCTTCGCCACCGGCTCACGCCCCGCTTCGGGCGCCGGGGGCGGCGCCGGCGCGGTGACGGCCGGCGCAGGGGATGCTTCCAGAGCGGGCGATGCGGCGGGCGCGGGCGTTGCGGCCGACGCGGGCGTTGCGGCCGACGCGGGCGTTTCGGCCGGCACGGGCGACGCGGCCGGCGCGGGCGACGCGGCCGGCGCGTGCGTCTGGGCTGAAGGCCCGGGAGCCGGGGCGGCCGATGGCGCGGCGAACGCGCCCGGCGCATGCGCCTCGAATTTGTCGAGTCCGAGCAGGTCCTTGAGCTTCTCCTTCGAGGCCGGCTTCTTCGTCCTGCCGCGACCGTTTCGTCCCTTGCTGACGACGCGTGCGGCTTCGCGGCGCGGCGGCGGCGCGGCATCGGCGCCGGGCTGAACCGCCGCCGGCGGGGCAGCGAACCCGGGAGTCTCCCCGGCCGCCTCGGCGACGGCTTCCTGCGCCGGCGCGGAGGCCTCCGGCTGCGTGTCGCCGGCCTGCTCCTGCGGCCCGGCCGCGGGACGCAGGGGCGGGCGGGGAATCTCGAGCGTGGGGCGGTCCTCGCTCACCGCCGGTGCGGGCATGGCGCGCGGATCGTCCAGCGCTGGCGGAGCGTCGGCTGCCGGCGTCTCGCGCCGGGCCGCTTCCGTCCGGGTCGGCAGCTTCCAGCGCATTCGCAGGGACGGAGGGCCCGGCGACCGCGGGTCGCCCGGCGAAGCGCCCTGGTCATCGGGGGTCGCGTAGCCGGAGGTGAAGCCGAGCTCGCTCGTCTCCGGCGCGCCCGCCTCTTCCCCGACCGGCGGGTCGCCGGCGGACTCGCTCAGGTCCAGCATCGGGAAGCCGACCTCTTCCTCCATCGCACGCGACTCGAAATCGCGATCGCCTTCCGCCGGAACGGGCACACCCTCGCTGTCGATCGCTTCGAGCAGCTTGTGCAGGTAGGCGCGCGATTCTCCGATGCCCTTGCCGAACCACTCGCGGCTCAGCTTCACGTCCGAGCGCGAATGCGGCGGCGTGAACACGACACGCCGGAAACGCTCGACCCGCTCGCGGTCGCCCGGCCAGATGCGCTGGATCGCGGTGACGGTGTTCTGGCGCCAGTTCTTGAAGCTCTGGTCGCGCACGTTCGCGGTGCGCAGCGTGGCCATCGCCTCGAGCTGCTCCTGCAGCAGCTGGCGGCAGCGCTGGACGTGGGTCGGCGCGCTCACGCTCCGCCCCCGCGCGCGTCACCAGTCCGAGAAGCGCTCCTCGCGCCACGGGTCCGCTTCGTTGTGGTAGCCGTTGCGCTCCCAGAAACCGGGCTCGTCGCGGGCCACCAGCTCGATCCGGCGGATCCACTTCGCGCTCTTCCAGAAGTAGCGCCGGGGCACGACCAGACGCAGCGGCCAGCCGTGCTCGGGCGCGAGCGGTTGGCCATCGTGGCGGTCGGCGAGCAGGACGTCATCCTGGAGAAGCTCCGAAAGCGGCAGGTTGGTCGTGAAGCCGGCTTCCGCGTGCAGGATCGCGAAGCGCGCCTCGAGCTTCGGGGCGGCCTGCGACGTCAGCTCGCGGAACGACACGCCTTCCCAAGTGTTGTCGTAGCGGCTCCACCGCGTCACGCAGTGGATGTCCGAGTGCACCTGGACCCGCGGCAGGAGTTGGAACTCGTCCCACGTCCAGCGCCGTGGGCGCTCGACGAGGCCGTCCACCCTCAGATCCCAGCGGGCGAGGTCGATGACGGGGACCGAGCCGTGGTGCAACACGGGCCACTTCTCCGTCACGATCTGACCCGGCGGGAGCCGGGGCTCCTGCCGTGGACTGCTGACGATATCGGCCGGATGTCGTTCGGAGTTCATGCCGGAGATTCCTGCGTTTCGGGAGGAAGGACTCGCGAGAGTAAGCCGGGCCTCGGGCCGCTCGTCAACCGGCCGTGACCGCGGCGGATCAGGGCCCACCGAACGCCGCACCCGCGGAGCGTTCGGGCCGCGGAGCCACTTCGTGCTCACCCTCGAGGTCCACCGTCGGCAGCTTCCCGCGGTTCGAAACAGCCGGGTCATCGTGGCGGGGGGTTGCCTGCCGGACTTCGACGTGGGCCGGTCTTGCGAACGCCCCGCTCATTCGTCAATCTCGCGCCCGGCCGCACGCCCGCGCAGGGGAGCTTTCCCTGAGGAGGGGTTGCGGACTTCTCCGGGGCGATCGCCCTCGTGGCGAAACGGTGTTCGCGTCCCTCCGGCCGCTCGTTCTCCATGCCGTTCGAGACGCCATCGCAACCTTCGTGACCCACCCAAGGCTGTGCACGCTCGGAACCGGGATCGCACAGCGCCACCCGACGAAAGAGGCCATGATGAACCGACCGCTCCTGGGGACCGTTTCGTTGCTGCTGACCCTGGCCAGCGTCCCGTGCAGCTCCGCCCTTGCCCAGACGCCGGCCGAATCACCGACGACGAGCGCCCCGACCTCACCGGCGACCATGCTCCCGGGCGGCCAGCTGGCGGAGCTGCTTTCGATCTACGTTCCGCGCAGCGAATCGGACCTCGGCCGTTATCTCGAGGACGCGCGCGACCTTCAGCGGGCCTCCGCCAGCGAGATCGACGACACGCGCCGCCGCGCGGCCGAGGCCGACGGCAGGGCGAAGATCATGAAGGAGGAGATGAAGACTTCCAAGGTGCGGCGCGACGTGGCCGGCAAGGCGAAGGACCAGGCCCAGCGCACCCAGTTGGACGCCGCCTTCAAACAGCAGACGAACGAGCAGGCGTACCTCCTGCGGCAGCGAGACGCCCTGCGTGCGGACGCCGTCCGACTCGAGGCGGAGCGCCAGGCCTGGGACCTGCGCGTGAAGGCCCTGGAGCTGGAACTCGACGCGGCGCGGAAGCACGCCGAGGTCGTCGCCCAGCCGAGCGACGCGAACAAGGTCGCGGAGTATCGCTCGCTCCTCCGCAATCTGCTCGAAGCCCAGAAGCAGGCGGCCAACCGCTGGATCGAAGCCTCCGCGGATCGCAAGCGCGTGGCCGAGCGCAAGCTGGCGCAGCTCCAATCCCTGTCGCGCCTGTAAGTCCCGGACGTGTCCGGCGGACAGGACCGAATCCGCCGCCCGGCGCCTGGACAGCAGGACCCGCGTTCGTCAGCGCCGCCGCGGCGAACCCGTGGCGGCCGGGGTGTCACTCGTCCGTCCCGGCCGGGCGGCGGAGCCGCTTGCGCTCTCCCAGCCGGCGCTTGCCCTCGAGCCGGTCCGCGCGGGCGGCCGCGGTCGGCCGTGTGGCCACGCGCGGCTTTGGCTTGCGGCTGCGGGCTTCGAGCGCCCGCCAGACGCGTTCGAGCGCTGCTTCGCGGTTGCGGGTCTGCGAGCGGCTCTCCGTCGCCACGCGCACGAGCCCCGTGGGCCGGTGCCGGACACGCACGCTCGACTCGGTCTTGTTCTTCTTCTGCCCGCCCGGACCCGAGGAGCGGTACGCCTCGACGTCGCACTGGGCGAGCAGCCTGAGCAGGTGTTCCGGGAGCGCCATGCGCGGAATGTAGTCCGCGCGCCGCGGCCTGCCCAGTCCTACGGGCCGAGCTGCGCGCGCAGCGCCGCGAGCTGCGAGCCGCCGGGGACCGCGGCGATGCCGCGCTCGAGCGCCCGCCGCGCGCCGGCGCGATCGCCCGCGTCGAGTCGCGCCCTGGCCTCGAAGACGTAGGGCATCTCTTCGGCCGGCGCGAAGTGCTGCGCGGCGGCGAAGCGCGCCGCGGCTTCGAGGAGCCGGCCCCGGGCGACCTCGACGAGCCCGGCGCAGACGAGCGCGTCGGCCTTCTCCGCGCTCGTGCCGACCTCGAGCGCGCGCGCGACCGAGCGCAGCGCGGAGTCGGGCGCGTCCGAGAGCCGCTGCTGCTCGGCGAGCAGCACCCAGACGCGGCCGTTCCCCGGCGCCAGCGCCGCCGCGCGGTCGAGCAGCGCGCGCGAATCCGCGGGGTTCCCGCGCAGGGAGGCCTCGCGCGCGGCGCGCAGCAGCGGCGGCACCTCACGCCCGCGCCGCTCGTCGGCCACCATCCGCTCGAGCCCCGCGGCCAGCGCGCCGAACCCCTCGGCGCGCGCGCCGGCGGCCACCGCTTCCGCCGTCTCGAGCCGCCCGGCATGCGCCAGCTCGCGGGCGCGCGCGGTGTACCACGCCCCGGGTCCGCCCCAGTCCGCGAACAGCGCGGCCGCGTCGCGCCGCGTGCCGCGCGGCAGCGCCTGCGCGAGCGGCAGCGGACCGGACGACGCGAGGTGCGCGCGTTCGACCAGGTCCCTGGGCGCGCGGTACTCCACGTACGGGCGATCGTCGGTGTTCGCGGGCGCGCCCGCGGCGAGGGCGCGCAGCGAATCGAGCGGCCCGATCCAGTAGCCGGCGACGCCTTCGGGGCCGAGCAGGCGCCCGCGCGCGAGCTCGTACCGCGCCGCCGGCGTCGAGAGCCGCGCCAGCGACAGCGAGCGCGTCGAGTCGCAGGCCACGAGGATCAGGTCGGCGCCGCGCGCGCCGAGGAACGCCTGACCCTTCGGGAACGAGGCGAGGAACCCCGAGAGGATCGAGCCGAAGGCGGTCGGCGAGATCTCGTAGAGCTGGATCCACTGGGTGAACACGCCGCCCGGCGCGAGGCGCGAGCGCACCAGCCGGTAGAAGTCGCGCGTGAACAGGTTGTTGACGCCGGCGAGCCAGGGATTCGAGGGCTCCGAGACGATCACGTCCCAGCGCTCGCGCGCGTGCTCGAGCACCGTGCGGCCGTCCTCGACGATCACGTGCACGCGCGGGTCGTCGAGCGGATCGCGGCCCCGCTCGTGGAAGAAGCGCGAGCCGTCGAGCACGGCGCGTTCGAGCTCGACGAGGTCGGTGCGGCCGGCGCCGGTCGCGAGCAGCGCCGCGAGCGTCACGCCCGAGCCCTGGCCGATCACCAGCGAGCGCGCCCCCGAGTCGGCGAGCGCGCCGGGCAGCAGCCCGCTCAGGGCCTGCGTCAGCATGTCGCTGCTGCTCGCGTCCACCTTGCCGCCGATGCGCAGCGCGGTGTTGTTCGAGAGCGTGTCGAGCGTGACCAGCACCGAGCCGTTGAGTCCCTCGCGGTACAGCAGCACCTTCTCGCGCCCGAGCGCGCGGCGGATGAGCGAGCCCTCGCCGCGGCCGGCGGCGGCTTCGAGGTAGGCACGCGCGTTGGGCCGGAACGCGCCGGCAGACATGAGCGAAGGGTCCCACGCGGGCGCGGCGAAGCACATCGCGACCGCCAGCGCGGCCGGCAGCGCCGAGAGCGCGCCGGCGCGCGCTCCCGCGCCACCCTCGCGCAGCGCCAGCGCCGCCGCGAGCACGGCGACCACGGCCGACAGCACGACGGCGGCGACGTGCGTGCCCTGCACGCCCAGGCCCGGCACCATCAGGTAACCTGCCACGAGCGAGCCCGCGATCGTGCCGGCGGTGTTCACGGCGTACGCTCGTCCGACCGTGCCGGCGCTGCCTCCGCGCTGCAGGAAGCGCACCGCGACCGGGAAGACCGCGCCCATCGCCAGGCAGGGCACGAACACGACCGCCGCGACCAGCACGAGCTGGGTGACGAACAGCCAGCCCCAGCTCGCGCCGGCCGCCACGGCGATCGCCAGGTAGCGGTCCGGCAGCTGCGGAAAGAGCCACAGCGCGAGCGCCGCCGACAGCGCCAGCAGGGCCTGCAGCGCCGCCAGCACCGCGAGCGATCGGACGCGCGCGATCCAGCGCCCGGCGAGCGCCGCGCCGATCGCCAGGCCCGCGAGATAGACGCCGAGCACGCCCGAGAACGAATAGACCGACGAGCCGAGGATGAGCCCGAAGAGCCGCACCCACGCCATCTGGAACGCGAGCGCCGCGAAGCCCGAGAGCGCGAGCCCGGCCGCCACCAGCGCGCGCGCGCCGGGGCCGATGAGAGCGGTCCCCTCCGGCGGCGCGTCCGCGGCGGGCTGCGGCCCGCGGGCGGCGGCCGGCGGCGCCGCGCGAAGCGCCACGAGCGCCGCGACGACGTTGAGCGCCACCGCCGCGAAGCTGGCCGCCAGCAGTCCGACGGCGGGCACGAGGACGAAACCCGCGAGCCACGAGCCGGCCACCGCGCCCGCGGTGTTGATCGCGTAGAGCCGCGCGAGCGCCGGCCCGACGAGCTCGTGCTCGAAATAGTCCACGAGCACCGGCAGCGTCGCGCCCATCAGCAGCGTCGGCGGCAGCAGCACCACGAACACGATCGCGAAGCGGGCGGCCGCGAACGCCGCCGTTCCCCCGCCCAGCGCGTGGTAGAGCCCGCCGAAGCCCGGCAGCAGGGCGCGCAGCAGCGGCACGGAGATCAGTCCGAACGCAGCGATGCCCAGCTCGAGATAGGCGTACCGGCGCGCCCCGCGCCCCGGAGCCGAGAGCCAGGGCCCGAGCCGCCAGGCGCCGAGCGCGAGACCGCACAGGAAGGCCGCCACCACCGTCGAGATCGCGTGCAGCGAATTGCCGAGCACGTGCGACAGCTCCTTCGACCACACCACCTCGTAGAGCAGCCCGGCGGCGCCCGAGAGCAGGAAGCAGACCGCCGCCCACGCGGGCAGCGCCGCGCGGCGGGCGGATCCCGCCGGAGCGGCCTCGTGCGCCGGCGCGGCGGCGGCCTCGCGGCCCGAGGAGCGGCCGGGGCGGCGCTCCGCGGATCGGGGGGGCCTGCGTGAGGTCACGGCGTGCCCGTCTGCAGCGCGAGGAGCAGAATGCGCACGCCGACCAGGCCGAGCGCCAGCGCCAGCGAGCGCATGATCCACACGCCGCCGACACGCTTCGACAGCGCCGCCCCGATCTGCGCGCCGACGAGCACGCCGGCGCCGATCGCGGCCACGCGGCCCAGACCCGGCAGCAGCTCGCCGTTCGACAGGTGCACGATCGTCCCTGCCAGCGCCATCACCGCCAGCACGAAGTGCGACGTCGCCGTCGCGACGTGGACCGGGAATCCGAGCACCTGCGTCAGCACCGGCACGTGAATGATCCCGCCGCCGATCCCGAGCACGCTCGAGGCGAAGCCGACGAACACGCTGATGGCGATGCCGAGCCACGGCTCGTAGGACCAGCGGTGCACGGTGCCGTCGCGCTCGGTCAGCTGCCGCGCGAAGGACCCGGTCGCGTGGCCCTCGCCGCCGTCGCGCCGCAGCGGACGCCACAGCAGGTACAGCGAACCGAGCAGCAGCAGCACGCCGAACAGCAGGTCGAAGCTCCGGCGCGGAATGCGGGCCGTCGCCATCGCCCCGAGCACCGCGCCGGGAATCGTGGCGGCCGCGAACATCCAGCCCGAGCGGAAGTCCACGCGCCGCATGCGCGAGTAGGCGAACGACCCCGAGGCGGCGTTCAGGCACACCACCGCCAGCGAGATGCCGGTGACGAGCGCCGGCGAATCCTTCGGGTAGAGCAGCAGCAGCACCGGCACGAGCACGAAACCGCCACCCGCGCCGATCAGGGTTCCGAACGCGCCGACCAGCACCCCGAGCAGGGCCAGTCCGGCCGGGTTCACGCCCCCATCCAGCGGGCCAGCCAGGCGAGCACCTCTCGATACCAGAGCAGCGAGTTGCGCGGCTTGAGAATCCAGTGGTTCTCGTCGGGGAAGTACACGAGCCGCGCCGGCACGCCCTTCGCCTTGAGCACGCCGTAGATCAGCAGGCCCTGCCCGACCGGCACGCGGTAGTCGCGCTCGCCGTGGATCACCAGCATCGGCGTCTTCATGCCGCCGGCGAAGCGGATCGGCGACCAGCGGTCCTGCTTCTCGAGCCCGTCCCAGACCTCGCCGCCCGAGGCGCGGCCGCGGCCCTGCGTCACGTCGCTCGCGTACTGGCCGGTCAGGTCCGCGACGCCGGCGTGGTTGACGATGCACCGGAAGCGGTCCGTGTGCCCGGCGATCCAGCTCATCATGTAGCCGCCGTACGAGCCGCCGGCCGCGGACATCCTCGACTCGTCCACCCAGCCGGTCGCGACCAGCGCATCGGTCGCCCGCATCACGTCCTCGAACGGGCGCAGCGCCCACTCGCCCTGGATGCGCTGCGCGAAGTCCTGCCCCCAGCTCGTCGAGCCCTGGAAGTTGACGAGCGCCGCCACGTAGCCCGGCGCGGCAAAGAGCTGCGCGTTCCAGCGCGCGTGGAACGCGTCGGCCGAGATGCCGTGCGGGCCGCCGTGGACGACGTGGACGAGCGGGTGGCGGCGGGCCGGATCGAAGCCGGGCGGCAGCACGACGAACATCTGCACCGTCTCGCCGCCGGCGCCGGCGAAGGTCAGCTCGCGGACCTCGCCGGTCGCGAAGCCGGCGGCGACATCGGCGGTGAAGCGGGTGAGCTTCGCGAGCCCGCGGCCGTCGAGTCCGACCGCGTGCACCTCGGCCGGCTCGGCGAGCGACTGCAGGGTGAAGAACACGCGCCCGTCCGAGCCGACGCTGAAGCCGGCCGCGCTCCCCTGCGTGGTCAGCGCGCGCGGCGCGCCGCCGCCGCTCCAGGCCCAGAGCTTGAGCCGCGCCGCGTCCTCGGCGGCGATCACCAGCGTGCCGTCGGGCGCGAACTCCCAGTGCACCGGCAAGCGGTCCCAGCCCCCGAGCCACTCGGAGTGCCGGCCGGTGGCGCGCTCCCAGCGCCACAGCTTCGCGTGGTCGGCGTAGAACTCGGGATCGCTGGTGCGCCCGTAGACGACGTACGCGCCGTCCGGGGACCAGCGCGGCGCCAGCGACTCGGCCGGGTTCGTCTCGGTGATGCAGCGCAGGGGTCCGCCCGCCACCGGAACGACGAACACCTGCGAGAGCAGCAGCGAGCGCTTCGGATCGAACACGATCCCGGCAAGGGCGATCTCGCGGCCGTCGGGCGAGAGGTCGTACTGCCCGGACGGATCCATCCACTCGAACCACAGCGACGATTCGGGCGTCAGGTCCCGCGCCTCGCCGCTGGCGGCGTCCACGTGCCACAGGTGCACGACCTCGCCGGTCGTGAGCCAGGTGTCCCAGTAACGGTAGACGCGCTCCTCGGTGACGTGCGCGCGGACCGGGTCGGCGGCGCGGCGCTCGAGCTCGGCGGCGGTCGCCTCGGGGGTCGCGTGGTCCTTCAGCAGCATGCCGGCGCAGATCAGGCCCGAGCCGTCGGGCAGCCAGCGCGGGTCGAAGACGCCGAGCGGCAGCCGGGTCAGCCGGCGCGCCTCGCCACCCGCCATCGGCAGCAGCATGAGCTGCGCCTTGCCGCCGGCGTCCTTGCGCGTGAAGGCGAGCTGCGAGCCGTCGGGCGAAAGCCGCGGCTCCTGCGCGGAGGCCTCGGCGCCGGTCAGCGCGCGCGGCTCGCCCGAGCCGTCGGCGGCGACGAGCCACAGCCGCGTCGTGGGCGTGTTCTTCTCGAGATCGTAGATGGTGACCGGTACGACCATCCACCGGCCGTCGGCCGAGACCTCGGGCGTGCCGACGCGCGGCAGCTTCCACAGGTCCTCGGCGGTCATCGGCCGCGCGCCCTCGCGCGCGGGATACAACGTCGTCAGCGGCTGCTCGAGCACGGACATGGCGGCTCTCCGGAAGCGGGGGTTCGAACGGCGAAGCGTGCAGTCTAGCGTAGGACCGTGGAGTTTCATCAGTTTCAGCGGCCGGGTGCGGCCCGCGGCCGCGCCGGGCGCGGTGCGCCGGCTTGCCGCGTTCCGGGGCCGACCCTATCCTGCCAGCCGTACATCCAACTCGCCGGCGGGGGGCCTTCCGCCCGGCCGCGACGGCCGCGCATCCCGCGCGCCGACCCCCCGATCCGCGCCACACATCCCGGTATTGCGGCCGGCGCCCGATCCGCGCCGCGCCTCCGAGAGGCCCATGAGCACACTGGAGCAGAGCGTGAACGTCAACGACCGCCGCGAAAGCGAGCGCTTCTTCCTCAACCTGCTGCACGGCTTCAAGCGGCAGGTTCCCGACAGCGACCCCAACGAGACGCAGGACTGGCTCGATTCGCTCGAGGATATCGTCCGGGTCCACGGCCGCGAGCGCGCGGACTTCCTGCTGCGCCGGCTGCTCAAGCGGGCTCGTCAGCTCAACGTCGGGCTGCCCGGACTAGTGCAGTCGCGCTACATCAACACCATCTCGACCGAGCAGGAGCCGCCCTTCCCCGGCGACGAGCAGCTCGAGAAGCGCATCCGCCGCGTCATCCGCTGGAACGCGGCGGCGATGGTCGTGCACGCGAACAAGCTGTCGGCCGGCATCGGCGGGCACCTGTCCACCTACGCGTCGGCGGCCACGCTGTACGAGGTCGGCTTCAATCACTTCTTCCGCGGCAAGGACGACGGCGGATCCGGCGACCAGGTGTTCTTCCAGGGGCACGCCTCGCCCGGCATCTACGCGCGCGCGTTCCTCGAGGGCCGGCTGAGCGAGGCGCAGATCGAGAACTTCCGCCGCGAAGTGGGCGGCTCCGGCCTGCCCAGCTATCCGCATCCGCGCCTGCTTCCCGACTTCTGGGAGTTCCCCACGGTCAGCATGGGCCTCGGGCCGATGAACGCCATCTACCAGGCGCGCTTCAATCGCTACCTCGCGGCGCGCAAGCTCGCGGACACGTCGAACTCGCACGTCTGGGGCTTCCTCGGCGACGGCGAGATGGACGAGGCCGAGGCCACCGGCGCGCTGACGCTGGCCTCGCGCGAGAACCTCGACAACCTGACGTTCGTCATCAACTGCAACCTGCAGCGGCTCGACGGTCCGGTGCGCGGCAACGGCAAGGTCATCCAGGAACTCGAGGCCGTCTTCACCGGCGCGGGCTGGAACGTCATCAAGGTGATCCTGGCGCGCGAGTGGGATCCGCTGCTGGCCATGGACGTGGACGGCGTGCTCCTCGACCGGCTCAACGAGACGGTGGACGGCGACTGGCAGAAGTACCAGGTGGAGTCCGGAGCCTACGTGCGCCAGCACTTCTTCGGCACCGACCCGCGGCTGCTGGCGATGGTCGAGCACCTCTCGGACGACGACATCAAGCACCTGCGCCGCGGCGGCCACGATTACCACAAGGTCTACGCGGCCTACGCCGCGGCGCTGGCGACCCGGGGCCGCCCGACCGTGATCCTCGCCAAGACGGTCAAGGGCTGGACGCTCGGCACCGGCGCCGAAGCCCGCAACATGACGCACCAGAAGAAGAAGCTCGACCTCGAGGAGCTCAAGCGTTTCCGCGACGTGCTCGAACTGCCGATCCCCGACAAGAAAATCGCCGACGCGCCGCTGTACCACCCGGGTGCGGACAGCGAGGAGGTGCGCTACCTGCTCGAGCGCCGGCGCGCGCTCGGCGGTTGCATCCCGAAGCGCATCGTGCGCGCGAAGCCGCTGCCCGCTCCGCCCGCGAAGGCGTTCGGCGAGTTCGACGGCGGCACGCCCGAGGGCCAGGTCGTCTCGACGACCATGGTGCTCGGCAAGCTCATGCGCAACCTGCTCCGGGACCCGGACTACGGCCGCCGCATCGTGCCGATCATTCCCGACGAGGCGCGCACGTTCGGCATGGAGGTGCTGTTCCGCGAGATCGGCATCTACCAGCCGCTCGGCCAGAAGTACGACCCCGTGGACAGCAAGCTCGTGCTCTCGTACACCGAGAAGCCCGACGGGCAGCTGCTCGAGGAGGGCATCACCGAGGCCGGGTCGGTCGCGTCCTTCACGGCGGCGGGCACGAGCTACTCGACGCACGGCACGACGACGATTCCGTTCTACGTCTTCTACTCGATGTTCGGCTTCCAGCGCACGATGGACTTCATCTGGGCGTTCGGCGACGCGCGCGGGCGCGGCTTCCTGTGCGGCGGGACCGCCGGCCGCACCACGCTGAACGGCGAAGGGCTGCAGCACGAGGACGGCCACAGCCACCTGCTCGCCTCGGCCGTGCCCAACTGCGTGGCCTACGACGCGGCGTTCGCCTACGAGCTGGCGACGATCGTGCGCGACGGACTGCGCCGCATGTACCAGTCGGGCGAGGACGTCTTCTACTACCTGTCGGTCTACAACCAGGACTACGCGCAGCCGGCGAAGCCCGCCGACGTGGACGAGGGAATCCTCAAGGGCCTTTATCGGTTCCGGCGCTCCGATTCGTCCGCGAAGACGAAGGCGCAACTCGTCGGCAGCGGCGTGCTCCTGCTTCAGGTGCTGCGGGCGCAGGAGATGCTGGCGGAGAAGTGGAACGTGGCGGCCGACGTGTGGAGCATGACGAGCGCCCAGCAGCTGCGGAACGAGGCGCTGTCGGTCGAGCGCTGGAACCGCCTGCACCCGCTCGAGAAGCCGCGCGTGCCGTACGTGACGCAGGCGCTCGGCGGCGCCGAAGGCCCGGTGGTGGTCTCCAGCGACTGGATGAAGTCGGTGAACGACATGCCGGCACGCTGGGTGCCGAACCGCTTCGTGGCCCTGGGCACCGACGGCTTCGGCCGCAGCGACACCCGCGAGGCCCTGCGCCGGCACTTCGAGGTGGACGCCGAGCACGTCGTCGTCGCGACGCTGCACGCGCTCATGCGGGAAGGCGCCGTGAAGCCGGAAACGGTCGCGCAGGCGATCCGCGAGTACGGCATCGACCCGGAGAAGCCCGAGCCGCGGGACGCCTGACCCGCGTCCCGGCCCCGGCGCGCGCCGCGCTCCGGTTCGCGCGACGGCGCGGGCACGGAGCGCGGCGCGGCGCCTTCCGGCCCGTGCGCTCCTCCGGCGGACTCAACCCCGCGCCAGCAGCGACTCGATGTGGGCTTTCGTCGCCGGCCACTCGTCGTCAATGACGCTGAACCAGACGGTGTCGCGGCGGCTGCCGTCCTCGTGGAACATCCACTTGCGAAAGGTGCCTTCTTCGACGAAACGCAGCCGTCGCATCGCCGCCTTCGACTTCTCGTTGCCGAGGCTGGTCTTGAGCTCGACGCGCAGCAACCGCCAGGTTTCGAACGCGTGCGTCAGCATGAGCAGCTTGGCTTCGGTGTTGAGCGCCGTGCGCTGGAACTCCGTGCCCAGCCACGTCCAGCCGATCTCGGCCCGCCGGTATTCGGGCACGATGTTGCCGAAGCGCGTGCTGCCGGCGATGCGGCCGCTCGCACGGTGGACCGTGACGAAGGGCAACGCGACGCCCCGCGCCTGATCCTCGAGCGCGCGTTCGAAGTACCGCCGCAGCGCCGCGGGCCCGTCCACCTTCGCGACCGTGAGGCGCCACAGCGACGGCTCGAGCCCGATGGCCACGAGCCCCTCCCAGTGCCGGCCGAGGTCGAGCGGCTCGAGCCGCACGTGGCGGCCCTCGAGCACGACGGGTCGGAGGTCCATGGCGGCGTCAGCCCCGCGGCGGGCGCAGATCGCGCTCCGGCAGGGCGTCGGCGAACGCGGGGTTGTCCTTCCACCCCGGCCGCGGACACGTGTGCCCGTCGCGCGGCGCGAACGGCGAAGTCTCGATCCGTTGCATGAGGTGCACGTAACGCGGGCAGTTCGGGAACGCCTGGCGCACGGTCAGGCGCACGACGAGCTGGGCGCCCTCCCAGGTGGCCAGCAGCGGATCGTCGTCCACGACGCGCGTCGTGCCGTTCACCCGCAGCCGGCCCGGGCGCTCCCAGTCCACGAACAACAGTCCGGCCTCGGGATTGGCCAGCAGGTTTCCGAGCGAGCGAAACTGGCCGTTGCCGTCGTAATCCGGCCACGCCAGTTCCTGCGGCGACAGCACGCGGACGAACCCCGGCATTCCCCCCTTGTAGGAGCAGTCCGGGCGACCCACGGGGTCCACGGTGGCGAGGAAGAAGTGGTCGGAGCCTTCGATGAAGTCGCGGTCGTCGGCATCGAGGGTGGTCGAGTAGGTCACGGCGTCGAGCCGGTCGGCGATCCGCCGCGAGTCGAACCGGTCCTGCAGGCGGCGCTGGCCGTCGTGGTAGCGGGCGATGGACATGGGCGCGCTCCTCCTCGTTCCGGTGGTTCTGCGGAGCGTCCGGCCGTTCGCTCCCGCGAGCCGCCGGCCGCCGGCTACTCCTTCACCAGGTAGTACAGCGCCTGCGGGTGGTGGACGATCACCGCGCTCGTGCTCGCCTCGGGCACCAGCTGGTACGCCTGCGTCAGCGAAACGCCGATCGCCTCCTCGGGCCCGAGAAGCTGGAACAGCTTCGCCTGATCGGCGAGATCGGGACAGGCGCTGTAGCCGAACGAGTAGCGCTTTCCGCGCTCGGGCTCGATGCCCAGCTCGCGGCGGATGCGGCCGTGATGCCACTCGGCGAGCCCTTCCGCCGCGCCGACGGCGAGGCCGTGCAGGAACAGAGCCTCGGCGTACTGGCCGCGGGCGTTGAGCGCGGCGCACATCTCCTCGGCGTTGGCGCCGACGGTCACGAGCTGGAACGCGACCACGTCGAAGCGGCTCGAGTCCGCGGGCAGGAAGTAGTCGGCGAGGCACAACCCCTCACGCTCGGTCTGCCGCGGAAACGTGAAGCGCACGACCTCCTCGATCTTGCCGCGCGGCGTGAGCGAGCCCGGCGAGAACGCGGACGGATCGAAGACCACCAGGTCCTGCCCCTCGGACTGGCAGGGGAAGAACCCGTACACGGCCGTCGGCCGCAGCCAGCCCTTCTCCTCCGCTTCGCGCTGCAGGCGCAGCCGTCGCGGCTCGAAGTCGTTCCGGATGAGCTCGTCGAAGCCCGCCCCCGAGCCCCGGGCGCCCCAGTGCAGGCGGTAGAGCGTCTTGAGGTCCATGCCCGCGTACATGTCCGCGAACGGCACCTCGCGCACCGGCGTGACGCGCCGCCCCCACGAGGGGGGCGCGGGCACCGCGTGGTCGCGCGAAACCGAGACCTTGAAGTCCCGCTGATGCGCCTTCGACTCGGCGACGCGCGTCTCCAGCTCGGCGCTCTTGGCCTTGAACTCGAACGCCTCGCGCCGGACCCGCTCGACCAGCTTCGGGCCCTCGACCGGGTCCACCAGCGCGTTCATCGTGTCGAGCCCCTCGAACGCGTCCTTGCAGTAGTAGACGCCGGGCGCGTAGAAGACCTCGCCGTCCACCAGCGCCGCGCGGCGGCCGAAGTTGCGGTTGATCGCGGCGCCGCCGATCAGCACCGGGAACTCGAGCGCCAGCCGGTGCAGCTCGCCCACGGCGATCGGCATCTGCTTGCTCGTCGAGACGAGCAGCGCCGACAGCCCGATCGCGGTCGCCTTCACCTCGCGGGCCTGCTCGAGGATGCGCTGCACCGGAACCTGCTTGCCGAGGTCGAACACCGTGTAGCCGTTGTTCGACAGGATCGTCTTGACCAGGTTCTTGCCGATGTCGTGCACGTCGCCGTACACGGTCGCGAGCACGACCCGGCCCTTGCTGACGTCGGCCTTCTTCTCGAGGTAGTGCTCGAGCTGGGCGACCGCCTTCTTCATCACCTCGGCGCTCTGCAGCACGAACGGCAGGATGAGCTCGCCGGCGCCGAACTTGTCGCCGACCTCCTTCATCGCCGGCAGCAGCACGGTGTTCAGCACCTCCACCGCCGCCTGGCGCTTGACCGCCTCGTCCACCAGCCCCTCGATGCCGGCCGGCTTGCGGTGCAGGATCTGGAAGTGCAGCCGCTGCTCGACGCTCATCGCCGCCTCGGCCGCGTCGTCCTCCTTCGCGCGCGCGTCGGGCGCGCGGCCCTCGAAGTGGGCGATGTACTTCGCCAGCGCCTGCGGGTCGCGGTCGAAGACGAGGTCGTCCGCGAGACGCCGGTCGTCCTCGGAGAGTTCCGCGTAGGGAACGACGTCGGCCGGGTTCACGATCGCCGCGTCCAGGCCCGCCTGCACGCAGTGGTACAGGAAGACGCTGTTGAGCACCGCGCGCGCCTCGCGGCCCAGTCCGAACGAAACGTTCGAGACGCCCAGCGAGGTGAGCACCCCCGGCAACTCGCGCTTGATGAGCCGGATTCCCTCGATGGTCTCGATGCCGCTGCGGCGGAACTCGTCGTCGCCGGTCGCCAGCGTGAACGTGAGCGCGTCGAAGATCAACAGCTCGGGGGGCAGACCGAACTCGCCCGTGACGATGTCGCGGATGCGGCGGGCCACTTCGAGCTTGCGCTCCGCGGTCTTCGCCATCCCGGTCTCGTCGATCGTCAGCGCGATGACCGCCGCGCCGTAGGTCCGCACCAGCGGCATCACCGCGTCGATCCGGCCGCGGCCGTTCTCGAGGTTGATCGAGTTGACGATCGCCGCGCCGGGACACGCCTGAAGCGCGGCTTCGATCACCGGCGCCTCGGTCGAGTCGATGCAGAGCGGCGCCTCGACCGACAGCGACAGCTTCTTCACCAGCGCGCGCATCATCTCCTTCTCGTCGGTGCGTTCGGTGAGGGCGAGGCAGACGTCCAGCACGTGCGCGCCGCCCTCCACCTGCTGGCGGGCGACGGGGATCATGTCGTCCAGTCGGGACTCGAGCGCCAGCGCCTTGACCCTGCGCGAGCCCTGCGTGTTGAGCCGCTCGCCGATCAGCAGCGGCGCGGGCTCCTGCCGCAGGCTCGCCGCCGTCATGCCGCTCGACACGCTCCAGGGTCCGCGCGCGGGCCGCTGGCGCGGCGCGACGCGCCCGACGGCCGCGACCAGCGAGCGGATGTGCTCGGGGGTCGTGCCGCAGCAGCCGCCCACCGCGTTCACCCCCAGGTCGAGCACGAACTCGCGCAGCGTCTCGGCGAACGGTTCGGGCCGCATCGGATAGAGCGTGCGCCCGCCGTCGTTGATGGGCAGGCCCGCGTTCGGGATGCAGTGCACCGGCGTCGAGGCGTTCTCGCACAGGTAACGGATCGAGTCGCGCATCAGGTCGGGCCCGGTCGAGCAGTTGAGCCCGATGACGTCCGCCCGCATGGCTTCGAGAGTCGCGAGGGCGCCACGCACGTCGGTGCCCAGCAGCATGCGGCCCGTCGGATCGAGCGTGACCGAGCACTGGATCGGCACGACGCGGCCGGCCAGCGTCATGGCTTCGCGCGCGGCCAGCATCTGCGCCTTCATCTCGAGGATGTCCTGGCAGGTCTCGAGAATCAGCACGTCGGCTCCGCCTTCGATCAGCCCGCGCGCCTGGTCACGGAACGACTCGACGAGATCGGCCAGCGTCAGCCGGCCGAGTTCGGGATCCTCCGAGGACGGCAGGTAGCCCGAAGGCCCCATCGAACCCGCGACGAAGCGCGGTCGTCCGTCGGCGGCGTAGCGGTCCGCGACCCGGCGGGCGATCGTGGCGGCCGCGCGGTTCAGCTCGAGCGTGCGCGCGCCGAGTTCCCACTCGTCGAGCCGCGTGCGCGAGGCCTGGAACGAGTTGGTCTCGACGATGTCGGCCCCGGCGTCGAAGTACGCGGCGTGGATGCCCTCGACGACGTCGGGACGGGTCAGGCTCAGGTAATCAATGCAGCCTTCCCAGCGCTTGCCGCCGAAGTCGGCGGCGGAGAGGTCGCGGGCCTGCACCTGCGTGCCCATGCCGCCGTCGAAGAACAGGACGCGCTCGCGCAGGGTTTCGAGAAGCTTGCTCATGGCTGTCCGGGAACTCCTGGGGCGCATCGGGCCCCGCGCGGCGCCGCGCGGCCGTGGCGTCGGGTTCGTTGGGTGTGAGTGACCCGGAATGCTATCGGACGGCTTCGGCCCGCCGCAAATGCGGGCGGACGGCCGTCCGTCTCGCGTATGATGCCGCGCATGATCCCCACTCCGGGCACGACGCTCTGCCTGCTGCGGCACGGCCGCGCGCTGGGGCAGGGCCCCGACGCGGCTCTCGTCCACGAGGGCGAGCAGTACGTGATCCGGCTCGGGCAGCGGCTCGCGCGCGAGGGCTTCGCGCCGCGCCGCGCGTACTGCAGCCCCTACCTACGGGCCCGCGAAACCGCCCGGCTCCTGCTCGCCGAGGTCGCGCCCGGGCTCGCGGCGACGCCGCTGAGCGCGCTCACCCCCGAGCGGGAGCCGGAGGAGACGCGTGCGGCGCTGGCGTCGCTCGACCTGCCGTCCGGCCGGGTGCTGGTGGTCGCCCACCTGCCCCTGCTCGGGCTGCTCGTGCAACACCTCGCCGACGAGGTCGTGACCTTCATGCCCGGCACCCTCGTGGAGATCGAAGTGGACCGGGACTGCGACCATGGGAGCGTCACGCGCATCCTGGACCCCGACGTGCCCGGCAGCTGAGCCGGCCGGGGGCCGCGTTCGCACCCTTCCTGGGAGGGAAGCCCGTATGAACTCGTTGAAATCCAAGGTCGCGCTCGTCACCGGCGGCAATCGCGGCATCGGCCGCGGCATCGCCGAAGCGCTCGTGGGCGAGGGCCTGGTGGTCGCGATCACCGCCCGGAAGGAAGGCGACGCCACCTCCGCCGCGCGCGAGATCGGCGCCGCCCGCGGCTACGCGTGCGACGTTCGGCGCCCGGGGGACGTTCAGGCCCTGTTCGCGGCGCTCGACCGTGACCTGGGCGGCGTGGACGTGCTCGTCAACAACGCGGGTGTCGGACACTTCGCGCCGGTCGCCGAGATGAGCGTCGAGGACTGGCAGGCGGTGATCGAGACCAACCTGAACGGCCTCTTCTACTGCACGCGCGAGGCGCTGCCGCGCATGCAGGCGCGCGGCGGCGGCTACGTGTTCAACCTCTCCTCGCTCGCCGGCCGCCACGCGATGGTCGGCGGCGGGGCCTACTGCGCGAGCAAGCACGCGGTCAACGGCTTCAGCGAGGTGCTCTTCCAGGAAGTGCGCCACGCCGGCATTCGCGTGACCTGCCTCATGCCGGGCAGCGTCGCGACCGCGTTCGGCCGCGGCACGGCCGACAAGCAGGAATGGGCGCTTCAGCCGTCCGACGTCGGCGAAATGGTCGTGGACCTGCTGCGCACCTCGCCGCGCGCCCTGCACAGCCGGGTCGAGATGCGTCCGGCGAGGCCCCCGAAGAAGCCCTGAGCCGGCGGCGTCGTGGGCGCGGCCGTTCCGCGCTCGGCGCCCGAATCGCCCCGCCGGGCCGTGCTTCGCTTGGTGGCCCCCGTGGCCCTTCGCTAACTTCACCGCTCGCCTCATGTCGGCCGTGCCGTGAGACCCTGGCCGACGCCGGCTTCGCGCAATGCCTCCCACTCCAAATACCACGGAGGATCCGTGATCCGTTTTCGCCCGCTCGCGCTCGCGGCGCTGCTGCTCGCGACGCCCCTGACCCCCTGCCTCGCGGCCCCGGCCACCGTGGCCATGCCGCCGGACGAGGCGCCGTTCTGGACCGGCAGGCCCGATTCGGCCGCCTTCGACGTCCGGCAGCGCCGGCGGCTGTCGCTCGCCAGGACCGCGATCGACAAGATGCTCGCCGTCCGCGGGCCGCGCACGATCGCGAACACGCTCGTCCCCTACGACGAAGCCCTGCGCCAGCTCGACATGGCCGGCTCGCAGGCGAGCCTCGCCGAGAACGTGCTGCCCGACCGGGCGACGCGCAACGCCGCCGAGAAACTGAGCCAGGACGTGGCCGCCTACTTCACCGAGCTGTCGCTCAATCGCAAGGTCTACGACGCGCTCGCCGCGCTCGACCTCGCGGGGACGGACCCCGCCACGAAGTACTACGTCACCCGCACGCTGCGGGACTTCCGTCTCGCCGGCGTGAACAAGGACGACGCGACACGCGCGAGGATCAAGCAGGTCAGCGACGAGGTCGTCGCCGTGGGCCAGGAGTTCGGCCGCAACATCCGCGAGGACAAGTCCACCATCACCTGCACCCCGGACGAGCTGGCGGGACTTCCGGCCGACTACATCGCGCGCCACGCGCCCGGCCCCGACGGCCGCATCACGCTGTCCATCGAGTACCCGGACGCCATCCCGCTGTTCGCGTACGCGAAGAGCGACGACGTGCGGCGGCGGATGTACATGGCGTACAACAACCGGGCGTGGCCGAAGAACATGGCGGTGCTCGACAGCCTGCGCGCGAAGCGCCACGAGCTGGCGACGCTGCTGGGCTTCCCGAACTGGGCCGATTGCATCACCGCCGACAAGATGGTCGGCTCGGCCGCGAACGCGCGCGGCTTCATCGATCGCGTCGTCGCCGCCTCGGCGGACCGGCAGGCGCGCGAGTACGAGCAACTGCTCGCGGCCAAGCGCAAGGAAGTCCCGGACGCGACGGTCGTGAACTTCTGGGAGGTCAATTACTACAAGGAGCAGGTCCGCAAGGCCGACTACGACTTCGACTCCCAGCAGATGCGGCCCTACCTGCCGTACGACCGCGTCAAGGACGGCATCCTCGCGACCGCGGCGAAGCTCTTCGACGTCGAGTTCCGGCGCGTGAAGGACGCCCCGGTGTGGAGCCCGGACGTCGAGTGCTACGAGTTGTGGGACGGGGGCAAGCTCGCGGGACGCTTCTACCTCGACATGCATCCGCGTGCGGACAAGTACAACCACGCCGCCCAGTTCGACATCCGCACCGGCATCGAGGGCCGGCAGATTCCCGAGGCCGCCCTCGTCTGCAACTTCCCGGGCGGCACGCCGGGCGACCCGGGCCTGTGCGAGATCAGCGACGCGACGACCTTCTTCCACGAGTTCGGCCACCTGCTGCACACCATGTTCGCCGGCCACGGCCGCTGGGTCGGCATCGGCGGCATCCGCACCGAGCAGGACTTCGTGGAAGCGCCCTCGCAGATGCTCGAGGAGTGGATGAAGAGCCCCGAGGTCCTGGCCTCGTTCGCGAAGAACTACCAGACGGACGAACCGGTTCCGGCCGATCTGGTCCGGCGCATGAACCGCGCGAACGCCTTCGCCAAGGGGATCGACGTGCGGCGGCAGATGGTCTACGCCGGCTCGTCGCTCGCCTGCTACGACCGCGACCCGAACGGGGTGGACACGGACGCGCTGTTCTCGGACCTGGTCAGGAAGTACCAGCCGTTCCCGTTCGTCGAGGGCACGCACTTCCAGTGCGCCTTCGGCCACCTGAACGGCTACTCGGCCGTCTACTACACGTACATGTGGTCGCTGGTCATCGCCAAGGACATGTTCTCGAAGTTCGACCCGGCCCACATGCTGGCGCCCGGCGCGGCGAAGGAGTACCGCATGAAGGTGCTCGCGCCCGGCGGCTCGAAGCCCGCCGCCCAGCTGGTCGCCGACTTCCTCGGCCGGCCGTTCAACGAAAACGCCTGGAAGGAGTGGCTGAACCGCGTCGACCAGTAGGCGGTGCGATGGTCGCGGTGCGAACGCCGGCCCGGGGCGACCCGGGCCGGCGTTCGCGTGACCGTCCCCGCCGGGGCCGGCACGGTCCGGGCTTTGCCGCCGCGTATGCCGGTTCCTACACTGTCCCGGCATGACCGCCCCGGACCCCGAATCCACCGCCGCCCTCCTGCAGCGCATTCGCGCCGGGGACGAGGCGGCGCGCGAACGGCTGCTGCAGCGCTATCTGCCGATCCTGCGCCGGTGGGCGCACGGCCGGTTGCCGGCGAAGGCCCGCGGCTTCGCCGACACCGACGACCTTGTGCAGATCACCTTGATCCGGGTGTTGAAGCAATTGGAGAGGTTCGATCCCCGGCACGAAGGGGCGTTCCTCGCCTACCTGAGGCGCATCCTGATCAACGCCATGCGCGACGAGATCGCGCGGGCCGCCACGCGCGGCCGCCAGGAGGAGCCGGGCGAGAGCCTCGTGGACCGGGGCGCCTCGCCGCTCGAGCACGCGCTCGAGCGCGACATGCTCGAGCGCTACGACAGGGCGTTCGAAAGGCTGGGCGAAGAGCAACAGGAGGCGGTCTTCATGCGGATCGAAATGGGACTTTCGTACGACGAGATCGCGACCGCGATGGACAAGAACTCGGCGAACACGGCGCGGATGATCGTGGCCCGCGGGCTCGCGCGGCTGGCGGAGAACATGGAGGAGCCCGGTGGCGGCGCCCGAAGCTGACGACGAAGGCCTCGTGGCCGTGGCCGGCGCCGTGGCCGACCGAACGCCCGTGCGCTGGGAGGACGAGTGCTCGCGCACACCCGAGCGCGCTCCCGAACTGGCGCGGCTGAAGGAGCTGGCCGCGCTCGAGGCGGCCATGACGCGCGTGCGCGATGGCGGTCCGCGCGAGGCGCTGTTCACGTGGGGCGCGCTGCAGGCGGTCGAGCGCCTCGGCGAGGGCTCCTTCGCCGAGGTCTGGCGGGCCTGGGATCCGGTGCTTCAGCGGGAAGTGGCGCTCAAGCTGCGCCGCGACGGCGCCGCCGGGCCGGCCGGCGGCCGGCGCTGGATCGAGGAGGCCCGGCGCCTGGCGCGCCTGCGTCACCCGCACGTCCTCGCCGTGCTCGGTGCCGACGAGCACGAAGGTCGCGCGGGCCTGTGGACGGAACTGATCGAGGGCGTGACGCTCGAGGACTGGATCGCGGCGCAGGGCCCGCTCGGCGCGCGCGAGGCGGTGGCGGTCGGGCTCGACCTGTGCAACGCGCTGGCCGCGGTTCACGCGGCCGGGCTCGTGCACGGCGATGTCAGCCTGCGCAACGTGATGCGCGAAGGCCGGGCCGGCGCGGCCGACCGCTCCGGCCGCATCGTGCTCATGGACTTCGGCAGCGCCCGCGAAGCGCGGGCCGGCAGCCTGGCGGCGTTCGGCACGCCCGCCTTCACGGCCCCCGAGGTGCTCGAGGGAGGGCCGGCCGACGTTCGTTCGGACGTCTATTCGCTCGGCGTCGTGCTCTACCGCCTGCTCACGGCCCGCTACCCGGTCGAGCCGGGCCCGCTCGACGCCATGCGCGCCCGCCTCGCGCGCGGCGAACGTACGGCGCTGCGCGACGCCCGCCCGGACCTGCCCGGTCCGCTCGTCTCGGCGGTCGAGCGCGCCTGCGATCCCGATCGGGCGTCGCGTTTCGCGAGCGCGGCCGAACTCGAGCAGGCGCTCGCCGGCTCGGTGCCACGCTCGCGCGAGGACGCGCCCGCCGGCCGGAGGGCGACGCGCCCGCTCGCGCTCGGCGTGACGCTCGCGGCGCTGGCCGTGGTGGCGCTGCTCGCCGGACGCGCGCTGCAGCGGCGGACCGCTCCGCCTGAGACCAGCGCACCGACCGCGACTTCGGACGTACCCGCGCGCATCGCGGCACCGCCGGCTGCGACGCCCGCGCCTTCCGCGCCGCAGCTCGAGGCATCGCTGGTGCGCGTCACGGCGGGCGCACACGAGGTGCTGCGCAGCGGCGATCTCGTCGCGCCCGGCGACGAACTGGCGCTCGAGTTGGACGCGCGCGAGCCGGTGCACGCCTACGTGCTGAGCGAGGACGAAACGGGCGCGGTCTTTGTCCTGTTCCCGCTGGCCGGCCGCGGAGCAGTCAACCCGCTCGCCCCTGGGCCCCGCAGGCTGCCGGGCAGCGAGGACGGCCACGAACTGTCCTGGCAGGTCACCAGCGCCGGCGGACGCGAGACCTTCCTGCTGCTCGCCTCGCGCACGCCCCTCGCGCCCGTCGCCGAGGCCACGGCGGGCCTGCCGCAGGCCCGCCCGGAGACGCCGGTCGCCTACCACCCTTTGCCGCCCGAGGCGCTGGCGCGACTGCGCGGCGTGGGCGGAGTGGTCGCGGGGCCACCCTTGCGGACCGAGCGCCGAGCCAGCATGCTGGCCGCGCTCGCGCGCGACCTCGAGGACTCGGCCGCAGGCAGGCCCATCTGGCTGCGCCTCGTCGTGCTCGAGAATCCCGCTCCCTGAGCGCCCGCCGGCGCGGGAGCCTCCGATCGCGAGGGCCCATGCCGACGGGACGTGCCGCCTGGATCCTGCTGCTGCTCGCCGCCGCGCCGGGCGTCGCCGCGGCGGCCGCGCGCACGCCCGATTCGCTCGCGTTCGTGCGGGAGGGATTCGCCACGCGCGGCACCGACCCGGCGGTCGTGGCGCTCGCCGAGCGCGTGCTGACCCGTCGTGCGGCCGGGCGCGGGGCGCGGGCAGGCGACGTCGCCGAGGCCTGGGAATGGCTCGGCCGACTGCGGCTGCTGCGCGTCGAGTACACCGCCGCGGACACCGCGTTCCAGCGCGCGGTCGAACTGCGTCGCGGCGCCCGGCCCGCGGACGCGCGCGCGAGCGCCGACGCGCTCGGCTGGCTCGCCGAGGCGCAGCGCGTCACCAAGCAGCTCGCCCGCGCCGAAACCACCGCGGTCGCCTCGCTGGCGGCCTTCGCCCGCCTCTCGCCACCGGACACCGCGAGCGAGATTCGCGTGCGCGGGACCCTGGGCAACGTCCACGCCGAGCGCGGCCGTGGCCCGCTCGCGGTGGCCGAGCTCGAGCGCGTGGTGGAGCTGGCGTCGGGTCGCCACGCGCCCGACTCGCTGCAACTCGGGCAGGCGCTTCGCAATCTGGGTCGCGCCCGCTCGGTGGCGGGCGACCTGCGCGGCGCGCTCGCGGATTTCGATCATGCCGCCGAAGTTCAGGAAGCTTCGCGCGGGGCGGCCCGGGCGCAACTCGCCACGACGCTCATGCTCTCGGCGATGACCGCCTCGTCGCTCGGCGACGGCGTCGCCGCGCGGCGCGCGGCCGAGCGCGCGCTGGCGATTCGCGAACAGGTGTTCGGTCCGGACCACCCGGCGGTGGCCGTGACGCTGTCCACGCTGGGCGGCGCGCACCGGCTGCTCGGTGACGACGAGGGCGCGATCCCGCTCTACGAGCGAGCGGTGGACGTCATGCGCGCGGCGCCGAGGCCGAACCCCTTCGACTTCGCGCTGGCGCTCAACAACCTCGGCAACGCCTGCCTGGCGACGGGCGACGGCGAGCGCGCCCGGCGCTGCCTGCTCGAGGCGCGGCGGGTGCGCGAGCGCGCGTTCGGGCCGGGCTCGGGCAGCGGGACTTACAGCCGCACGCGCCTGGCGGAAGCGCTGCTGCTGCTGGGCCAGCCCGACTCCGCCGCCGCCGAGCTCGCGCCCGCGCTCGCCGGGCTTCGCGCCAACGCGGGGCCGCAGTCCGATCTCGATCTGGGCGACGCGCTGGCGATTGGCGGGCGGATCGACTGGGCGCTCGGCCGTCGCGCCGAGGCGATCGCGGCGTTCGGCGACGCCGCGGCCCGGCGTGCGGCGGCCGCGGGCGTGGGCTCGCCCTACACGCTCGAGACGCTGGCCCTGCGGGCCGCCGCGCGCCTCGCGACCGGCGACCGCGAGGGCGCGCTGGCCGACGCCCGGCGAATCGAGGAGGCGAGCCGCGACCTGCTCTCGCACAGCGCCCGTTCGCTCGCCGAGCACGAGGCTCTGGCGCTCGAGCGCCGGCGCGCGTCGGGCCTCGACGTCTGGCTGACGCTGGCGACGGATTCCCCGGGCCTCGACGCGCAGGGGCGGCGCGATCTGGCCGACGCGGTCGTGCGCGCGCGGCTGCTCGTGCTCGACCAGCTCGCCGAGGAGCGCAGGGCGCTGCGGGACGAGCGGCCGGCGCTCGCGCCGGCCGCCCGCGAGCTGAAGAGCGCGCGCGACGCGCTGGCGAGCGCGCTCGTCGAGGCCCTGCGCCAGGACCGCGCGCCGGACTCGGTGGCGACCCGCGCGCGGCGGCGGCGCGAGGCGGCCGAACTCGCGCTCGCCCGGCAGAGCGAGGTCTTCGCGGTCAGCCTGAGGCGCGCCGGCGCCGGGCTGGCGGAGGTCGCGGCACAGCTCGGGCCGGGCACGGCGCTGGTTTCATTCGTGCGGTACGTCCCGCCCGCCACGCTGGGCGAAGCGCGCGACTCCGCTCCCGCGCGCTACGCGGCCCTCGTCACGCACGCCGGCGGCGCGGCGCCCGAGGTGGTGGCGCTCGGCGATGCGGCCCGGATCGAAGCGGCGGTCGCACGCTGGCTCGAGGCGTGCGCCACGCCGCCACCCGCCGGCGATGCGCTCGCCCGCGCGGCCGAGCGACGCTGCGACGCCCTCGGCCGCACCGTCTACGACCGGGTGTGGTCGCCGCTCGCGCCCCGGCTGGCGAACGCACGGCGCGTGTTCGTCGTGCCCGACGGCGTGCTGCACGCCGTCAACTTCCTCGCCCTGCCCTCGCCGCGTGGAGGCCGCCTCGTCGAGCGCGGAGCGGTGCTGCACCGGCTCACCGCGGAGCGCGATCTGCTGCCCTGGCCCGGAGAGCCCGCGGGCCGCGGACTGCTGGCGATGGGCGGTGCCGACTTCGATCGCTCCACCGGCACCATCCCGCTGCTCGCCTCGGCCACCGCGCGCTCCACGGCCGGGACGCCGCACCTTCGGTTCGCGCCGCTCCCGCAGACGGCGGCCGAGGTCGGCGAGGTGGCCGCGCTGTGGCGGGCCTCCGGGGTTGCCGACGCCGCCGACGTGCGCGTATGGACCGGAGCAGAGGCCACCGAGGCCGAGTTCGAGCGGGCCGCGCCCGGCAGGCGCGTGCTGCACCTGGCCACGCACGGCTTCGCGCTCGGCGACACGGCCGCCGCGACGGCCGCACTCGCGGGGGTCCGCGGCGTCGGCGCGGTCACGGCCGGCGGCCCGGGCCCGGGACTTCTTCGCCGCGCGCCGCTGCTGCCCGGGCTCGCGCTCGCGGGCGCGAACGCGCCCTCGGCGGAGGGCGTCGAGGACGGATTCCTGACCGCGGAGGAGATCACCTCGCTCGACCTCTCCGGGGTCGAATGGGCCGTGCTCTCGGCGTGCGAAACCGGCCGCCCGGACCCGGCGGCGGCCGAGGCCGTGCAGGGACTTCAGCGGGCCTTCCGCAGAGCCGGGGTTCGCACGGTGATCATGAGCCTGTGGGCGGTGGACGACGCGACCACGCGCGAATGGATGCGCGGACTGTACGAAGCGCGCCTGCTGCGCGGGCTCGACACGGCGGAAGCGACCACGGAGGCCTGCCGCGGGTGGCTGCGGGCGCGCCGGGCGCGGCGGCTGGACACGCACCCGTTCCGTTGGGCGGCGTTCGTCGCCGCCGGCGACTGGCGCTGACATCCCGGCGCCGCGCGCGGAAGCGCGGCGTGGTGCGCGTGTGCGGTCGCGCCGGACCGGCCGGTTGAGGGGATATCGGCCGAGCGGCCGATGACCCCGACCCGTCCCGGAGGCGAACCCATGCGAAATCTTCCGCTGCGTTGCGCCCTGCTGTGCGTGGCGCTGGCCCCCGCCCTCGCCTTCGCGCAATCGGGCGGCACCTACAACCTCGACTGGCACTCGCTGACCGGCGGAGGTCTGACCTTCGCCGGCGGCGGCGGTTACACGCTCGGCGGCGCCGCCGGCCAGCACGACGCCGGCCCGCAGTCGGGTGGCGCGTACGCGCTCGCGGGCGGTTTCTGGGTGGGCGGCCCGGCGGGCAACGTGGGAGTGCCCGCCGGCGAAGCGCTGCCTCAGGTGTTCGCCGCCGGCCTCGCCGGCCCCAATCCCTCCTCCGGCGCCAGTGTCCTGCGCCTCGATCTGCCCGAGGCGCGCCGCGTGCGCGTCGTGCTCCACGGCATTGATGGGCGGGCCGTGCGCGTGCTGCTCGACGGCGAGCGCGGTGCGGGTCGTCACACCGTGCGCTGGGACGGAGCAGGCGAAGACGGCCGGCGCGCCGCTCCCGGCATCTATTTCGCGCGAATCGAGGCCGGAGCCTCGCGCGCTTCGGTACGACTCGTCCGCCTCCAGTAACGACTTCCCTCTCCATTCCCCGGAGCCCGACATGACCCGCTTCCGCAACCGGCCGCACCTGCTCGCCTTCCTCGCCTTCACACTGCTCGCCGCGGGGATCACGTCACCCGCGCACGCCGCCCCGGTGACCACCGTGTTCACCTACCAGGGCCGGCTTCAGATGAACTCCACCGCGTACACCGGCACGGCCGACCTCGTGTTCCGCCTCCACGACGACTTCGCCGCCGGGAACCAGGTGGGAGGCGACGTCGGCGTCAGCGGCGTCACCGTCACGGACGGCTACTTCACGGTCGAGCTGGATTTCGGTCCCGTCTACGACGGCACAGCGTTGTGGCTCGAGACCGAGGTGATGACGCCGGGAGACGGCGGCTTCACCCTGCTCGCCCCGCGGCAGTCCCTCACCGCGGCTCCGTTCGCGCTCTACGCGCTCGGCGCGCCCGGCGGCGGCGGTGGCAGCCAGTGGTCCGACGTCGCGAACGGCATCGAATACTCGGCCGGCAACGTGGGAATCGGCGTCGCCCCCGGCGTGGACCGCAAGCTGTGGATCGCGACCGGCACGTCCGACATGAACACGCTCTTCCTGACCAGCAACAACACGAACTATGCGACCCTGGCCGTTCGCAACGACGCGGCGAACGGCTACGGCGTCTACGACGCCTGGAGCGACCGGCATTACATTGCCGGCCGCCTCGGGCTCGGCACGCTGAGCCCGGGCTACCCCCTCGACGTCTACGCCAGCCTCAAGCCAGGAGCGCGCATCGTGTCCACGGGCTCGACGCTCACGCCCGGCACGCACGCGGCGCTGTACGTGAGCGGACTCACCGGCGGCGGGCTGTTCGGCGGTGTCTCGGACGGCATCTACTCCGCCAGCACCGACGGCCGCGGCATCTCCGGCTGGAGTCAGTACCTCTACGGCGTGACCGGGGACTGCACCTCATCGGGTACCTACGGATTCCTGGGCACGCCCAACGAGGGTGTGTACGGCTACTCGCCGTCCGTCTCGAAACCAGCGGGGCGTTTCAACTGCGCGGTGGGCGGCGTGGCGATCGAGGCCAACGGCCTCGCGAAGGTGAAGACGCTGCAGATTCTGGGCGGCGCCGACCTCGCCGAGCGCTTCGAGGTGGACGGCGCGCCCGAGCCGGGCACGGTGCTGGCCATTGACCCCGCGCGGCCCGGCCGGCTCGAGCCCGCCGCCGAGGCCTACTCGCACCGCGTCGCCGGCGTCGTCAGCGGCGCGAACGCGCTCGATGCCGGCATCGTCCTGAGCAAGGACGGCCACACCGAGGGCACCGCGGCCGTCGCGCTGACCGGCCGGGTGTGGGTGAAAGGCGACGCCACCGCCGCGCCGATCACGGCCGGCGACCTTCTCACCACGTCCTCGCTGGCGGGCCACGCGATGAAGGCCGCCGACCGCGAGCGCGCGCACGGCGCGGTGCTTGGCAAGGCGATGACCGCGCTCGGTTCGGGCACCGGCATGGTGCTCGTGCTGGTGAGCCTCCAGTGAGCGCGCGCTTCGAACCTTCCGCCGCGCGGGCGGTGGCGCTGGCCCTGGCGCTCGTCACCACGGTCGCGCTGTCTCGGGCGGAGGCCGCACCGCGCGGTCCGGGCTGGCGGACGACACCCGTCGCGCGTTCGTCCGCGGTCCTGGCCGGCGAGCCGGGAAAGCCCGTGCGCGAGGTGGATCTCGGCACGGTCGAGATGCCCGGGGCGCCGTGGCTGCGGCTCGTCTTCGGACCCTGCGCGCTCGGCGATTCGAGCCGCATCCTGCTGCGCTCGGGCTGGAACGACGACTGGCAGACGCTCGACGCGCGCGCGCTCGCGGACTGGGGAAACACATCGGCGGTCTTCAACGGCGACCGCATCGAGGTGAAGCTGCTCGTGGCGCCCGGCGACCGGGACGTGCAGGCCAGCGTGCGCGGCGCGGTCGTGGGTATCGGCGAGCCGCTGCGGCCGCAGACGCAGTGCGGGGCGAACGACGACCGCGTCGCCTCGGGCGACAATCGCGTCGCGCGCGTCTTCAACAGCGGCTGCACCGCGTGGCGCGTCGGCAACGGCGCGTTCCTCACGGCCGGGCATTGCGCCGACTTCGACCCGGACGCGGCCGGGCCGATGCTGCCCGACGGCTTGCTCGATCTGAGCGGAGTCGTCGAGTTCAACGTCCCGTGGTCCGGTCACGACGGCACGCTGGTGGCGGCCGCCCCGCAGGACCAGTACCCCATCAACCTCGCGAACGTTCAGTGGCGCTTCGACGGCGACGGCCAGGGTCTCGGCAAGGACTGGTGCGTGTTCGGCGTGAACCGCAACGCCAATACCGGATTGCTCCCGCACCAGGCCTACGGGCTGCCGTTCCGGATCACTCGCGAGCTGCCCGCCAACGGTTCGACGATTCGCGTCACCGGCTTCGGCACCGACGCCGACTCCACGAACCAGACCAATCAGACCGCGGCCGGCCCGTTCAGCGGCGAGTCCGCGTCCGGTGCCGACATCCGCCTCGACTACGCGGTGGACACCGAGGGCGGCAACTCCGGCAGCCCGGCGATCTGGGAGGGCTGGAACATCGCGATCGGGGTGCACACGAACGGCGGCTGCACGACGTCCGGCGGCGGCAATGTCGCGACGTCGTTCGAGGTGGACGCGCTCGAGAACGCGATCAACGCCTTCCCCGGTGCCGGCTCGACGCACGTGGACGCGGGTCATCCGTTTCCGGTCGTCGAGAGCGGCTCGCTGATGCGGCCGTGGAACACGTTCATGGAGGGCGTCGGCGCCGTCGTCACCGGCGCGACCGTCTCGGTGTTCACGGGCAACTACAGCGTTCCCGCGGGCTCCAGCATCGTTCGCGCGATGACCATCTCCGCGAGTGTCGGCCCGGTGACGGTGACCGCACCCTGAAACGATCGGGCCGGCGCCCCGGGGGGAGCGCCGGCCCTGGACGTTCACCCTGCGCGGCTAATCCGCCTTCGAGGTCTCCCCCGGCCTGACCGTGCCGGCGAGCAGGTCGGCATGGTAGCTCGAGCGCACCAGCGGACCGCTCGCGGCGCCCTCGAAGCCGAGGCCGTCCGCGACGCGCTTCCAGTGCGCGAACTTGTCCGGATGCACGTACTCGGCGACCGGCAGGTGCAGCCTGGACGGCCGCAGGTACTGGCCGATCGTCAGCAGGTCGCAGCCGTGCGCGCGCAGGTCCTCGAGCGTGCGCAGCACCTCGTCGTCGGTCTCGCCGAGGCCGAGCATGATGCCGCTCTTGGACTTGATGCCCGTGCCGCTCTCCTTGACGCGCCGGAGCAGTTCGAGCGAGCGGTCGTAGCGGGCGCTCGGACGCACGACCGGGTGCAGCCGCCGCACGGTCTCGACATTGTGGTTGATGACCTCGGGCCGCGCGTCCATGACGCGTTGCAGATCCTCGAGGCTGCCGCGGAAGTCGGGGATCAGCACCTCGACCACCGTCTTCGAACGCCGGCGAATCTCGCGGATGACCATGGCGAAGATCGTGCTGCCGCCGTCCTTCAGGTCGTCGCGCGCGACCGAGGTGATCACCGTGTGACGCAGGTTCATCGCCGCGACGCCCTCCCCGACGCGGCGGGGCTCGTCCCAATCCACCCAGCCGTTCGGCCGGCCCGGCGCCACCGCGCAGAATCCACAGCGCCGCGTGCACAGCTCGCCCAGGATCATGATGGTCGCCGTGCCGCGCGCCCAGCAGTGGCCGAGGTTCGGGCAGCGGGCCTCCTCGCAGACGGTCACGAGCCGCTGGCCGCGAAGCAGCGACTTCGTCTCGGCGTACTCGCCCTGGCCCGGCAGCTGGATCTTGAGCCACGGCGGCAACCGGCGGAACTCGCCGGGCTCGACCGCTCCGAGCGAGCCCGCGCCGGAGGCGCAGCCCTTCGTGCGCGGCTGAAGCGGCACGCGCTCGGGCACCGCCGGCCGCGGAGCGCCGTAGACGCCGATCGTGGCGGCCGGCTCGCCGATCGGGACGAGCGGCTGATCGTCGGGCGGGGTCGTGTCGAAATCGCTCATCGTCCGGTCCCCGGGGCCGCGGCGCCGATCGCGACCGCGCCGGTGCCCTTCAGCGCCAGCATGCGGTCGAGGGCGGTGCGCGCGTCGCGGCGCACGTCCTCGGGAACGCGAATCGGGTTCACCACCTTGCCGTCCACCAGGTTCTCCAGCGTCCACAGCAGGTGCGCGGGGTCAATGCGGTTCATGGTGGCGCACGGACAGACGTTCTTCTGCAGCGAGTGAATCGTCTGCTCCGGATGCTCGAGCGCCAGCCGGTGTACGAGGTTGATCTCGGTGCCGATCGCCCAGTGCGCGCCGGGCGCCGCGGCGCGGACCTGCTCGACGATGTACGAGGTCGAGCCGACGAGGTCCGCCGCGCGCACGACGTCGAACGGGCACTCCGGGTGCACCAGGACCCGGACCGCCGGGTCCGCGGCGCGCACTTCGTCCACCATCGCCTTCGCGAACTTGGTGTGCACCGAGCAGAAACCCTTCCACAGCACGATGCGCGTCTCCGGCCGTAACGCGGCGGCGTTGCCGGCCCGCGGGTCGGTGGCGCGCCAGTCCCACTCGGCCATGTGCTCGAGCGGCACGCCCATCGAGTAGGCGGAGTTCCGGCCGAGGTGCTGGTCGGGGAAGAACAGCACCTTGGGCTTCCTCGCCCACGCCCACTCGAGCACCTTCGAGGCGTTGCTCGACGTGCAGACGACGCCTCCGTGGGCGCCGCAGAACGCCTTGATCGCGGCGGTCGAGTTCATGTACGTGACGGGCGTGAAGACGTCGCCGTGCGCGGCGAGCAGCGCGTCCCACGCCTCCTCGACGTGTTCGAGCGACGCCATGTCGGCCATCGAGCAACCGGCCTTGAGGTCCGGCAGGATCACCGTCTGCCGCGGGCCGCGCAGCACGTCGGCGGCCTCGGCCATGAAGTGCACGCCGCAGAAGACGATGTACTCGGCCGCATCCTGCGCGGTGGCGATCTGTGCGAGCCGGAACGAGTCGCCGCGGAAATCGGCGAACTCGATGACGGCCTCACGCTGGTAGTGATGCCCGAGGATCACGACCTTTTCCGCCAGCTTCGCGCGCGCGGCGAGCGTCCGCCGCCGGATCTCCTCCGCGTCGAGCGCGACGTAGTCCGAGAACGGCCGCGCGCCCGCGGGCAGCGCCGCGGGTCCGAGCATGGTCGTCATTCGAGGCCCGCGTTCTTGAGCGGCCGCCGGCCGGAGAAGCCTTCCTCGAGCGAGTGCCAGTGGCCGACTTCCGTCTCGCCGAGCCGCCAGCACAGGAACACCAGCCGGTCGCCGGCGAGCGCGTAGAAGTCGCACAGGCCCTGATCCAGGTCCTTCACCAGCACACCGGTCTCGTGCAGGGACGCCACGGCGCGCGACAGCGAGTCGCCGAGCCGGCGGCGGCGCTCGGAAACCTCGCGCAGTTCGACCGCGTCGGCATTTCCGGGCGCGGCGCCGCTGGTCGCGACCTGCAGCACGTCGAGGCGCGTGCCGAGACGGTCGAAGTCCCGCTTGCGGCCGCGCAGCCGCTCGAGTTCCGGCCGCAGCCGGACGAGCGCCTGGTTGGCTTCCTCGACGGTGAAGAGCGTGATGCGCACGGGGGGTCCCGGGGCGGCCGTCAGCTGCCGCAGCCTCCCTCGCCCGTCTCGAACGACTTGCCGCACCCGCACGAGCGGACCACGTTCGGGTTGTGGATCGTGAAGCCGGTCGCCTGCAGCGACTCGACGTAGTCCACCTTCACGCCGTTGAGGATGCCGGCGCTGTCCGGGTCCACGAACACCTTGACGCCCTGGAACTCCCCGACCCAGTCGCCTTCCTGCGTCGCCTCGGCGAACGCCATGCCGTACTGGTAGCCGGAGCAGCCGCCGGGGACCGCGCTCAGGCGCAGGCCGAGCACGCCGTCCTGCTGGGCGAGAAGTTCGTTGAGCTTGGCGGCAGCGGCGTCGGTCATCGTCACCATTTGGGGATTCCTCCGTTGCGGGTCAGGTCCTTGAGGCCGTTCCGGTCGCGGTTTCGGCCGCGGGACGATCCCGCTTGATCCAGCTTCGCGCCTCCTCCGCAGGGGCGGAGACGACGCGTTCGTAGGCGAGAAGTATCGAAAGCTCCTGCGTCACGTCCTCCCGCACGACTTCGAGCGGGGGAGCGCCGCTCCCGAGCTCGGCCGCCATGCTGGTCATCCGGACACCTTTGAGGCCGCACGGATGGATGAGGGAAAAGTCCGAGAGATCCGGACGCACGTTGAGCGCGAAGCCATGATAGCCCACCCAGCGCCGGACCGCGACGCCGATGGACGCGATCTTGCGCTCGCCCACCCACACGCCCGTGCGTCCCGCGGACCTTTCGCTGACGATCCCGTGACGCGCCAGCGCCCGGATGAGGGCTCCCTCCAGCACCCGCAGCCAGCGGTGCAGGTCGCGGTCCACCCGGTCGAGCGAGACGATCGGATAGCCGACGAGCTGCCCCGGACCGTGCCAGGTCACGTCGCCCCCGCGCGGCACCTCGAACACCTCGATGCCGCGCGACGCGAGCGTCGCCGCGTCGGCGCGCACTCCGTCCGCGCTCGCGTTGCGGCCCACCGTCAGCACCGGCGGATGATCCGGGTACAGCAGCCAGTCCCCCGTCTTCCCCGACGCACACGCGGCCACCAGCGCGTCCTGAAGCGCGATTCCTTCGCGATAGGGCGTCGCGCCGAGCGCGCAGACGGTCAGGGTGCCGGGGCTGGTCAGATCAGGCGTGCTCCCCGCTTCGGCGCCGAAGCGGGGAACCTCCACATCAGGCGTAGAACCAGAGCAGCTCGGGCTTCTCGAGGAGCTCGCAGACGCGGCGCAGGAACTTGACGGCCAGCTCGCCGTCCACCACCCGGTGATCGAAGCCGATGACCGTGTTCATCATCGGCGCGACCACGATCTGACCGCCACGGACCACCGGGCGCTCGACGATCTTGTGCACGCCGAGGATCGCCACGTCCGGCACGTTGATGACCGGCGCCGAGTTGATCGCGCCGAAGACCCCCGCGTTCGTGATCGAGAACGTGCCGCCCTGGATCTCGTCCATCGTCAGCCGGTCCGCGCGCGCGCGCGCCGCGAGGTCGTTCATTTCGGCCGCGAGCTGCACCAGGTTCTTGCGGTCGCAGTCCTTGAGGTTGGGAACGATCAGCCCCTTGTCGTCGCGGCCCACGGCGACGCCGATGTTGTAGTACTTCTTGACGATCATCGCGTCGCCCGCCGGGCTCACCGCGCCGTTGACCCACGGGAACTCGCGAAGCGCGAGCACCGACGCCTTGATGAAGAACGGCATGTAGGTGAGCTTGACGCCCTGCGCCTCGAGCTTCGGAGCCCATTCCTTGCGGAGCGCGACGATGGCGGACATGTCCACCTCGTCGAAACAATGCGTGTGGGCCGCCGTGTGCTTGGCCTTGACCATGTTCTCGGCGATGACCTTGCGCACGCGCGTGAACGGCACGATCTCCTCGCGCGGGCCGTCGCCGGCGGGCGCGGCCGCGGCGCGCAGGAACGCCGGCAGCGCGGCCGGGGCGGGAGCCGCCGCGGTTCGGCCCGCGGGAGCCGCGGCAGCGGCGGGCGTCGCGGCCGGGCGGTTCTTGAGCCAGTCGAGCAGGTCGTCGCGCGTCACGCGGCCGGCCGTGCCGGAGCCGCGAATCGTGCGCACTTCGGCGGCCGTGACGTTGTTCTCCCTCATCAGCCGGCGGACAGCCGGCGAGAGCGTGCGTTCGTCGTCGTGACCGAGGCTGCCCCCCGAGGCGTGACCGTTGCCGGCGTCGCTCGCGACGGCGGCGGGGGCCTGGCGCGCGGGCGCGGAGGCCGGCGGGGCGGGCGCCGCGGCGCGGGCAGGGGCCGCGGTCGCCGGCGCGGCGGCCGGCGCGGCGGCGCCTTCGGCCGCGCCCGAGATCGAGCCGATCTCGGTTCCGACCAGCACGGTCGTGCCCTCGGCCACGACGATCGCCGCGAGCGTGCCTTCCGCGGGCGAAGGGATCTCGACGTTGATCTTGTCCGTCTGGATCTCCACGATCGGCTCTTCCTTGCGCACCTTGTCGCCCACGGCCTTCAGCCACTTGGCGACGGTCCCCTCGGCGACGCTCTCGCCGAGCTGCGGAACCACGATCGAGATGGCCATGTCGTTCCTCCGTTGGTGCCCCCGCGCCCCGCGCGGCCGGCCGTGTCGGCAATTCGATTCGTCGTCCGGGCCCGGCGGTTCACCGCCGCCCGGGGTCAGCTCTTCGCGTGCGCCTTGCGGCGTTCGAGCCGCTGCCGCCGGCGCTCGAGCGCCTGCGCGTGCTCGGACCGCTCTCCGTCCGTTTCCAGCAGCAATCGTGGCACCGGCGTCGGGCGCCGGGTCACCGGATCGAGCGCGACGAACGTCACGAAGGCCGTTCCCGTGCGCCGCCGCTCCCCCGTCAGCACGTCCTCCGAGTCCACGTCCACCCGGATCTCCATGCTGCTGCGATCCGCGAGCGTCAACCGCGCCCGGAGGATCGCGATCTGGCCCACCATGACCGGGGCGAGGAACGCCATTTCGTCGAACGCCGCGGTCACCACCGGGCGGCGGCTGTGCCGGTTCGCGACCACCGCCGCCGCGAGATCCACCCAGTGCATCACCGTCCCGCCCAACAACGTTCCGTGGACGTTCGCGTGGTGCGGCAGAACCATCTGGGTCATCTCGGTGGCCGACTCGGCCACCGTCCGGCCCTCGCGCGTCGTCTCGGGACTCACTTCGGCTTGCTTCCCCGGGTGTGCGTTCGGCCCGCCCTTCGTGGGGGCGGCCGTGAAATCAGGAAGGCGGCAGTATAGGCGCGTGGCGGAGCACCCGCAAAGAAACGGCCGGGAGCCCGTTGGGGCTCCCGGCCGCGTCCATCGCTGCCGCGCTTACTGGCCGAGCCGGACGTTGCGGACCGAGTAGGTCTTGCCGTCCACCGTCAGGCGGTAGAAGTAGACGCCCGCTCCGACCTTGCCGGCCGACGTGCGTCCGTCCCACTCGCGCGAGTACTCGCCGGCGGGCATGCGGCCCCGGGCGAGCTGCGCGACCTGGCGGCCGGCCACGTCGAACACGCCGAGTTCGACGTTGGCTTCGGTCGGGAGGCTGAACGACAGCCGCGACGTCACGCCCGGGTTCGGGTAGGCCGCGAAGCGGACCTTGCCCGAGGCCGGCGGCACGCTGACGTTCATGCCGTGGTCCACGATGTCGCCATAGTCGCGCGGGCAGATGCGGAAGCTGTTGTTCGAGTAGTGCAGCACGCCGGTCACCGTGCAGGTCATGCCGAGGGGCTTGACCGAGAACGGGCTGAGCACGCCGTTCAGGTTCGACACGAAGATGGTGTCCGTGCCGGCCTGGTTCATGATGTGGAAGCCGTTCGTCGGCGGCGTCACGAGGCCCTCGGCGAGGATGACCTTGCCATACGCGACCTTGACCAGCATGCCCTCGTAGTCCTCGGCGTCCTCCACCGACTCGTTCGGGTCGCAGCCGTCGTGGTCAATGATCGAGAGGTCCGGCGTGGCCGCCGCGGGTGCCGTCGCGACTCCGAGGTCGGTGCTCGAGACGATGGCGCCGACTTCCGTCTCGCCGAAGAACTCCTGCACCTGTCCGGTCACGAACATCTTGTGGCCCAGAACCGGCAACGTCGGCGGCGCGAAGATCGAGACGCCCGAGCGCAGTCCGCCGCCCTCGTCGGCGAGGTAGTGCAGCGGCGTGTAGATGCCCTGCACGACGCCCGTCATGGACATGCGCGGCCCGATGTTGCCCTGGCTCGTCTGGCCGCCGCCGCCGGCGAAGCGCGAGCGGTCGAGGCAGGGAATGCCGGCCAGAGAATCGGGATTCGGGGCCTGGACCTCGGCGCAGCTGAGCACGCCGTTGATGAACGTACGCGACTGCGGCGCCGTCATGGCCAGCCCGCTCGACACGCTGACGATGCCGCTGACCGTCACGGTTTCCGAGGCGCCGTGCGGCAGGCCGTTCGTGATGTCCAGCAGGACCGCCGAGGAGCCGTCCATGGTCGCCGCGTCCACCGATCCGAACGACGCCAGCGAGTAGTTGTTGATGTCCGTGGCCGTCGCCGACGTGACCGCGCGATCGAAGGTCAGGCGGACCTGTGTGTCCGCGACCGGGTAACCGTCCGTCACGTTGGGCGGCGTGGCCAGATCGATGTCGTTGCCGTCGCGAATCTGAATGCGATAGCCGCGGGTGCGCTCCTCGTAGATGCCGCGCACCAGGGTCACGGTCGTGCCGACGGCGGGCGCCTCGTAGGTGGTCAGCGTGTTGCCGTCGATGTTCACCGAGTCGCTCGGCGCCGAGGGATCCACGAGGAGGAACGATCTCGTGCCGACGCCGGAATTGCGGGCGACGACCAGCGGCCCGTTGATCTGGACCAGCATGCCCTCGTACTGCTCCTGCAGCACGTTGCCCTTCGGGGTTTCCCTGAGCTGCGTGGTCGTGCCGCCGTGAATGGCGGGCAGCGGGTTGCCGCTCGAGAGCTTGCGAACGATGATGTCGTTCGTACCCTGGACGCCGTCGAAGCCCTCGATCTCGGTTCCGCCGCCGAACTCCTGGATCCGGCCGTAGACGATGACCGAGTCGCCGAGCGCGAGGCTGAAGGGCGCGGCGTTGTAGTTGAACGAGCCGGTGAAGACATCCACGCCGGTCCACGGCACGGTGCCGTCGGAGGTCTGGATGTAGAAGCCGTAGCCGGTGGCCTTGGCGTCGAAACCGGTGATGATGCCGCCGACGCCCATCACGGTGTCGAGCAGCGCGGGAGCGCCGGCGCCCGGATTGGCCATGCCGAACTGCACCTGGTACAGGTTCAGCGTATCCGGGTAGGTGGCGTTCGGCCACTGGGCCGCGCTCGCCAGGCCGGCGGTGGCGCACACGAGCACCGCGGTGCTCAGGACTCGGGTCAGAAACTTGTGCATTTCGATACCCCTGTTTGCTGGTTGGACTGGATGAAGGGTCTGAACGGGGCGTTGTCGGGCTGCCCTGCCTTGGCCTCCTTGGCGCCGAGTCGCGAGACCGTTCGTGCCGGTCATGGAGCGGTCACTGCCGCCCTCTCGTGAAAGGATTTCCGCGACAGAGTGTATCAGCGCCGGGGACCCGAAACGGAAGGAATTTCACGGCGAAGTCCGTGCAATAGGGGACCTTCCCCGCCGGGATTTGGTGGTGCCAAACACGAGGCCCCGGAAGGCTACGCCCCCCGGGCCGACGCGCCCCGGCAGCGCCCGGAGCCCCTCAGGGCCCGGTGAGCCCGAGCTGCTGGAAGATCTTCGCGAGGATCCGCGGCGCGCCGTTGTAGCCCGCGATGGGCGCGGAAGGAATGATGGGGACGGTCACGACCACGGCGCGTCCACCACTCGGCTGCGGCACCGACATGGCGACCGGCACGGCCGTCGGCGGCGCCGGGGTCAGGCTGGACGGCCTCGCCCACAGAATGCCCTCGGAGGAGTTGTTCTGGACGAAGCAGCGGATCCCGCTCGCCTCCGTCTGGCGGGGCGTGAGCTGCTGCTGGCGGATGCTGTCGCGGACGCTCCCCAGGTACGTGCTGTCGGTGAACACGGAGCCATTGGGGTTGCCCCAGCCGATGGTCGAGTCCTGGCCGAAGGCGATGGTGGTGGTGAACGCCTGATACAGGCCGCGACAGTTCAGGTAGCGCGTGACGAATTCGTCGGGGAGCTGACCGTTGGCGTTGTGTCCGGCGAACAGGTACAGCCCGTCGAGGTAGAACCGGCCGCCGGCCTCCAGGTACGCGCCGATGCCGTCGAGCCCGTAGGTGCGCAGGACGCCGGAGATGGAGGTTTCGTTGGCGCGGTACCAGACCACGGCGTCGAACAGTCTCATCGTCTGCTCGAGGTCGGCGGCCGACGCGAACGGCTGCGTGAACTGCAGCCGCAGGATCGAGTAGGAACCCGCGGGCAGGTTGCGCGCGGCGGTGTTGGAGTAAAGCGTGTCGATGCGGAAGTTGAGCTGGTTGCCCTGGCCCGAGGCGGTCAGCGGCACGTCGTCCACGATCAGCAACCGCGCCCGCTGGGTCGAGTCCGGCGCCGCCTGGCGCACGTACCACGTGCAGCTATCCACGTTGCCCGCCATGCCGCCGTCGTCAATCGCCTGCACGTATAGCCGGCGATAACGGGAAGCGTACGGCCCGCTCGTGAATCGGGATGAGGGCATGGTGAACGAGCGCCCGGTCGTGGTCAGCGGACTGGCCGCCTGGCCGTCGAGCCAGACGCGGAACACCATCCGCGCGGGATCGCCGTCCACGTCGCCGGCGTTCCAGGTAACCGTGACGGAGGCGTACGTCGTGTCCTGCGGCTGCGGGCGCTGCTGCAGCGTCACCACCGGGGGCTGGTTCGAGAAGTGAAAGTCCTCGACCGCCGGCGTCGGGTCCACCTGATTCAGGTTGTCGAGCGCCCGTACCTCGAAGCGCGGCGCCGTGTAGCCGGTCGGCGTGAAGACCGTGAACAACGAGTCGGTCCGGGAGGTGAAGACCCACGCCGACTCCGCCGGATCGGCCGGGTTCAGCAGTCGAATCTGGTAGCCGGAGATCGTGCCGTCCACGTCGGTGCCGAACCAGTAGAGGTGCACCACGTGATTGACCGTGTCCACGGGGCCCTGCACGTAGAGAGTCGTTTCGGGCGCCTGGTTCGGCCGGATCGTGCCCTTCAGCCCGCACCCGGCGGCGAGGCCGAAGGTCGCCAGCACGGCGAGCGGCAGGAGCCTGCGAAGCGCGCGCACTAGTGCAGTCCCTCCCGGTCGCTCTTGACGATCAGGAACTTGCCGAGCGTGCGCTTGCCGGATTGCCGGTCCTCGACCGAATAGACGTACAGGCCCGTCGCCGCCGCCTGGCCGGCTCGCGTGATCATGTCCCAGCCCCACGTCGCCCCCGACAGGTGCGTCTTCAGGTCGGTCGTGGGGTTGTAGATGCCGCGCGCGTTCGTGCCGGAGTAGGTGGCCCCGTCGAAGTCGGTCTCGTAGATCAGGTCGCCGTGCAGCGTGTAGATCCGGATCGTCGCCTTGGGCGGCAGGTTCGCGAACCACAGGAAGTGGTCGCGCACGTTCTGCTGCGAATCCCAGCGCGCCTCGACCCGGTACGGGTTCGGGAACACGGTGATGCCTGCCCCCGCCGCCTCGCCCGGCGCCGGCGCGGGAATGACCGTGGTTTCGTTCTGCGCGAGGCCGCTCTCCAGCGACTCGATCTCGGACGTGCCGACGTCGTACGACGTCACCGCCACCCAGTAGTGAAAGCCGTCGCGCAGGCTGGAGACGGTCAGCTTGTAGCGGTAGGTCACGCCGTCCACCACCTCGGGTGTCGCGAGCCGGATGGCCCCGAAGCCGGTGTTGAAACCGGTGGTGTCGTTCGGCGACGTGTCGAGGTCGAACTGCCGGTAGAGCCTCAGGTCGAGCCGGTCCTCGCCCACGTACACCCGGTAGCCCTCGAAGTCGCGGGGGTTCGGGCTCGTCGGATCCTCGAACGACTCCGGCGCGTCCGTCCAGTAGAGGTCCACGGCGCCGGCCCGCGGCACCACCCGCATCGTCGGCGAGGGCGGCGGCACCGGCACCTTGTAGTCGAGGTCGTAGGCGTGCTGGGCGACGCGGGCGCGCAGGGCCAGCTGCTGCTGTTCGACCGGAATCGAGGGATCGTTGGCGCCCATGTAGGCGAAGTCCACCTGGATGCTGTCGCCGGGATTGAGCGTCTCGAACGGTCCGACGGCCAGCAGGGTCGTGGGGTCGCCCGTGAGCGGCGCGAGCGAATCGGGCAGCGGCACCAGCGGCTGGATCGTGCCGGCGCTCATCAGCGCGTAACGCTCCGTGTCCTCGTCACGCAGGTTGCTGCCCGGCGAGAAGCTCCAGACCTGGGTCGTGATCTTCGTGACGCTCGTGTCGCCGAGCGAACCGGGCCGCACGCCGAGCAGCTTCACGGCGACCATCGCCGGCGCGAACTGGCGCTTGCAGTCCACCGGGTTCTTGCAGAAGGACTCCGTGAACATGCTCGTCGAGTCCACCCAGCCGATCACCTTGCTGCGCCACCAGGCGCCCATGTTGGCGCTGGCGCAGCCGCCGGAGGGTGGCCAGCAGCTGTAGAGGTTCTTGTTGCCCGTCGCGAGTTCGTTGTAGAGGCCGACCCAGACGTTGCGCAGCGGCGCGCCGTCGTTGCGGATGACGTAGTGGAAGAACGCCATATTGGCGTAGTTGGAGAACGACCAGCTGTAGTTCTCCTGCTTGACCCGCACGTGCAGCGGCCGGTGCGGTTCACGCCCGCGCGGGGGCTTGGTGACGCCGTCCCAGAAGGTCGAGGAAAGGTCGAACTCGCTGATCGCGGCCGGGTTGTAGTAGCGGCTCTGCGGCAGCGTGGAACGCGCGAGCACGCTTTCGCCGAGCGGCGAGTACTCGGTCGCCTCCGCCGCGGCGTCGCCCGCCGTGCCGTCGATCGAACCCGTGGTCACGCCGGTGAACGCGCCGTTGTCGTCCACCGCGATCGCCCCGATCCACAGGCCGCCGCGAACGAGGTGTTCCTGGCCGGAGCCGAGCGGATATTCGAACGACGGGGCGCGCGAGGTGAAATTGTTGCCGATGAACCCGTAGTTCGTGATCGTCATGCCGACCAGGTTCTGGTCCAGCAGCCGCACGGCGTAGATGTTGGCCGTCGTGTCGGTCGCCGCCGAGCCGGCGGGCGGCGCGGGGGCGCGGGACTCGTGCGGGTCGCCGGCGGCGAACGCGGTCATGGCCGCGAGCGCGAGCGCGAGCGATACGGATGCGGAGAGCGTCTTCACTTGCGCCTCTTGAACTTCACGAGCTTGCCGCGGCCGTGATCGGCCACGAACACGAGCGAATCGTCGGCGGCGATGGAAACGGGATCCAGCAGCGGTTCGTTCTGGGCGTTGTTCTCGACGTCCACGCGCTGGACGTACTCGCCGGTCTGGGCGTCGTAGCGGAGCACCCGGCGGTTGCCGCGATCCAGAACGTAGAAGTAGCCCTCGAGGTCGGCGAACACGTCGTCCGGCAGCAGGAAATTGGCGCCCGTCGTCGAACCGTCCACCTTGATCAGGCCCAGATCCGTGGTCGCCACCGACACCGACTTGATGGCGCCGTTGCCGCGATCGGTGACGAACAGCGACTGCCCCGCCCAGCGCGAGTAGTAAAGGCTCGAGGGGTCGAACACCGACGCCGTGCCGGTGCCGTCGAGCACGACCCAGGTCGTGTCGCGATGCCAGTTGGCGCCCGGCATGTTGACGTCGCGGTTCAGGCCGTCCGGCACGAGCCCCGCGTAGCGCGGACCGCGCGCGTAGCGATAGACCCGCGAGGCGAACTTCTTGGTGCGGTCGCGCACGTCGAGGACGTTGGTGTCGAGCACCGCGACCGTGCCGGAGACGTAGACGAACCCGTCCTCACCGGCCGCCATGCCGGTGACGTTGGCGAACGTCGTGTCGGTGAAGGTCGAGAGCGTGTCCCCGCCCGCGAGCGAGAACTCGCGCACGCGCCAGATCGCCGAGTAATCGAAGACCTGGGCGCGGAAGGGGTGCCCCGTGGCGGAGGTCGTGTCCGCGTCGGGTTCGCAGGTGCCGCGGCGCACGTCGTAGCGCGCCTTGCACGAGTCGCCCGCATCCAGCACGAACAGCCGGTTCTGCGCCGCGGCGACCGCGATCGGGTTGTAGAGCCCGGAGAGCGGCAGGAAGTAGGGCGGGCCGATCACCGTCGGCTTCGCCATCGCGTACAGGCGCACCTCGCCGTGCGGGGTGACCGGGGCCGTCGGCGGCAGCGTCGCGACCTGACCGTCGTTGAACAGCACGAACAGCTGCGTGCCGGAACCCTGCGTGAGCAGGACGTCCCGGATGCCGTCGAAGCCGGTCCAGGTCGCGATCATCGCGTAGCTGGAGTCGGTCGGAACGCCGATCGTGCGCGGACGTTCGGTCGGCAGCGGGAAGGTCGTGCCGCAGCCCGAAAGCCCGGCGAGCGCGGCCAGCGCGAGCAGCGGAAGCAGCGGAAGCAGCCGGCGCATCAGAACCGCACTCCCAGCGTCATGCGGTGGACGCTGCCCAGAGGTCCGCCGTCGGTCCACGCGTAGTCGATGTTGAGCCGCGAATCGTTGACGTCGGCGACGAAGCCCGCGCCCGCGGAAAACTTGAGCGCGTCGGCCCGGAAGTTGTAACCCGAACGCAGCGCGAAGCGGCGCAGGTAGGTCCATTCCGCGCCGGCCTTGAGGTTCTGCTCGTTGTCGGCGGGCTGGTTCACCTCCAGGGCCGTCGTCAGGCGCTGCGTGTTGTTCTCGAGCGGCTCGAACGCGAGCCCGTAGCGGAACACCATCGGCGGGTCGAAGCCGTCGTACTGCCGGACCTCGCCGGTGAGCGGCGACACCCAGTCGCCCGCGGGCCGCAGCTGCGGACCGAAGCTGGTGAGCGAAGTCGCGATGCGCACGCTGCCGAGTCCGAGGTAGTAGATCGAGCCGATGTCGAGCAGCACCGCGCTGGTCGTGGGGCCCCCGACCTGCGAGCCGAGGTCCTCGTGCACGTACTTGAGGCCGGCGCCGACGAGCAGCTTGTCGGTCCAGCGACGCGCGTAGGTGGCGCCCGCCACGACGTCGGAATACGAGAACGAGCGCCCGGTGCCGAACGGCATCAGCTCGGTCGTCTCGTCCATGCGCGTCGCGAGCACGCCGAACTGCAGTCCGACGGAGCCGCCGAGCCGCTTGACCGGCACGATCAGGGCGATGTGGCCGTAGTCCACGTCGGCCGGCCACTGCACGTACGAGAGGCCCACCTCGCGGCGCTGCAGCGACGCGAGCCCGGCCGGGTTCCAGTAGATCGCGCTCGGATCGTTGGCGACGGCGACGAACGATTCGCCCATGGCCACCGCGCGCGCGCCGACGCCGATCCGTAGGAACGTGCCCGACGAGGTGCCGGCGCGCTGCCCGCCGAGCGAGCCCTGCGCGCGCGCCCCGCCCGCGAGCAGCGCGGTGAGCGCGAGGGCGGCCAGCGGGGCGCGGCTAGAAGTCCACATCGAGCGATAGCCTCCACTGCGCGCCCGGACCGTAGTTGGACGGGTCGTCCACCTGGGAGATCCGCGTGTAGTCGTTCAGGTTCGAGACGTGGCGGGGATCGAACTCGCCCTCGCCCCAGACGAAGCCCTTGCCGGAGATCTGGTCCACGCGGTAGATGAGGCGGTTGTTGAACACGTTCGTGCCCTGCAGCGAAACGTCCATGCGCCGGCCGAACAGGCCGAACCAGCGGTTCAGCTTGAGGTCGGTCGTGATCTGCATGGGCGCGTTCAGGGAGTTGGGCTCGCCGATGGTGATGAGGCCGGTCGGATCGAGCGGCGTGTAGGCGCGGCCCGACTGCCCCTGCATGAAGACGTTGAGCCCGCACTGCTTCAGCCAGCGCCAGCCCGCCGGAGCCTCGCGGTCGAAGCGCAGGTCGAAGCTCGCGGTCACCTTGTGCGGCCGGTTCCAGCGCACGAACACCTCGGAGAGGCGCGTTTCGCTGCTGCCGCCCAGTTCCTGCAGCGCGCGGTCCTCGTTCGGATCGCTGCTCTTGCCCTTCGTCTGCTGGAACGAGTAGCTGAGCTTGCCCGCCCAGTGGTTCGAGCGGCGCTTCTCCACCTCGATCTCGAAGCCCTTGGAGCGGGCGAAGTGGCCGTTCAGGTAGATGAAATACGAGGCCAGATTCGTGCCGCTGATCGGGTCCACGCGCGTGGCGCTCGGATAGTCGTAGATGTCGCGGACGAAGAACGTGACGTTCGCGGCGGCCCGCGGCGAGAACTGGTGCTTGGCGCCGACTTCGTAGTTGACCGAGATCTGCGGGTTCAGGTTCGGATTGCCCTGCAGCGGGAAGGACTCGGACGAGATCGAGCGCAGCTTCGAGTACACGTAGCGGTACGACGGGTTCTGCGTGAACTCGCCGTAGTTGAAGAAGAAGCTGCTGTTCTCGGTGATCGGGTGGGCGACGATCACGCGCGGCGAGAGGTGCAGCTTGTACCGGCGGCCGAAGAACGAGTTCGTCTCCTCGTAGAAATGCGTGCGGGTCGCCGCGGCGATGTTGTGGCGGGTGGTGTCGGCGAGCGCGTCCTCGGCCTCGCGGCCCACGAACCAGTAGTCGCCGCGCAGGCCGATGTTGGCGGTGAAGCCCTCGTATTCGAGCCGGTCGCGCACGTAGAAGTCGCCCGTCCACGGGTGCGCGAGCCAGATGTCGTGCGACTGGCCGAGCCCGTCCTGGTCGAACACCCACGGATTCTCGATGGTCAGGTACTGCACCGACTGGAACTGGTGCTCGAGCCCGAACTCGACCTCGTGCCGGTGCGCGAAGCGCTGCGTCAGGCTCCAGTCGATGCCGTAGCTGACGGTCCGCCGGTCCTGCCAGGTGTCGGCGTCGCCGCTGTCCACGAAGTAGTCGTCGCGGCGCGGATCGCCGAGCGGGAAGTTCGAGCGGTCGTCGGGCTCGTCGTACTCCCACCACATCTTGCCGAGCACGTCCTGGCGCTGCGCGAAGAAGTAGCGCGACACCTGCAGCTCGGTGTAGCCGGTGGTGGACAGCGTGCGCCGCCACTGCAGCGAAGTCTGGAAGTTGTCCTCGAAGATCGTGTTCGCGTGCGAGATCCGGTGGTCCCACGCCCACGGGTAGGCCGGGTCGTTTTGGTCGCCCGTCGCAGTGATGAACGAGCGGCTGAAGCCCTGGTCGATCGCGATGCGCTTGCTGAAGTTGAAGCTCAGCTTGTCGCTGGCGTTCGGCTTGTACGCCCAGCCGTAGCGCAACGACCAGCGGTTGTCGGCCGAGGGCGACCACATGTCGCCGTACGTGAACCGGTGGCCGAGGAAGGAGTCCTCGTAGCTCGAGTGGATCCGCGGCAGGGCCGGCGGCAGCAGCGTGCGGTCGAGCAGGGAAGCGTTCTGGTCGTGCAGGTAGCGGAAGCGCGTCTCGAACAGGCTCCCGGAAAGATCGAGGATGCTGGTGGCCGCGCCGGCGGGACGAAGGCCGACGAGCCTGAAGAACGGCAGGACCAGCGGGTCGGGGCCGCCCACGACCGACTGCCAGGACCGCCCGCCGTAGCTTCCGGCCGAGGTGGTGATGCCGCCCTCGAAGCGGTCCGTGCCCTCCTTGAGCTTGATCTCGACCACCCCCGAAAGGGCGTTGCCGTAACGCACGTCGTAGGCGCCGGTGGCGACGTTGACCTCGGCGACCGAGCGGGCGTTGAGCTGGCCGGCCGTGGATTGCCCGGTGATCAGGTCCTTGTTCGCCACGCCATTGACGATGAACACGGTCTCGTCGGCGCGGCCGCCGCGCACGTGGATCTGTTCGGCGTCGGTGCTGATGCCGGCCTGTTGCTGGAGAACGTCGCCGACCGTCGTCACCGGCAGATTGCGGATCTCGTTCGCGCCCACGCTGCGGACCGTGGCGCCCTGCTTGACCTCGACCAGCCTGCGCTCGGCCGTCACCTCCACGGCCTTCTCCTCCCGGACAACGATGTCCTCGAGGGAGAAGTTGACGGTGACCGACTTGCCCGCGACGACCACGACGCCGGCCTGGCTCCCCGGGCGGTAGCCGAGGTACTGCACTTTGACTTCGTAGGTTCCGGCCGGCACGCCCGAGATCTGGAACTGGCCTTCGGAGTCGGTCAGGCCACCGCGCTTGGCCTCGGGAATCGTCACGCTCGCGAACGGGATCGCGTGCCCGGTCTTCTTGTCCACGACGCGTCCCGCCACGGAGCCGGCTTCGGCCGCGAAGGCAGCGGAAACAAACAGAAGATGGACGAGGGCCGTGAGGACGAAGGGTCGAACGAGTCGCATGTTCCCTGAGCGTGAAGGTTGGACGGCGGACCGTAAGGCGAGCCATCCGGAGGGTCAAGAACTTCCGTTGCTCCATGTCGCGGCTTTGCAGCCGGTTCGCGGACCGTCCGGGTCCCGCTGGGGCCGTCGGGAAGCGGCGCCCCGCGGGAGAACGCACCCGGCCCGGAAGCGCGGCGGACCAGCGGGGGCACCTACACCTAACCGTCGCGGACCTGCTAGTAGCTGCCTCGCAGGTCGTACTCGTGCGGGAACGCGTCCATGAAGACGCGGTCGATCTCGAGGTTGACCTCGCGCAGCATGCGGGCCTTCTGCGGGTAGGGAAGGAAGGCGCTCTTGAAGCCGTTGATGACGATCCGCTTGACCTCGTAGGGGCTCAGGCGGAACGCCCGGGCCGCAAGGTGGATCTCCTGCGACGAGGTCGTCGCCGACATCAGGCGATTGTCGGTGTTGAGGGTGACCCGAAGCCCCATGCGGAAGTACTGCCCGAACGGGTGGACCTTGAGCGAGCGCGCGACGCGCGTCTGCACGTTCGAGGACAGGCACATCTCGAGCGGCACGCGGTGATCGCGCACGTAGCGCAGCAGGTCGGGATCCTCGGCCAGGCGCGTGCCGTGGCCGATGCGGTGCGCGCCGCAGTAGTGGAGCGCCTGCGCGATGCTTTCCGGCCCGAAGGCCTCGCCGCCGTGCACCGTCGAGTTGATGTTGTGCTTGGCGATGAGCTGGAACGCCTCCCGGTGGGCCTTGGCCGGGTAGTCCTTCTCCTGCCCCGCCAGGTCGAACGCCAGCACGCCGCGGCCCTTGTAGGCCACCGCCAGCTCGGCGAGCGACAGCGAGACCTCGGGCGACATCGAGCGGATCCCGCAGATGATGACGCCCGTGGAAATGTTCAGCCGGGCGCCCGCGTCGCGAAGCCCGGCGATCACCGGGTCCACGATGTCCTCGAACGCCAGGCGCCGCTTGCGGTGCAGGATCGGCGAGTAGCGCACCTCGAGGTGGCGGACACCCTCGGCCGCGCAGTCCTCGACCAGCTCGTGGGCGATGCGGTAGAGGGCGTCCTTCTCCTGCATCACCGACAGCGTGATGTCGAAGATCTTGAGGTAGTCCGCCAGGTTCCGCGTGCGCTTGCCGGCCTGCAGCAGGCGCGTCAGGCGGGCCAGGCTCGTCGTCGGCAGACGCACCTTCTGCTCGGCGGCCAGTTCGAGGACGGTGCGGGGCCGCACGCTGCCGTCGAGATGGCAGTGCAGCTCGGCCTTCGGGATGCGGCGAATGACGTCGAGTGTGAGCTTCATCGGTCGTGCGTTCCCTCGCGCGCCGCGGGCCGCCTCAGCGGCCGCCCTCGAGCGCCATGATCTTCCGGACGCGCCGCTCGTGGCGGCCGCCCGCGAAATCGGTGGTCAGGAAGAGCCGGACGAGACGGACGGCCGCGCCGCGGTGGACGACGTTCGCTCCCAAAGCCAGCATGTTCGCGTCGTTGTGTTCGCGGCTGTTGAGCACCGTCCGGTCGTCGTGACAGAGCGCGCAGCGCACGCCGGCGATCTTGTTGGCGGCCATCGTCGAGCCGATGCCGGCGGCGTCCACCACGATTCCGCGCGCCGCGCGACCGGAAGCGACCTCGCGCGCGACGGCGGCGGCGAAGTCGGGATAGTCCACCGCGTCGGTCGAGTGCGTGCCGCAGTCGAAGGGCTCCCAGCCCAGCTCCTCGGCGATCGCCCGCTTGAGCACTTCCTTGAGAGCGTAGCCGCCGTGATCCGAGCCGATCGCGACACGTCGCGGCGAGACGACCTTCGGGGCCGCCGCGGGCGCCGGCGCCGCTCCGGGCTCCGGCCCGAGCGCGCGCTCGATCGCTTCCTTCACGAGCCGGCGGACGGTGGATTCGTCGGGGGTGCTCATGGGCCGTGCAGAATAGTCGCGCGGGGCCGGCGGCGCCACCGTCGCGAGCGGGTGCTTTCACAACGGCTGTACGCCGGCGGGCCACAGGGTCGTGCTAAGCTTGCCCGCCGAGTTCGCGCCCGTGCCGCGTACGCGGCACCCCGGTCCACCCGCAGCGGAGCCCACGTGATTCGCCGCCTCCTGATTTGCGCCTGCCTGCTCGCAGGCTTCACCGTCGCCGCGGCCCGGCCCGCGACGGCGGTCCTGCTCGCCGACAGCACGTTCGTGGAGGGATGGCGCCTCGCCAACGGGCTCGAGGTGCGTGTCCGACACGTTCCCGGCGCGAGCGGAATGATCGTCGTGGCCGGCTACCGCTCCGGTCTGCTCGACGATCCGAAGGATCGCGAGGGCCTTGCCGAGCTGCTCGCCAACCTGGAGTTCTTCGCCGCCGCCGGCGACATCCCCGCGCGCACGCGCGAGGAGATGGCGAGCCTGCGTCCGCTGGGCTGGAAGGCGGGCACGTCGTCGCGCGTCACCTCGTTCACCGAGGTCGCGACGCCGCAGCAGTTCCCGGGAGTGCTGAGGCAGGTCGCGACCCGCATGCGCGGCGTGACGGTGACGCCGGAGGCCCTCGCCTCGTCCATCGCCGAGGTCCGCCGCGACCTCGCCTCGCGCGCCTTCGGCCAGCCGGAACAGGGGCTTTACTGGCGCGTACGGGCCCTCGCCGGCGGCACCTCGGACGAGGCGCTGCTCGCGCAGGCGGGCGCGCGCGGCCTTTCGCGGCTCGGGGCCGACGAGGTTTCCGCGCTGCTCCGGGCGCGTTTCACGCCGGCCAACGGCTGCCTCGCGCTCGTCGGCGACTTCACGAACCTCGACCTGCGCTCGCTGGTCGAACGCGAGTTCGGCTCGATCCCCGGCGGCGAAGCGCGGCCCGACGCGCCGGAGGTCCGGCTCGCCGGCGGCTCACGAACGTCGCTCTGGCCCGGCCTCGCGCGTCCGCTGGGGGCGCTCGGGATCATCGCCCCGGCGCTCGACGACTCGCTTCACCCTTCCTTCTACCTCTCGGGCCTGATCCTCGGCCTGCAGCTGCGGCGCACGGCCGGCGCCGCGCCCGCGCCGCTGACCGCGCGCTTCCAGATCTCGACGTACGAGGAGCCCGAACTGCTCCGGCTCTATCCCGACCTGCCCGCCGGGAGCACCGATCCGGCGGCGCTCGGCACGGCTTTCGGAGCGCTCGCCGAACAGGTCGGGCGGGAGATCGTCTCGCGGGACGCGATGGACGGCGTCAAACGCGGCTGGGACTGGCTGCTCGGCGGCCCGCTGCCGCAGGCGCTGCGTTTCCAGTCGGAAAAGGCGCCGGGGATGCTCGTGCCGCTGGCGACCGGCATGGTGACGCGCGCGCTGTGGCGCGGCGACGATTTCTGGGACCGCTACCGCCACCGCTTCGAGACGACCCCCCTGGGGCCTTCGGTCTTCCTCGAGTGGATGGAGGATCCCGCGCACCAGGTGCGCCTGGTGCTCGCGCCCAAACGCTGAGCGACCGACCCTCGAGCCCGGCGCTCCGGGCGTTGCCGCGGCCCGGCGGGCGCTGCTAACTTCCGGGCGGCATGTCGCGACGCATCCTCATCGGCATCGCCGGAGGCTCGGGCTCCGGCAAGACCCTGGTCGCCCGCACGATCGTGCGCGAGCTGGGCTCGGGCAAGGTCGTGATCATCGACCAGGACTCGTACTACAAGAACCTCGACGAGATCCCCTTCCGCGACCGCGAGGCGCGGAACTTCGATCACCCGGACGCGTTCGACAACGGCCTGCTCGTCGCCCACCTGCGCGAACTTCTCGACGGCAAGCCCATTGACCAGCCCGTCTACGACTACAGCAACCATTGCCGCGCGAACGAGACGCGGCGGATCAGCGACCACCTGGTCGTCGTTCTCGAGGGCATCCTGATCTTCCACGAGCCGGAGCTGCGCGCGCTCATGGACATCAAGCTCTACGTGGACGCGGACGCCGACGTTCGCCTGACGCGCCGGCTGCGGCGGGACCTGATCGAGCGCGGCCGCGCCGTGGACTCGATCCTCCGCCAGTACGAAGAGAGCGTGCGGCCGATGCACCTGCAGTTTGTCGAGCCGAGCAAGCGTTTCGCCGACGTGATCATTCCCGGCGGCGGCCACAACAAGGTGGCCATCGACCTGGTGAAGACCAAGATCCGCGAGCTGCTGCGCGAACGCGGCGTGGACGTCGGCGCGGCGGTCGGAGCCTGACGGACGTTCGCCGAATCGGCCTCCGCGGCGGCGGCGGCCGGATCGCGCCGGCGCGCTACGGCAGCACGAGCACCCGGCGCGAGGCGCCGAACGCGCCGGCCTGCATGCGGACGAAGTAAACGCCCGCGCGCAGCCCGCGCGCCTCGAGCGCGAGCGAGTGACGGCCGGGCTCGAACGTGCGGTCGGCCAGCAGCCGGACGCGGTGCCCCTGCACGTCGAACAACTCGAGCCGCACGCGCCCGGAGCGCGGCACGTCGAACGCGACGCGCGCGCGGGCGCCGGCGGCGAGCGGGGTCGGGGCGACCGGCGACAGCGCGAACGCGGCGGGGCCGCCGCCTTCGACCGCCAGCACGGCGCTGATCGTGAACGGACCGTTCGCCGCGTCGAGCGGGCTCGAGTCGAAGGCGTCGAGCACACGCAGCTCCGCGGTCGTGGTCGGCACGGGCGGAACCACCCACGCGTACGAACCGAGGTGACCGTCCACCTCGGCCACCAGCTGCCACGCCGCGGAAGACGCGGGGCGCCACTCGATGCGCGCCGTCGCGACGTTGACCGCGTTCCACGTCACGTCGTGGACGGTTCCGGCGTTCCACACCTCACCGCCGCCGGGCGAGGTCACGACCAGCGTCTGCGCGGCGGCCCACGGAACGTACGTGTAGCTCGTGCGCAGCTTGTAGATGCCGCCGCTCTGCAGCGCGAAGACGCTCGCGCGGTCGCGCGCGAGGAAGCCGTAGTTCGCGCCGGTCAGCGGAATCGGGGTGAACGTCGTCCCGCCGTCCAGCGAGAGGTACGACGTGCCGCCCGAGAACGCGCCCGCGACGACGAAGTTGGGATCGTCCCGGGCGACGTCGGTCCCCCAGGTCGCGGCCACGTCCTGCCCGGGGCGGTTCAGGTCGGCGATCTCGGCCCACGTCTCGCCGCCGTCCTGGGACACGCTCGCCCCGGTCGCGGACCACGACATCGCGAACACGGTCTTGTTGCGCTGACGCGACAGGCCAAGCGCGGGCACTTCCGAGCCGTCCACGCTGTCGCGCAGGACGAACGAGGCGCCGGTGTCCACCGACTGCCAGAGGCTGCCCACCCCGACACCGGTCACGCCGTCGGCGATGACGACGCGGTCGGCGTCGCCGGGGGCCGAGGCGATGTCGCACGGGCTGCGGAACTCCTTCGTGCCCCACGGGGACCACGACTGCCCGCCGTCCGTCGAGCGCTGGAGAAGGTCATCCTCGCCACCGAAGAGCAGCGTGTCGGGCCGGTCCGGGTTCGGCTCGATCGGCACGCCGTACTCGCCGAACACGTGGTTGAGCCGGGTGGACCAGCTGACGCCGGCGTTGACGCTGCGCATCACGAGGCGCTGGCCGCTGGTCGTGACCGAGGCCATCACGAACACGTTCGTGTCCTTGGGCGAGATGACGAACGCGTTGGCCCTGCTCTGGCCGGCGACGCTGGCGGGCGAGCTCCACGTCTCGCCGTCGTCGCGCGAGCGGTGGAGCGCCGATCCGAGGACGCACCACACGGTCGAGCGGGCGCGCGGGTTCACCGCCATCGTGTTGCCGCGGACGGGCGAGCCGCCCGACGTGAGCTGCCGGGTCCAGCTTCGGGTCGTCGCGGCGCCGCCCGGCAGCGACAGCGAATCGCCTCCCGCCCAGCGCGCCGCCACGAGCGCCGACCGCAGCGCGACGACGCCTCTTCCGCCCGCGAACGCGATTCCGCCGACCGCGCCCTGCAGGCCGTGAACGGGCCAGCTCCAGCTGGCGCCGCCGTCGGTGCTGCGCATGACGAAGCCTCCGCCGCCCGCGATCCACACCTCGTCGGCGCCGGGCAGATCGATCGCCGCGACGTCGGGCAGCAGCTCGAGCCCGAGGTCCGCGAACGTGAACGGCGCCCCCCCGGTCGCGCTGCGCCAGCAGCCTCCGCCGGCGCCGCCCACCCAGACGCTGGCGCCGCGCGCCGCGACGGTGAGAAGCTCGACCGGCGTGCCGAGCGAAACCGGCGTCCAGGCCGCGCCACCGTTGGCGGTGTAGAGCAGGGTTCCGGCCGCGCCGGCCGCCCAGCCATGGTCGTCGTCCGTGAACACGAGCGCGTTCAGCCGCTGCGCCGTGCCGCTCGGCAGCGCCGACCAGTTCGCCCCGCCGTCGTCGCTGCGCATGAGCAGGCCGGCGTCGCCCGCGAGGTACGCGCGGCCGGGCGAGGGCAGCGCGAGCGCGCGCACCGCGGTCAGCCCTGGCGTGGTGGCCAGCGTCCACGAGCCGCCGTTGTCGGCGCTGCGCCAGACCTGCCCCGAATCGCCGGCCGCGAGCACCGTGAAGCCGTCCGCCGCGAGCGCGCGCAGCGGCTTGCCGCCCAGCGCGCCCGCCGTCCACGTCGCGCCGCCGTCGAGCGAGCGCCACAGCGCCCCGCCGTCGCCGGCGAGCCAGGCGTCCACGCCATCCTTGGTGGCGGCGGCGCGAAAACCCTGCGCGCGCGCCGGCGGCGCGGCGGCGGATGCCGCGAGAACGCTCGCGAGGATCAGCAGGCGTGCGATGCGGAAGATGCGCAAGGTGGCGGTCACTCCCCGGCGATGCGGGCGATGGTCTCGATCTCGGCCAGCGCGGCCAGTGCGCGCCCCCGGAACTTACCCCCGATCGCGAGCGGGCGGAACAGCAGGGCGTCCATGCGCGCGCCGCCCAGCGGCACGCGGGTGCCGTCGGGCGAGAGCTCGCGCGGGACCGGCACGCGGCCGGTCTCGCGACCGCCGGAGTACAGCACGAGCTCGGCGCGCTTCACGACCAGCGGCCCTCCCTCCTTCGTGCGCCCGCGCATGCCGTACAGCACCACCTCGCGCGCTTCGATCGGCACCGGGAATTCGAGCCGCAGCCATTCGCCCTCGTCGCCGTCGGCGATCCAGCACACCTGGTCGGGGACCCCCCGCGTGCGCCGGTCCACCGCGGCCGCCGCCCCCGGAGTGCCGCGCTGCTCGCTGGACGCCGTCGCGCGCGCGCCGGGCGCGACGTTGGTCCACTCGGCCGCGCCCGCGGTCATGGGCACGGCGATCGCCGAGTGCCCGGCGTGGCAGCCCACGCACTTGGTGCCGGCGCCCGGGCGGGTGAAGTTGTAGCCCGGCACATGCGCGGGCCCGTGCGCCGAACGCAGCACGCGGCCATCCGCTCCGACGAGCTGCTCGAACATCGGCTGGTCGGCGGGCACCGCGTCCACGTGCACCGCGCCCTGGGGCGTGAGCTCCGCCTCCTGCACCAGCACGAGGCTGTCGTTGCCTTCGGCGAGCGGCCGCGGCAGGGCCGTGAAGAAGCGGATGCGCACCCCGCGCGCGATCGGCACGGCGCCCGGGAAGGGCGCGTCCACCGGAGCGTTCGCGAACACGTTGAGGCAGTCGAAGCGCGCCGTGCGCTCGTCGGCGCGGATCGCCGCGAGCGTCGTGCGCGGCAGCGGGTCGGGCGCGCCGGTCCAGCCCTCGCCGTAGACCGGCGGCGGCGGAAGCGGCCGCGGCGCCAGCACGGCGGCGTCCACCTCGAGCGACTGCAGGTCGCCCGTGACCTGCATCAGCCCGCGACCGTCGGCGCCGCACACGTAGAGGTCGAAGTTGCCGGTGCCGGCATCGTCGAGCGAGAAGAGGACCCGGCCGTCGGGCAGCGCGGCCGGGGCGCACGCCGACCAGCCGGTCGGCGAACCGAAGCCGGCCAAAGGCCGCGCGGGGCCGAAGCGCTTCGGGTACGCCCACACGCCGAGCCGCGACGGACGCACGAGGTCGCCGCGCTCGGCGACGACGCCGACGAACGTGGTGTCGGCGAGCACGAGCGGCTGGTAGCCCATCTCGCCCATGCGCGTGCGCGGGTCGCCGCCCGCGAGGCGCAGGTGATCGCCGTCGAACTCGATCGAGCCCGGCTGCCACAGGTTCACGGTGTCCGCGGGCAGCGAGCCGGCGAAGCCGGCGACCAGGCCCGCGGCGTTGTCGGCGGCGCGGAAGCGGTTGAAGAACCAGCGCGCGTACAGGAGCCGCCCGCTCACCGGGTCCACCGACGGCGCCTCGCCGCCGTCGCGCTCGGCGGTGATGCGGCGGGCGTTCGTGCCGTCGGCGTTCACCACCCACAGGTTGGTCGCCGGCGGGCCGGCCTGGGACAGCAGCGGGTAGCGCGTGCTCGCGAACACCAGCCGGCCATCGGGCAGCCAGCAGGGCGCGAGGTCGTCGAAGCGCGCGAAGCGCCGGGCCGGCTCCGGACCGTAGATCTCCGCGGGCTCGCCCGCGCGGGCGTCCAGCGTCACGGGCGCGAGCTCGCGCCCGCTCGCGGTGCATTTCCAGATCCGCCAGGCGCTGTCGCGAGCCGTCACCGCCGCGAACGCGATCCAGCGTCCGTCGTACGAGACGCTCGGATGCTGCACGTCGAAGAAGCGGCCCTCGGGCAGCAGCGGCACGAAGCGCCCGTCGCGCTCGCGCACGACCAGCCGCCCGCCGGCGACGACCGCGCGGCCGGCCGGGCCCACGCCGAGCGCGACGGCGGCTCCCGGCAGGCGCAGCCGCTGCGCGAACACGATCGGCGGCAGCACGAGCTTCTCGCGGGCGCCGAGCGAACCGAGCGCGGCCGCGACGCACGCGGCGGCGATGAGCGCCGCGGCGAGGCGATGCGCGCGGCGGCGCAGGGGGACGAGCGTCATAGGACGGGCACTATCGGCGAAACGCGGCCGCGAGGAAAGCCCCGCGGCCGCACGTCTCACCCCGCGAACGCCCGTCAGCGGCGGTTGAGCATGGACCGCACGTCGGTCACGACCTCGATCGGGTTCGACGCGGTCAGCCGCGGCGGCTTCATGACGAAGAAGCGCCTGCCGTCCGCGCTCACGGTCCAGAATCGCGTGTTGACGTCGGAGAGCGGCTGGGGCGTGTCGAAGAGCCGCACCGGCGTGCCGGCGTGAAAGCTCTCCTTCGCGTCAATGGGCACGGCCATGATCGCATTGGCGGTTTCGTAAACGATCTCGGCGCCGCCCCGGGTCCACTGCGGCATGAATCCGCCGGCCGCGGTGACCTGCCAGCGCCCCGGCGTGCCGGTGAGGCTCTGCACGTAGATCTGAACGGCGCCGCCGCCCTCGTTCGAGGCATAGGCGAGCCAGCGGCCGTCGGGCGAGATCTCGCACTGCGCCATCAATCCCGAGACGCCGCCGAGCGGCCGCATCACGGCCCCCGCGCTGTCGGGGTTGAAGACCAGGGGGTTCCTGAAGTCGGCCGGCACGATCAGCAGGCGCGAGCCCGCGGCCGCCCACTGGCTGAGCAGCGCGTTGCTGCCGCCGGGCACGGGAAACGTGTCGGCGCGGCCGAGCCCGTCGGCCGAGCCCACGAGCAGCGTGCTCCGGGCCCCGCGCTCCAGCATGCACGCATACCGGCGCCCGTCGGGCGACCATTTCGGCGCCAGCGCCAGGCCCTGGCCGAACGTGAGCCTCGCCTCGGTTCCGCGCGCGAGATCGCGCACGAGGATCTCCTGCTCGAGTCCCGGGCCGGGCAGGCGTTCGAACAGGATGCGGCCGCCCTCGGGCGAGAGTGCTGGATTGGAAATGAGCCCGGTGGTCAGCGCATTGCCGACCTGCCTGCCGGAGCGGTCCACTTCGAACAGCGTGTTGTTCGGCACCTCGGCGCCGCGCGACCACGCCAGCACGCCCGAGGCCGACGAGGAGAAGTGGCCGGAGGCGTTGCCGACGCGAATGTTCTCGGCGAGCGTGAGCGGCTGCCCCGTGAGCTTGCCCGCCGCGAGGTCCAGCTTCTGCGCCAGCAGCGTCGCGCCCTTCAGGAAGATGACCCAGTCGCCCGGGGCATACTCCACGCGCCCGTCGGTGAAGCCGAGCCGCTTCGAGTCCAGGCTGCCGAGCCTGCCGAGCCGGATGTTGCCGCCGCCCGAGCCCTGGCGGTTTCCGACGAACAGGAAGTGCTCGCCGTCCGGCAGGAAGCACGGCCAGGCGCTGCCGAACTCGCCGCTCGCCCGGTCCACGCGGGCCGCCGGCTTGAGCTCGCCCCCCGCCGCCGGAACGGCCAGCAGCGAATCGTTGGTGCGCCCGTCCATGAGGATCACGCCCTTGGAGCCCCAGGCGAGGTCCGCCCCACCGCGCGTCTCGCACAGCACGACCGGGCTGCCGCCGGTGACCGGGAGCCGCTGGACCCGCCCGGCGGCGACGAACGCGATCTCCTTGCTGTCCGGTGACCAGTAGACGCGGCGCACGCCTTCGCTGCCGGAGATCGGCACCGCGCGCGTCTGGCCGAGCGGCCGCAGGTAGGCGCGCGTGGTGCCCGCGGAGTCGGCGCCGACGAACACGAGCAACCGTCCGTCCGGCGAGACGCGCGGCCACGCCGCATCCGCCTCCTGCGCGGGCTTCTCGACGATGAAGCGGTAGACGGGCCGCGGCGCGTTCGCCCGCGGCCACAGCCACGCGACCGCGGCGGCCGCGAGCAGCGTCATCGCCGCGGCGACGCCCCACGCGAGCTTCGCGGCGCCGCGCCTCACCACCACCGGCGCGGCGGCACCGGGCACCGGCGTGGCGACGCCGACGCCCGACATGCCGGCGCCCTCCGCGATCCACTGGAGCTGCTGCTTGACCGCGTGCGCGGTCTGCACGCGGTCCTCCGGGTCCTTGGCCAGGCAGGCGCGGATCAGCCGGTCGAGGCCGGCCGGCGGAGCGTCGCCCGCCGGCGCGCCGGTCGGCGCCTCGGTGACCGGCGCGGGCTGCGAGCCGATGATGGCGGCGATGAGCGTGGCCTGGCTGCGGCCCTCGAACGCGCGCTTGCCCGTCGCCATCTCATAGAGCACGCAGCCCATCGCCCAGATGTCGCTGCGCGCGTCGGCCTCGTGGCCCTCGAGCTGCTCGGGCGCCATGTACTGGTAGGTGCCGACGATCGTGCCCTCGGTCGTCAGCGCCTGAACCGTCGGCGACTGGGTCAGCGCGGAGCCCGAGGTGCCGCTGCCCGGCCGCTTCGCGGCGTCGGCGGCGCGCGCGAGGCCGAAGTCCATGAGCTTCGCTCCCGAGCGCGTCAGCATGATGTTGCCGGGCTTGAGGTCGCGGTGGATGACGCCCGCGCGGTGCGCGCGGTCGAGCGCGTCGGCGACCTGCGCGCCGATCCGCAACAGCTCGGGTCCCGCGAGCGGCCCCTTGCGCAGCCGGGCGGCGAGCGTCTCGCCCTCGATCAGCTCCATCACCAGGTAGTCGGTCGGGCCCTCGCGCCCGACGTCGAACAGCGTGCAGATGTTCGGGTGGTTGAGGCTCGAGACCGTCTTGGCCTCGCGCTCGAAGCGCGCGCGGACGTCCTCGTTCGCGCTCAGGTGCTCGGGCAGCACCTTGACCGCGACCTCGCGGCCGAGGCGCGTGTCGCGGGCGCGGTACACCTCGCCCATGCCGCCGGCGCCGAGCGGGGCGAGGATTTCGTAGGGGCCGAGCTTGATGCCGGGGGTCAGACTCACGCGCTCATCTCCTGTTCAGTTCCGCGGGCCAGTTCACGATCATCTGAATCGAGCCGTCCTCGCCCGAGCCCCGCTGCTGCAGGATCAGGAAGCGCTGCAGATCCGGGCCGGCCACCAGCTCGTACCCGCCGCGCGGAATCCGGAACAGCGTGCGCGGACCGCCGAAGTGCGGGGATCCGGCGTACTCGACGGGCACCGAGACGACGCTGAGGCCGTCCCCGCCGACGAACACGATCTCGCGACCGTCCCGCCGCCAGAACGGCCGGCCGAACACGCTTCGGGTCTGCGTTCCCGCGCCCTCGCGGGAGACGCGAAAGCGCGCCCCGGGCACCGGATAGGACTGCACGTACAGCTCGGGACGCCCCGACTCGTTGGAGCGATAGGCCAGCCAGCGGCCATCGGGCGAAAGACTCGCGTCCTCCTCGTGGAAGCGCGTCCGCAACACGGGCCGAAGGCCCGAATCGGGACCCGGGCTCCACACCCACACGTCCTCGCCCGTCGCTCCGTCGAGTTCGCGAACGAGCAGTCCGGCTCCGTCCGGTGTCCAGCCGAGCGGATCGGCGAAGGTCGTCCGGCCGTGCAGCAGGGACTCCGGCGCTCCGGCGCCGTCCGAGCGCTTGCGGAACAGCGTACGCACGGGACCGGACAGCGCCGAATAGATGATCCAGCGACCGTCGGGTGACCACACGGGTTTCTCGGGGTGCCTCTGGTCCGCGGTCAGCCGTGCGGAGAGCCCCGAGCCGAGCTGGATGGTCCACACGTCGGCCTGGTCGCCGGCTTCATCCCGGATGAGCGCGGCACGAGTGCCGTCGGGCGAAAGGCTCAGGTCGTGGAAGGAGCCGGGCTCCGTCGAAACCCGGTCGGCGACGTGGCCGGAGCGGTCCAGCCACACGAGCTCGGACAAGCCCTGCGAGCGGCGACGCTGCACGAGCACTCCGTTGCCGGAAACCGAGGCCCCCGGCGCACCGCCGTAGCGGCTGGCGAAGGGGGCGGCGCCGAGCACCCGCGCCTCGCCGCGGGCCCGGCCGCTGGCCGGGTCGAAGCGCTGCGCCAGCAGCGCGCCGTCACGCGGAAACACCAGCCAGTCGCCCGGCGCCCACACGGGAGCGCCGCCGAGCGGCAGATCGAGCACGCGGCTGGAGCCGTCCTTCGATCCCAGTCGCGCCCCGAAGCTGTCTCCGAGGACGACGTAGACGAATCGCTCCCCGTCGGCGAGCAGGAACGGAAAGCGGTGCGCCCGCTCGCCGCGGGTCGTGTCGAGCCGGGTGGCCGCCGTGGCCGCGCCGCCGGCCTCGCTCACGCGCATCAGCGGCCCGACCGAAGCCGGGGCGAAGACGATGAAACCCTTCCGGCTCCACGCGCCGCCGCGGCCGTCGGGGGCGTCGCACAGGACCTGCACCGCGCGGCCGGCGGCGTCGGTCTTCTTCAGCTTTCCCGCCGCGAAGAAGCCGATGAAGCGGCTGTCGGGCGACCAGAACGGCAGGATCGCATCCTGCGTTTCCGGAAGCGGCCGCGCCGCCGGGACGGACAGCTCGCGCACCCAGAGCTGCGAGACGCCGGAGGAGTCCGTGGCGACGAACGCGATGCGCGTCCCGTCGGGGGAGATCGTCGTGTGCGCCTGATCGTCGTCCACGACCGCGTTCTCGGGCGGCAACACCGACACGCGCATGACCGGCGCCGGCCCGCCGCGCGGCGCCAGCAGCAGCGCCGAGGCCGCTCCCAGCGCCAGCAGCGCGGCCGCGCCCGCAGCCAGCGCCCACGCCGGCGGCCCGCGACGCGCGCCGGGCGTCGCGCCCCCCGCCTCGCCGCTCCCGCCGGCGGCGATCGCTTCGAGCTCCAGCCGCACGTCGCCGATGTCGCGCTGGCGCTGCTTCGCGTCCTTCGTCAGGCAGCGCCGCAGCAGCGCCACCAGCCGCGGCGGAGTCGGGGCCGGCAGCGCCGACCAGTCCGGTTCGCGCTCGAGGATCCTCGCGACCATGTCGCTGACCGTCTCGCCGTCGTAGGCCCGCCGCCCGCTCAGGCACTCGTAGAGCACGCAGCCGAACGACCAGATGTCCGTGCGCCGGTCCACCGCCTTGCCGCGCGCCTGCTCGGGGCTCATGTAGGCCGCCGTCCCGAGGATCACGCCCGCGCTCGTCGCGGCGTGCGCCAGCGTCGGCGACGCCGACAGGTTCGGGTCCGAGGAGGACGAGGCGCCCGCGCCGCCGCCCTTGGCGAGCCCGAAGTCGAGCACCTTGACCCCGCCGCTCGCGGTCAGCATCACGTTCCCGGGCTTGAGGTCCCGGTGCACGACGCCCGCCTCGTGCGCGGCCTCGACTCCGGCGGCCACCTGCCGGGCCACGTCGAGCGCCTCGTCGAGCGGCAGCGCCCCGCGCTTCAGGCGCGCCTCGAGCGTCTCGCCGTCCACGAACTCGAGCACCAGGTAGCGCGCGCCCGCGACTTCCTCGACGCCGTGGATGCCGGCGACGTTCGGGTGGTTCAGCGACGCCAGCAGCCGCGCCTCGCGCTCGAAGCGTGCCAGCCGTTCGGCATCCTGCGCGAACGCCGCGGGCAGCGCCTTGATCGCCACGTCGCGCCCGAGCCGCGTGTCGCGGGCGCGGAAGACCTCGCCCATGCCGCCGGCGCCCAGAGGAGCGAGGATTTCGTACGGGCCGAGCCGCGCGCCGGCGGTGAGGTTCATGCGAAGGAAGGTCTCGGAGGGTGGGAAGGACCAGGACCGCCGGACGTTAGCAGCGGAGTCGCGCGCGGCGCAGGAAAAAAACCCGGGCGGGCGAGCCCCGCGGCCCGCCCGCCCGATCCGCTTCCGCCATCCCGGACTTCATTCCTGCTTCACGGCCGCGGAACGAGTAGAGCACGCAGCCCATCGCCCAGATGTCGCTGCGCGCGTCGGCCTCGTGGCCCTCGAGCTGCTCGGGCGCCATGCACTGGTAGGTGCCGACGATCGTGCCCGCGGTCGTCAGCGCCTGCGCCATGGGCGACTGCGTGAGCGCGGAGCCCGACGTGCCGCTGCCCGGCCGCTTCGCGGCGTCGGCGGCGCGCGCGGACGTCCTCGTTCGCGCTCAGGTGCCCGGGCAGCGCCTTGACCGCGACCTCGCGGCCGAGCCGGGTGTCCTTCGCGCGGACACCTCGCCCATCCCGCCGGCGCCGGGCGGCGCGAGGATTTCGTACGGACCCAGCCGGGTCATGGTTCGAGCCTTCGGCCTTGCCTTTCCTACTTCCGGTTCACGAGGGATTGGAATCGGGTCACCACCTCGATGCCTCGCGAGTTCCCGTGCGCGCGCGCACGGGTGACGAGCAGGAAGCGTTCGCCGCTCGCGTCGCACCCCCAGCTTGCCACGGCTTTGTCGAACGAGCGCAGCGGCAGTGGAAACAGCGCCTTCGGCGTGCCGGCATGAAACCCCGAGGTGGTGTCGATCTCCACCGCCATCAGCCGGCCATCCAAGCCTTCGTAGATGATCTCCCGGCCGCCTTTCGTCCACACGGGCCGGCGTCCGGTTGCGTTCGAGATCTGCCAGCGGCCGGGAGGGCCGGCCAGACTCCACACCTCGGCGTAGAAGTTCGGAGAGACGCCGTACGTGGCGGCGAGCCAGCGGCCGTCGGGTGAGATGCGCGGGTTCAGCACGGCCGACGTACGCTCCCCGAGCGGCCGGAACGCTCGATCCCCACCTTCGAGGGACGCGCACAGGGCGCGAAAAGGCGGTGCGCTGAAGGCCACGAGGCGCTTCCCGTCGGGTGACCACTGCGACAGGAATGCGCCAGTGGCCGGAAGGTCGAGCGAGTCCTGCTCGCCGAGCCCGTCGGCCGAGCCGATCACGACCTTGCCCGGGACCTCGCGCGGGATGCGGGTGTAGGCGAAGCGCCGCCCGTCCGGCGACCACGCCGACCCGACCGCGCTGCCGCCGGTGAAGGTCAGCCGCGTGTCGGTGCCGCGTACGAGGTCGAGGACCTCCACGTCGCCCCAGGCCACGTCCGCCCCGCCCCTGCGCTCGAAGAGCACTCGCCGGCCATCCGGCGAGAACGCCGGGTTGCCCACCGTCCCCCGCGCGAGCACCCGCGCATCCTGCGAACCCGCGCGATCGGCGACGTGCAGCTCACCGACGGCGTCCATCGCAGAGCGCGCGAACGCAAGCACCCCGTTCGCCGACACGGAGAAGTTTCCCAGTGCCGGCCCGACGCGCAGGTCGTCCACGAGCGTGATGGGCTCGCCTCTGAGCCTCGCCGCACCCACGTCCAGCTTCTGCGCGAGCAGCGAGAAGCCGCGCACGAACAGCACCCAGCCTCCCGGCGCGTACTCGACGCGGCCCTCCGTGCGGCCGAGCAGCTTCGAGTCGAGCGAGCCCAGGCGTCCCAGCCGGATGGTGCTTCCGGTTCCGTCGGAGCGCGTGCCCGCGAACAGGAAATGTTCGCCATCGGGCAGAAAGCATGGCCACGCGCTGCCGACTTCGCGATCCGCGCGATCGATTCGGGTCGCCGGGCGCAACTCGCCGCCTCCGGCCGGAACGACGCTCAGGGAATCCGTCGTCTCGCCGTCGAGCAGAATCATGCCCTTCGAGCCCCAGCTCAGGTCGGAACCGCCGGGCGCGGGGCAGACGATCACCGCCGAGCCGCCCGCGACCGGCAGCCTCTGGAGCTTGTCCTGGGCCACGAACGCGATCTCGCGGCTGTCCGGCGACCAGTAGGCGCGCTGCAGGCCCTCCGCGCCCGCGATGAGCCGCGGCTTCGTGTCGTCGAGGGGCAGCACCCACGCCCGCTCGAGGCCGGTCGAGTCGGACGACTGGAAAAGGAGCGAGCGGCCGTCGGGCGAGACGCGCGGCCAATTGGCATCGGTGACGCCGGGCGCATCGGTGGCGGGGTTGAAGCGGAAGTCGGGCCCGACCGGTTGTATTCGCGGCCAGACCCAGCCGAAGAGCGCCGCGCCGCCGAGCGCGAGGGCCGCGACCGACCACGCGACCCCCGCGCTCCGCCCGCCACCCGCGGGCGTCGCCGCGGCCGTGGCCGGCGCGGGCGCGGTCGAACCGCCGCCCGGCCCTCCCGCGTTCTCGGCGATGCCCTGCAACTGCAGCCTCACATCGTGCGCCGCCTGGCTGCGCTCCTCCGGATCCTTGGCGAGGCAGTTGCGGATCACCCGCTCGAGCCCCTGCGGCGGGGCGCTGGTTCCGGACGGCACACCCGGGGGAGCCTCCGCGATCGGCGCCGGCTCGCGCTCGAGGATCGCGGCGATCAGGCTCGCCTGGCTGCGGCCTTCGAACGCGCGCCTGCCCGTCGCCATCTCGTAGAGCACGCAGCCGAGCGCCCAGAGGTCGCTGCGCGCGTCGGCCTCGCGGCCTTCGAGCTGCTCGGGCGCCATGTACTGGAAGGTGCCGACGATCGTCCCCTCGGCCGTCAGCGACCGCCCGACCGTCGGCGACTGCGTGAGCGCCGAGCCCGAGGTCCCGCCGCCGCTCGCAGCCGTGGCGGCCGCGCGCGCGAGGCCGAAGTCCATGAGCTTCGCACCCGAGCGCGTCAGCATGATGTTGCCGGGTTTGAGGTCCCGGTGGATCACTCCCGCGCGGTGCGCGCGGTCGAGCGCGTCGGCCATCTGGATGCCGATCCGCACCAGCTCGCCGCCCGGCAGCGCGCCGCGGCGCAGCCGCTCCGCGAGCGTTTCGCCCTCGACCAGCTCGAGCACGAGGTAGTCGATCGCCCCCGAGCCGGCCTCCGCCGTGGCGTGTCCGACATCGAACAGCGTGCAGATGTTCGGGTGGTTCAGGCTCGAGACGGTCCTCGCCTCGCGCTCGAAGCGCGTGCGCACCTCCGTGTCGGCGGACAGGTGCTCCGCCAGCACCTTGATCGCGACCTCGCGGCCGAGACGCATGTCCCTCGCGCGATAGACTTCGCCCATGCCGCCGGCGCCGAGCGGAGCGAGGATTTCGTAGGGACCGAGCCGGGTGCCGACGGCGAGCGCCATGGCGGAGGGAAGCCTCGGGGAGGACGTCGGGGAATGGACCGCGGGACGTTAGCAGCGCGGCCGCGGGCGGCGCACGCAAAAACAATCGCGCTCGGCGCCGCGTCGCGGCCCCGCGAAGCGGTCGGTCGTGCGCCGCGGCCCGCCCGCCCGATCCGCTTCCGCCATCCCGGACTTCATTCCTGCTTCACGGCCGCGGAACGAAAGGGGCGGCGCGCGGCCGCGCCCGAATCCCGTCGCGGCGCCGCGGCCAGCTCGTGCCAGGCGCGCAGCGTCTCGGCCACGGTCCACGCCTGCGCGAAGCAGCCGCGCGGGGTGTGCGGCGCGTCGCCGTCGGCGACCTCGGGCAGCGTGCCCAGCGCGCCCGCGTATTCCAGATCCTGCAGCGGATCCAGCAGACGCAGCGCCGCGTCACGGTCGCCGAACGCGTGGAAGTGCGCGAGCGCGTAGTGCGGCAGCAGCCAGGTCCAGACCGTGCCCTGGTGATAGGCGCCGTCGCGCGTCCTGCGGTCGCCGGTCATGTGCCCGCGGTACTCGGGGTGTCCGGGCGCCAGGCTGCGCAGTCCGTACGAGGTCAGCAGCGAGCGCCCGACGGCTTCGACCACCGCCCGGCGGCGGGCCGGCTCGAGCGGCGAGTCGGGAAGCGAGACCGCGAAGATCTGGTTGGGGCGCGGCGACGCGTCGGGACCGTTGGGCCCGTCAATCACGTCGTACAGGCAGCCCGCCTCCGCGTTCCAGAAACGCTCGAACGACAGCGTCACGCGCCGCGCGAGGTCGTTGTAGCCCTGGTCCGACGCGCCGAGCTTCCTCGCGAAGCGCGCGAGCGTGCACAGGGCCGAGTACCAGAGGGCGTTCACCTCGACCGGCTTGCCCTTGCGCTGCGTCACCACCCAGTCGTCCACGCGCGCGTCCATCCAGGTGAGCGCCACGCCGGCGGCGCCCTGCGTGACGAGCCCGTCGTGCGGATCCACGCGGATGCCGAAGCGCGTGCCGCGCTCGTACCAGGCGCCGACGTCCTCGAGCGCCGGGTAGAGGTCCGCGAGCAGCCCGACGTCGCCGGTGGACTCGACGTAGGCCTCGACCGCGCGGAAGAACCACAGCGCCGCGTCCACCGTGTTGTAGATGGGCGCCGAGCCGTCGTCCGGAAAGCAGTTCGGCAGCATGCCCTGGTCCAGGTGCCGCGCGAACGTCGCGAGCACGGCGCGCGCGAGGTCGGCGCGGCCGGTCGTGAGCAGCAGGCCGGGCAACGCGATCATCGTGTCGCGCCCCCAGTCGGTGAACCACGGGTAGCCGGCCAGCACCGTCCGCGGCGACCCCAGCGCGCCGCGCGGCGTCGCGTCGGTCAGCGATCCGCGCCCGACCACGAACGCGTCGGCCGCCAGCACGAGCCGACGGATCCAGTCCGGCGCCCCGCCGGCGAGCCGGCCCTGCCGGGCGGTCCACGCCTCGAGCAGCGACTTGTCGTGCGCGCGCCGGCGCAGCAGCGAGCCGGTCAGCGACAGCGCCCCGCGCGCCGCGTCGTGGCGGGTGCTGGCGACGACCGTGAACGCCTCGCCCGGCTCGAGCGTGCGAATGAACTCGGCGGCCAGCAGGTGGTCCTCGCGGTCGTCGAGCCCGCGTTCGGTTTCGACCTGCAGCGTGAACGCCCGGTACCAGACGTGGGCGAGCTTCGCTTCGGCGCCCTCGGCGATCAGGAACAGCGGCAGGCCGTCCGTCGCCATTTCCACCCGCACGCCGCCGGTCACCGGCTCGACGTTCGCCTGCGCGTCGCCGCGGCCCATCGTCGCGTGATGGTCGCGGTGGTTGACGAGCGCGCGCAGCGACAGCGCGACGGCCGCGGGCGACGCGGCGAGCCGGTACTGCACGTAGGTCGTGTTCTCGCCCTGCTCCATCCACACGCGCTTCTCGAGCCGCACGTCGCCGATCGCCCACGTCCAGCACGGCACGCTGCCCTCGAGGACGAACGATTCGAGATGCAGGTGCCCGAGCGGGCTCGAGGTGCCGCCGGCCCAGTGGTTCAGGTCGAGGTCGATCCACTCCCCGTCCACCTGCACACGCTCGGCGAGCTTGGCGAGCAGCAGCGTGCGCTCGACGGGCGGTTTCTTCGCCGCCACCAGCAGCCCGTGGTAGCGCCGCGTCAGCGCTCCGCCGACGGTGCCGCTGGCGTAGCCGCCGATGCCGTTGGTGACGAGCCACTCGAGGCGGGAGGCTTCCGTCAGCTGGCCGAGCAGTTCGCGTCCGACGCGTATTTCACTCATGCGATCCCCCTACTCCACGCAGGCGGCGGCCGGGCCGCAGCATACGCCCGCCGTGTGCCGCGCGCGCGCCCGCCCGGCGGCGGCGCGTCACCGGCCCGCGGCTGCGGGCCGGCCGGCCGCCTACAGCCAGCGTGCCGCGGCCATGCAGATCACCGCGACGATCAGCATCCACGCGCCACGCGCCGCGCCGCGCGCGAGCTTCGTCTGCAGCGCCTGCGCCTGCTGCGCCTGCTCGGCCGTCGGCGCGGCCCCCGAAGCGGCGATCGCGCGACCGAGCCGGCCGAGCTTCGACGCCGAAGGCGTGTTGACCATCAGACCCTCGAAATAGGCTCCCAGCGCGAGCAGCGCGCCGAGCGACAGCGCGATGCCTCGCGGCGAGCGCATCACGCCCGCGTCGAGGTTGCCCAGCGCGGGCGAGAACATCGCCAGCCCGCAGACCACGGTGATGGTGGCGACGACCGGCAGGAACACCAGCAGCCGGCGTGGACCGGTCAGCTCCTGCATGAACCGGCCGCTCTCGGGCCGGGTCGCGAGCACCGACGGCACGATGAACAGGCCCATCAGGATCGCGCCGCCGGCCCACAGGACGCCGGCGGCGATGTGCAGCGTGTGCAGAAGGAGATTGAGTACGCCCATGGTTCGCGACTCCTCGGGGTTGCGGGAAGGTGGTCTTTCGTCGCCCGCGGGGGGCGCGGGCACGGCCGGCGCGGCGCGCGCGCTCCCCGTCCGGCGAGCGCGGCACGCCGCATTCTGCCGCAGCCTCCACCCGGGCGCATCCCCGCGGCCCCGGCTTGCGGCGGCGGAACGGCGCGGGCTAGCCTGCGCGCCCTATGGACGAGCACATTCCGCCCCGCGCGGGCAGCGGCTGGATCGAGGTCATCGTCGGCAGCATGTATTCCGGCAAGACCGAGGAGCTGATCCGCCGCCTGCGCCGGGCGCAGATCGCCCGCCAGCGGGTCGAGATCTTCAAGCCGCTGATCGACGACCGCTACGCGAAGGACCACATCGTTTCGCACAGCGAGCTCAAGATCCCCTCGCGCGCCGTCAAGTCGGCGAAGGACGTGCTGCGCTGGGCGCACGAGGCGCAGGTCATCGGCATTGACGAGGGCCAGTTCCTGGGCCCGGGGCTGATCGAGGTCTGCGAGCGGCTCGCGCGGCAGGGCAAGCGGGTCATCGTCGCGGGGCTCGACCAGGACTACATGGGCCAGCCGTTCGAACCCATGCCGCAATTGCTGGCGATCGCCGAATACATCACCAAGACGCTCGCCATCTGCATGGTGTGCGGCGCGCCGGCCAACCGCACCTACCGCAAGGTCGCCCGCGGGGGCCGCGTGGTCGTGGGCGGCGCCGATCTCTACGAGGCGCGCTGCCGGCGCTGCTTCGATCTCGGCCGCAGGGCGCAGGCCGCGGCCCCCATCCACGAGTTTCCCGAGGGCACCCATGAACGTCCGTCGTCCCGTCGCCGCCGCGCTCGCGCTGCTCGCCCTCGTTCCGTTCGCCGCCGGGTGCGGTAAGTCGTCGTCGTCCGGCGCGGGCGCGCCCGGGGGAGCGGCCGGTCCGATGCAGGTCGGCCTCGTCTTCGACATCGGCGGCCGCGGCGACAAGTCCTTCAACGACGCCGCCTACGCCGGGCTCGAGGCCGCGCAGAAGGAATTGGGCATCCGCTACACGACGCTCGAGACCAGCGAGGGCGCGGACCGCGAGGCGCAGATGCGTCAGCTCGCCAACGGGCCCGCGAAACTGATCTTCGGCGTCGGCTTCCTGTTCAGCGACGACATCCGCGCGCTGGCGAAGGAATTTCCCGACAAGGAGTTCGCGTGCGTGGACTACACCCTGAATCCGGACGACACGCTGCCGCCCAACCTCGTCGCGCTCGAGTTCCGTGAGGAGGAGGGCTCCTACCTGGTCGGAGCGCTCGCGGCGCTGACCTCGAAGACCCACAAGGTGGGATTCGTCGGCGGCATGTCCATCCCGCTCATCAAGAAGTTCGAGGCGGGCTACGTCGCCGGCGTCAAGGCCGCCGACCCGAAGTGCGAGGTGCTCGTGAAATACGCGGGCAACACCGGCAACGCCTTCAAGGACCCGACCAAGGGCAAGGAGTTGGCGCTCGCCGAGTACCATGCCGGAGCCGACGTGATCTATCACGCCTCGGGCTCGACCGGGCTCGGCGTGTTCGAGGCGGCGCGGGCCCTGCACAAGCTCGCCATCGGAGTGGATTCGGACCAGTACGACGAGGCGCCCGGCGCCATCCTGACGAGCATGGTCAAGCGGGTGGACACCGCGGTCCTCGAGACGATCCGGGCAGCGAAGGAGAACCGCTTCGAGGGCGGCGTGCGGACGTTCGGGCTGGCCGACCACGGCGTGACGTGGGTGTACGACGACCGCAACAAGGCGCTCATTCCCGACGCGGTCAAGGCGCGGGTGGACTCGCTGCAGGCGCGCATCGTCCGCGGCGAGATCGTCGTGCCGACGACGCCCTGACGTGGAAATCAGCGCCCTGCCGGATCCCTGGACCGACCTGGGCGACGGCGTGTTCGTGCGCAGGAGCCGCGCCTACGAGATGAACTCGCTGGTGCTGGCGCGCGACGGGCACGCGGTCGTGTTCGATCCCGGGGTGCTGCCGTCCGAGATGGCCGACCTCGCCGCGTTCGTCGCCTCGCGCGCGCCGCGCTTCGAGCAGGTGGCGCTCGCGTTCACGCATCCGCACTGGGACCACGTGCTCGGGCGGCCCTACTTTCCCGCCGCCACCACCGTCGCCCACGTCGGCTTCGCCGACGAGCTCGAGCGCGACGCCGCCGTCATCGAGGCGGACGCGAAGCGCTGGATCGAGGGCGCGGGCGAGGCCTGGCCGGGGCCGTTCGCGCCGTTCCTGCCCGACCTCGCGGTGCGCGGGACCGCCGCGCTGCGGCTCGGCCCGTTCGACCTGATCGCCTACGACGCGCCCGGGCATTGCGCCAGCCAGGTCGCGTTCTTCATTCCCGCCGGCGGCGTGTTCGTCGCCGCCGACATGCTGAGCGACATCGAGGTCCCGTGGCTCGACGCACCGCCCTGGGTCTACCGCCAGACGCTGAAGGCGCTGCACTGGGTGTTCGAGCAGGAGGACGTTCGCACGCTCGTGCCGGGACACGGGCCGGTTGCGACCGGCCGGGCGAGCGCGTACCGCCGGCTGCTGCGGGACCTCGACTACCTGCTCGTGCTCGAGCAGCGGGTCGAGTCCTCGCGCGCACGCGGCCGTTCGCTGGTCGAGACGCAGGCCGACCTGCAGGCGATGGACTACGTCGGCAAGGACGCCGCCTACCCGATGAACGACGTGCACCGCGAGAACGTGCGCTTCACCTACGAAGGCCTCGCCGGGCGTTCCGGGGAGTCCGGCGGCTGACGCGCGGATGCGGCACGCTCGCGGCCGCGCCTTTCGCCGACTTCCCTCTCGGAGCCGCGCCGCGTAACGTGCGCCGGCCGTCCCCGCCCCCTCCCACGCGCAGGTCGCACGCCATGATCCAGTCCAAGAGTTTCTACCGCAGCCTCGAGAAGATCTTCGCCTCGGCTTCACGCCTCAAGGCGCCGGAGAAGTTCGCCGCGCGCATCGCGCCGGCGCTGCTCGATGCGCTCAAGGATTCGCTCGCGGTCGCTTCCATCCAGGTCTACGAGCGGCGCAAGGACGGCTTCGCCGCGCCGAAGACGTTCGGCGCCGAACGCCCCGACATCGGCCCGGACCTGGCCCGCCGCTTCTCGAGCGCCGGCGACGACGCGATCCGCGAACTGCCCTGGGTGGGCGACATGGGGCCGGGGCGCGTCGGACTGCTGGGGGTCGGCAGCGCCGACGGACCGCTGCTCGTGCTGCTCGGTCCCGCCCGCGGCTCGCTCGAGCGCTCACCCGGCAAGTCGGACCTGATGGCCGCGCTGAACTCGCTGCTCTACGCCATGCGCCAGCATCTCGAAAAGAGCGCGCTCACCGACCTGATCGAGCAGGCGCGCGCGATCCAGATGAGCCTGCTGCCGCCGGGCCATTGCGCCTTCGAGGGCTACGACATCTTCGCACTGAGCTCGCCCGCGACGACGGTGGGCGGCGACCTGTACGACTTCCTTCCCGTCGGCCCGGGCACGCTCGGCCTCGCGGTCGCCGACGCCTCCGGGCACGGACTGCCGGCCGCGCTGCAGGCGCGCGACGTCGCGGTCGGCCTGCGCATGGGCGTCGAGCACGACCTGAAGATCGTCGCCGCGGTCGAGAAGCTCAACCGCGTCATCCACCGCAGCGGCCTCGCCTCGCGCTTCATCTCGCTGGTCTTCGGCGAACTGGACACGAACGGCGACTTCTCGTACGTGAACGCCGGCCATCCCCCGGCCCTGCTGCTGGACGCGCACGGCATCCGCGAGTTGTCGGTGGGCGGCCTTGTGCTCGGACCGGACCCCAGCTCGCGCTACCGGCTCGGGCACGCGCACGTGGAGCGCGGCTCGACGCTCGTGCTCTACAGCGACGGCGTGTTCGAGCGCGGCACCACCTGGGGCGAGCCGTTCGGCATGAAGCGCCTGCACAAGTGGCTCAAGGAAACGCGCCGGTTGCCCGCGGAGGAGGCCGTGCGCGCGCTCATGAAGCGCCTCGGCGAGCACTGCCCGGGCAAACCCTACGAGGACGACGTCACGGTGATGGTGGTGCGGCGCGCGCCGTAACGGGGCCGACGCGCGGACTATTCGTAGACCGCCTCGGTGACGGTGGCGCGCCAGTAGGGCCGCGGCCCCGAGGCCAGTCCCCATTCGACCTCGCTGCGCGTCGGCACGCGCATGCCGCCGCGCCACTGCCAGGCCCACAGGCGCGCGCGCCACGGCGTCGGCACCCCGACGCCGCCCACGTCACGCATGCGCGCCGGGGTTTCGGCGAATCGCGGCAGCGAATCGGGGCCGAAGTGAAAGACCAGCGAGACGGTCGCCGCGCCGGCGGTCGCCGTGGCGGCCGCGGTCGAGTCGTCCACGGCCGACCAGCGCAGGAACCGCGACGGCAGCAGCGCGGTCGGGAACCAGACCGCCTCGCCGAGCCAGCGGTGCAGCGCGCCCGCGGCCAGCGCGGGCGTTCCAGCGACATCCGCGACCGTCGCCACCGCCGCCACCCGGGCGCGCATCGCCGCGACACCCGCGATCAGTTCGTCGCGCACCCAGGCGTCGGCGAAGGGCGCCATGCGAATGCGCGCGTCCCAGACGAATCCGGGCGAGAGCGCCGTGAAATGCTCGCTCGAGCGCAGCGGCACCCACGCGCCGCCCGTGGTGTCGGCGCGGAACTCGCCGGCGTGACGGATCGTCGCGTGGCGCACGAGTGGCGTGCCGTCGCGCAGCGCGGCGCGCAGATAGCGCGCGACCGGCGCAGGCAGGCTGTCGAGCGCCGCGGGATCGAAGCGCCCGGGCGACTCCCGCGGCGCGGCCGCTTCGAGCCGTGCCACTTCCGCGGCCGTGCCCGCGCGCCAGCGTGCCTGTGCGACGGCCGACAGCACGACGACGACGAAGACGAGGGCGGCGAACGACAGGAACACGGTCTTCATGGGGCGGCTTCCTCGCGGGTTCCCGGCAGATTGCCCCGGCCGGGCGCGGCCGGCAACGCGTGCGCCCCGGCGGGATCCGCCGCGCGCACGAGCCCGAACCGCGGCGCAGCGGCGATCGTGGCGGCGGTGCCGCCGGCGGCTCGTCCGCGCGCGCGCATGGGGCGCCTGCGGCTGGCGGCGCGTGCGTCGCCCGGGCTAGATTGCGCCGTGCCGAGCCCCCGAAAAGCGCGTGCGAGGCGCTCCGCGTCCGCGCATCCCGCAGCTCGCGCGCGGGCGCCGCTGCCCCGCGCGCGGGAGCGGCTGGCCGTCGCGCTGCTCGTCGCGTTCCACGTCGCGCTGGCCGTCTGGGGCGCGGCGCGCCAGAGCGTGACCTTCGACGAGAACTTCCACCTCCCCGCGGGAGTGCTCGAGGCGGCGACCGGCGAACTGCGGGTCTCCGCGGTGAACCCGCCCCTCGTCAAGGCGCTCGCGGGAGCGGCCGCGCTGGCCGCCGGCGCCCGCGTGCCGCGCCGGGAGGACCTCGGAGACGGCGAACAGGGGCGGGTCGGCGCGGCGTTCATGCGCCTGAACGCCGACCGCTACCACCGGGTGTTCTTCGCCGGCCGGCTGGTCGTCATCGCGCTCTCGGCGTTGCTCGCGCTGGTGGCCTGGCGCTGGGCGCGGCGGCTGTGGGGCTCGCGCGGCGGACTCCTCGCGCTGGGCTTCTATGCGTTCGCTCCCGAAGCGCTCGCCCACGCCGGCGTCGTGACCATGGACCTGCCGACCGCGCTCGGATTCACGTTCACGCTGTTCTGCTGGCAGGCCTTCGTGCGCGCGGGTCGCTGGCAGGCGTGGGGCGCGAGCGCCGCCGGAGTCGCGTTCACGTTCCTGGTCCGCTTCACCGCCGTCTTCCTGCCGCCGTTGATGCTCGTGCTGGCCCTGGTCGAGCTGGCCGCGCGCCGCGTCCGCCATCCGGTGCGCGTCGCGCTCGGCTTCGTCCTGCTCGTGCCGGGCACGCTCCTCGCGCTGCAGGCGGGCTATCTCGGCCGCACGTCGTTCGAACCGCTGAGCGCGATGCCGTTCGAATCCGCGAGCTTCCGCGCGCTGCAGGCCCGCTGGCCGCACGCCCGCCTGCCGCTGCCGGACACCTGGGTCCTGGGCTTCGACCGGCAGGCCGTCGAGTCGCAGGCCGGCAGGACGCCGAGTTACCTGCTCGGCAAGGTCCACCCGGAAATGCCGCTCGCCTACTTCCCCGTGGCCCTGGCCGCGAAATGGCCGCTCGGATTCCTCGGCGCGCTCGGGCTGCTCGTCGCCTACGCGTTCGCCCGCCGCCCGCGGCCGCGACGATGGCTCTGGCCGCTCGCGCTGGCGGCGCTCTTCCTCGGCGTCGCGACGTTCGTCGGCCGGCTCGGAATCGGCATCCGCTACGTGCTGCCCGTCGTCCCGGCGCTCGCGGTGTCGCTCGGCGCCCTCGCGTCGGCGCGGGCCGGCGACGGCGCCTTCTGGCGGCGTGCCGCCGCGGCCCTCGCGTGCGTCCAGGCGATCGAGGCCGGCGCGCACGCGCCCTGGCACCTCTCCTTCTACAACGCGGTCGCCGGCGGGCCCGCACGCGGCCAATGGATCGTCAACGACTCCAACGTGGACTGGGGCCAGGGCCTGATCGCGCTGCGCGACGAGATGCGCGCGCGCGGCATCGGACGGGTCCACCTCCTCTACCACGGCACGACCGATCCGGCGGTGTACGGCCTGGACTACGTTCCCTACCTCGGCGGCACGCCCGGTCCCGAGAGCGACTGGCTCGCGATCAGCAGCTACTTCTTCGTCGGGCTGAGCCAGCGCGCGCGCACCCGCGGAGGGCGAACGGACGTGCCGGTGCGCGTGGATTGCAGCGCCCTGTGGCCGCGCGTGCCCGACGCGATGCCCGCCGGCTGCATCCTGCTCTTCCGGATTCGCTGAAGCGCCCGCGCCCGGGCCGTTCTGGACCGCGCGCGGCGCGCGCGCGTACCTTTCGCGTTCATGTCCGCTCCCGCCGTGCGCCTGCTCGGCATCCGCCGCAGCTTCGGCACCTGCGTCGCCAACGACGACGTCTCGCTCGATCTCGCCCCCGGCGAGGTGCACGCGATCGTCGGCGAAAACGGCGCGGGCAAGAGCACGCTCATGGCGTGCCTGTACGGCCTCCTGCAGCCGGACGCCGGGCGCATCGAGGTGGCCGGGCGCGCGGTGCGCTTTCGCGGGCCCGAGGACGCCATGCATGCGGGGCTCGGCATGGTCCACCAGCACTTCATGCTGGTCGAGACCCTGACGGTCGCCGAGAACGTCACGCTCGGTCGCGAGCCGCACGCCTCGCTCGGAGCATTTCGCCCGCGCGAGGCCGAGCGCATCGTCGCCGGGCTGTCGGCGCGTCACCACCTGCCGGTGGATCCCGGGGCGCGCATCTCGCAGCTTTCGGTCGGCGCGCAGCAGCGCGTCGAGATCCTCAAGGCGCTGCACCGTGGCGCGCGCGTGCTGATCCTGGACGAGCCGACCGCGGTGCTCACCCCGCAGGAGGTGGACGAGCTGTTCGGCGTGCTGCGGGCGCTGCGCGAAGGCGGCACGACGATCGTGCTCATCACCCACAAGCTCGCCGAGGTGCGGGCGCTCGCCGACCGCGTCACGGTGATGCGCGGCGGCCGCGTGGTCGGCGGAGGGCCGATCGCCGAAATGCCACCCGCGCGCATGGCGGAGCTGATGGTCGGCCACGTTCCGGCGCCGCTCGCCGGGCGCTCCGCCCGCGCGCCGGGGAGCGTCGTGCTCGCGGCCGAAGGTCTCGAGGTGCGCGACGCGCGCGGGCTGCCGGCGGTGCGCGGCGTCTCGCTCGCCGTGCGGGCGGGCGAGATCGTCGGCATCGCGGGCGTCGAGGGCAACGGCCAGCACGAACTGGTCGAGTGCCTGGCGGGACTGCGCCCGGCCGCGCGCGGCTCGATCGCCATCGGCGGGCGCGCCGTCGCGGGCGGCGCGCGCGCCCACCGCGACGCGGGGCTCGCGCACATTCCCGGCGACCGGTTGCGCCGCGGCATCGTGTCCGAGATGACGCTGGCCGAGAACCTCGTGCTCGGCCGCCAGCGCGACCGCGGCCTCGTCGCCGGGCCGTGGTTCGATCCGCGCGCGCTCGAGCGGCTCGCCGTTCCGAAGCTCGAAGCCTTCGACGTGCGACCGCGCGAACCGCGCCAGCGCGCGGGGCGGCTCTCCGGCGGCAACCAGCAGAAGCTGGTCGCGGCCCGCGAGCTGTCGCCGCGCAGCCCCGGCGCGCCCGCCACGGTCGCCATCCTCGCCGCGCACCCGACGCGCGGCGTGGACCTCGGCGCCATTGACCTCATTCATCGCCGGCTGCTCGCCGAGCGCGAAGCCGGCCGCGCGGTGCTGCTCGTCTCGAGCGAGCTGTCCGAGATCCTGGCGCTCGCCGACCGCGTCCTCGTGCTGTACGAAGGGCGCGTCGTGCACGAGACGACCCCGGCGGCGACCGACGAGCGGACGCTGGGGATGCACATGACCGGCCGCGCCGGCATCACCGATTCCCCGCTGCCGCCTTCTCCCGGCGCCCTCCCGGAGAGCGGAGGCCGCGGGTGAGCGCGCCGCGCCCGCGCCTCGCGGCGCTGCTCGTCGCGCTCTCGCCGCTCGTCGCCGTGGCGGCGGCGCTGCTCGCCGGCGCCGTGTTCATCGCCGCGATCGGCGAGAGGCCGCTCGAGGTTTACGGACTGCTCGCCTCGCAGGCGTTCGGCACGGGCTACGGGCTCGGACAGACGCTCTTCCGCGCGACGCCGCTCGTCTTCACCGGGCTCGCGGTCGCGCTCGGCTTCCGCGCCGGCCTGTTCAACATCGGCGTCGAAGGCCAGATGTATCTGGGCGGATTCGCGGCCGCGCTCGCGGGCGCCTACCTGCGCGTGCCCGCGCCCCTGGCGCTGCCCGCGGCGCTGCTGGCCGCGGCGCTCGCGGGCGGCGCGTGGGGCGCTGTGCCCGGGGTGCTCAAGGCGCGCTTCGGCTCGCACGAGGTGATCAACACCATCATGCTCAACTTCATCGCCTTCGCGCTCGTCTCCTGGGCGGGACGGTCGCTGTTCGAGACGGCCACCGTGCGGACGCGGACGATCGCGGCGGCGGCCGAACTGCCGCGCCTCGATTTCCTGTCCTCCGCGCTGCGCGGTTCGCCCGTCAACGCCTCGCTGCTGATCGGCCTGCTGCTCGCCGCGGCGGTCGGCGCGCTGCTGTTCCGCAGCCGGCTCGGCTACGAGCTGCGCGCGGTGGGCTGGAACGCGCCCGCGGCCGAGTACGGTGGCGTGCGCACCGGCGTCGCGCAGGCGCTGGCGATGACGCTGTCGGGGGCCGTGGCGGGCCTGGGCGGCACCAACTTCGTGCTCGGCTACAAGCACTGGTTCGAGCTCGACTTCCCGGGCGGGGCCGGCTTCATCGGCATCGCCGTCGCGCTGCTCGGCCGCAACCATCCCGTCGGCGTGATCGTCGCGGCGCTGTTCTTCGGCGCGCTCTCGTACGGCGGACTGGTCGTGAACCAGCGCGTGCCGCGCGAGCTGGTCGAGGTGCTCACGGCGCTCGTGCTGCTGTTCGCGATCACGGCCCGGCCGGTGCTCGAGCGCGTCGCCCGGAGGCTCGTCTGATGGAGGTGCTGCTCTTCCTCGCCGCCGCCGTGCGCATCAGCGTGCCCTACGCGCTGGCGGCGATGGGCTCGGCGCTCAGCGAACGCGGCGGCGTCATCTGCATCGGGCTCGAGGGCATCATGCTGGCCGGAGCGCTGGGCTACACGGTCGGCGCGTACTGGAGCGGAAACCCGTGGGCGGGCGTCGGCGCGGCGCTGCTGGTCGGGGCGGCGATGGCCTGGCTGCACGCCGAGGCCACGGTTCGCTTCCGCGCCGACCAGATCACCAGCGGGCTGGGCCTGAACCTGCTGGCCGCCGGGCTCACGCGCCTGGTGCTCGTGCAGGTCTTCCATTCCTCGTCCAACTCGGCGCGCGTGGTCGGGCTGCCGCAATGGCACCTGCCGCTGGTGGACGGCCTGCCGGGCGTCGGCGCCCTGCTGGGCTCGCCGCTCGTGCTGGCGACCTTCGCGCTGGTGTTTCTCGTCCAGCGCCTGCTGTTCCGCACGGTCTTCGGGCTGCGCCTGCGCGCGACCGGCGAGCGTCCCGAGGCCCCGGCGACGCTGGGACTCTCCGTGACCCGCATTCGCTTCTCGGGAGTCCTGCTGTGCGGCCTGCTCGCCGGGCTCGCGGGCGCGTACCTGGCGAGCGAGCAGCACTCGTTCACCGACGGCATGACGGGCGGCAGGGGCTACATCGCGCTCGCGGCCATGATCGTCGGCAAGTGGAGCCCGGTCGGCGCGGCCGCTGCCTGTCTGATGTTCGGCGCCGCCGAGGCCCTGCAGATCCGCCTGCAGGGCTCGGCGTTCCCGGCCGAGCTGCTCCAGACGCTGCCCTACGTGGTCACCATGCTGGTACTCGCCGGCTTCATCGGCCGGGCCGTGGCGCCGCGGGCGGTTGGCGTGCCCTACGACCCGGAAGAGCGCTAGCCCGACCCGCGGCGCCGCCGCCGGCGCCAGGGAGCGGATCGCCGCGACAGCGCGTTCGGGAATGCGGGCGGCGGCGGCCCGGTCCCGCGCGCCCTCACCCTCGCGCCTCCGGGCATCACCCGGCGCGGCGCCCACCGGTCCGGGGCGGACGCACCTTCGGGAACTTGCGAGGGCCTTACACCCGTCAGGGAAAAGCCGACGGCCACCCCACCGGCGGGTGTATATTGCCGCCCACGCGTGGCCGTCATGGGGACGCCGCGCCTCCGTGGCGGAACCGTCATGTCGCGTGCCTCCCGTATGCTCCGTCCCATGCTCGCTCTCGCCGCGTTCGTTTTCGCGGTGACGATCGCGGCCCCGTCCATCGCCGGCGACCGCGGCGGTGGCGGCACTTGCGACGAGGCCCAGCCGAAACCGAAGTCCGCCCCGGGCGTCGAAGCCAGTTCGGCGTCCGCGCCCCAGCAAGCGCGTCGCGAGGCCAGCCTGCCCGCGCCCTCCGACGACGGTTACCTGCCGCTGGCGCGCGGCGCCCAACCTTCGGGATCGCCCGGCGCCAGGCCAGCCGATCCGGCGGCGCCGGTCCCGCCGGCCGGTGCGGCCCGGACCGAGGAGCCCAGGCCCGCCACGCGCAAGGCCGTCGCCCCGGCGACGAACCACCACGCGCGCAAGCGCACCGGCCCGCACGCGAAGATCAGCATCCCGAACCTGCCCGCACAGCCCGGCATGGGAACGCTCCTGCGCGTCGGCATCACCGCGGGACGCGAGATTTCGTAACCCGGCGCGCGCGGCTTCCGACCGCGTGCCGGGGACGCCCGGGCCGCATCCACCCTCTCAGGGATTCGTGCCTGCCCGCCGGGCCGCGAGCGAATCGCCCGCCTGCTTCTCGCGCGCGTCCAGTCCCGGCAGGTTGGGCTGGATCGCGCGCGCGGCGCGGAGCTCGGCGATCGCCGCCGCCCAGTCGCCGTCGAGCATCTCGAGGTTGGCGAGCAGGCTGTGGGCGTGCCCGGACCATGGCGAGTCGCGAATCGAGCGTCGCAGTTCCGCGCGCAGCCCCGCGCGCATCGCGGGATTCGCGACGACGGTGTCGCCCAGCGCCTGCATGCCCCGGAAGCTCGCGGGCAGCCGGCGATAGCCGAGGCTGTCGGCCAGCTCCGCCATGCTGCCGTCGCGGCGCAGCCACACGACCCAGTCGTCGTCGAGGAAGGCGGGAACGAACGCGCTGTCGGCGTCCACGTATTCGACCGTGTGGGAGTCCTCTCCCTGCTTGCGCGCGAGCAGCACCCAGTCGAAACGGTGTTCGCGGTCCAGCTCCGTCCACGCCGACGGCACGCCGAACAGGTAGGCGACGCGGTCGCGGTCGGCACGCGAGCCGGTCTGGTGGATGTCCATGAACGGCAGCCGGTCGCGCTGCGGCCAGAAGCGCCACAGCAGGTAACCGCCGCGCTCGAACCGGTTGAAGGCCCGGCCGCGCACGCCCCGGCGTTCGATCCAGTCGCAGGCCGAGCCCGGGTAGGCGTGCGGCAGGAACCCGAGGCCGATCCGCGTCGTCGGACGCAGCAACTCGGGCACGCTGACCAGCGCAAGCGCCGCGATCGCGAGGCCCGCGCGCACGGCGACCGGCCGCGCCCAGCCGGGCGGCCGAGGCGACCCGCAGGCGCTCCACAGGTCGCGGGCGAAGAACGGGGCCGCCACCATCAGCAGAGGCCCGAGGAAGCGCACCGCTGCGAGCGCCTGCGGGAGGAACAGCGCGTAGAGCACCAGCTGGGCGGCGTCGAAGCGTCTTCGCCAGCGCACCAGCGCCAGCACGGGGATCGCCGCCAGCAGCAGCGGCAGTCCGTTGCGCACGTGCTCGCGCCACGGAATGGCGTGCAGCTCGCCGATGCTGAGATAGATCGGCTCCCTGCTCTGGTGAAGCACGTAATCGAACGGCTGCCACACCGCCCGCCAGCCGAACGGGTTCGCGAAGCAGGCCGCGAAGGCGAGCAGCAGCACGAGGGCGAGCTGGCGCGGGTTCGCGCCGGCTTCCCGGCGGCGCCACACGGCGTCGGCGAAATAGGCGAAGCCGACCTCGAAGAAGAGCGTGTAGGAGATGTGCGCGTTGATCCACAGGGCCGCCAGCGGCACGAGAGCCCACGTCTCCCATCGCCCGCCCGCGCGGCGGCGTTCCAGCAACCAGAGTTCGAGAACGAGCAGCAGCCCCGCGAACATCTCCGGGCGAACCATCGAGCGCTGGCGCGCCGCGAGGGCGCACCAGGCGATGGCGACGATCGGCGCCAGCCCGCGCGCCCCGAGCCGGCGCGCGACGACCCAGGCGAGGCCGAACGTGCCGAGCGTGAACAGCCAGCGCCAGGCCATCAGTCCCCACTCGTGCCCGAACCGCCAGAATGGCCACAGCACCGCACGGAAGAGCCACGAAGGCAGCAGGTACGGCTCGCCGTAGGTCGGCCACGTCCACAGGTTTTCGTGCGGCACGCGGTGGAGCTGCCAGATCGCCTTGCCGACCGCGAGGTGCTGCCAGATGTCCGGGTCGTCCATCCGGAAGCTGACGCCCAGACCCACGAGCGTGGCGGCGAGGAGCGCCACGAACGCGACGAGTCCGCGGGGCGGCGCGGCGGCCGGTGGCGGTGGCGCCGCGGAAGCGCGGGCCGCGCGGGCGGCCGGCGGCTTCTCGCGTTTCATTCCAGGATCTCGACCCGCGTGATCTTCGCGCCCTGCGTGACGCGCTGCACGACCTCGAGGCCGCGGACGACCCGGGCGAAGATCGTGTAGCGCCCGTCGAGGTGCGGCTGCGGCGAGAGCGTGATGAACCACTGGCTGCCGCCGGTGTCCTTGCCCGCCAGCGCCATGCCGACCCTGCCCGTCTCGTAACGCAGCGGGTTGTACTCGCAGCGAATCGTCCAGCCGGGGCCGCCCGCGCCGGTGCCGGTCGGGTCGCCGTCCTGGATGACGAAGTCGGGCACGACGCGGTGGAAGGCCGTGCCGTCGAAGTAGCCGCGGCGGGCGAGCGTCACGAAGTTGCGCACCGTCTGCGGCGCGAGCTCGGCGTCGAACGCCCACTCGATGTCGCCGGCGTCCGTGTGGATCACCGCGCCGCGTTCGCGCGGCGCGAGCTCGAAGCCCGCCGCGTACTCGCGGGCCGGCTCGGCGGCGCGGCCCGCGGCCTCGACGCTGTCGGCGAACGCACGGCCGGCCAGCTGGCGCAGGGCGTCGCGGATCGCGATGCGCGCGTCGGCGTCGGCGTCGCGGCCCCGCCCGGCGTAGGCGCGGGCGAGCAGGCCGACCGAGGCGCTGTCGCCCCAGTCGCCGAGCGCGCCGGCGCAGGCCGCGGCGAACAGCATCTGCGGGTCGTCCACCCCCGCGCGCAGCACGTCCAGCAGCGGATCCAGCGCGCCCGCGTGCGTGCGCCCGCCGAGCTGGCCGGCGATCTCGGCCGCCGTCATGCGCTCGAGCAGCGGGCGGCCGAGCGCGATCGAGCCGGCGAGCACGGGCGCCGCCAGCGCCGCGTCGCCGGTCAGCCGCAGGCCTTCGAGCACCGGCGTGCGCGCGTACACGACCGGATCGGCGAGCAGCGGGAGCGCCGCCTGCAGGCCGGCGCTTCCGGTGCGCGCGATCAGCGCACGGGCGCTGGCGCCGCGCGTGGCCGGATCGGGGTCGGCGAGGCCGCGGCGCAGCGCCAGTCGGGCCGCTCCGGCCGCCTCCCGGCGGGCGGCGCCCCACGCGAAGCTGTCGGCCAGCACGGTGGCCGCGGTCACGCGCACGTGCGGATCGGCGTCCGAGAGCCGGCCGGCGATGGCCGGAAGCTGCGCCGCGTCCGCCGAGTCGGCGATCTGCTGCAGCGCACGCAGGGCATTCACGCGCACCGCCGGGACACTGTCGGCCAGCGCCGCGAGCAGCGGTCCTTCCGCGCGCCGTGCCTTGAGCCGGCCGAGCGTTCGCGCGGCGTGCGCGCGAACGAGCGCGTCGCGGTCCCCGAGCAGGGGCTCGACCGAGGGTGCGATCAGGACCGGCAGCGGCAGCTTCTCGAGCGCGTAGACGACCCGCCAGCGCATCGCCGCGTCCCGGTCGCGCAGGTGCCGCAGCAGCGGCCGCGCCGCCGACGTGTCGGCGAGCCGCCAGAGCGCCACCGCGGCGTGCGCCCGGCGCGCGCCGTCGGAGGCGTCCAGAGCGCGCACCACAGCGGGCGTCGCGGCCATGTCGCCGAGCTTGCCGAGCGCTTCGACCGCGAGCGCGCCGACCCCGGCGTCGGCGTCGCCGAGCGAGCGTTCGAGCGGCACGCGGGCGCCCTTCCAGCCGATCTGCCCGAGCGCGAAGACAGCCTCGCGCCGGACGGGCGCCGACGGGTCGGCGAGCAGCGGCAGCAGCGCCGGCGCGGCGGCCGAATCCTGCAGGCGACCGACCGCGAGCGCCGCGCGAGCGCGCACCACGGCCGAGGAGTCCGCGAGCAGCCGCCGCAGGTCGCCGCCGCTCCAGTCGCGGCGGTCCTCGGCGATCGCGATCGCCCGCATCGGCGAGGGGTCCGCGTGCGCGGACTCCGGCGCGTCGGCGCGCGCGGCGCCGGGCGAAGGAGGTGCGGCGTGGGCGGGACCGGCGAGCGACGCAACGCAGGCGGCGAGAACGAGGATGCGGGCGGCGGTCACGAATCCTCCGGGGTCGCCGGCGCGTGCGGCGTTCCGCGCCGCGCGCCGGCCGGAATCAGGGCGTCGAAACGTCCTCGACGCGTCTCGGTTTGCGCAGCTTGACCAGCCGGCCGAGCTGTTCGACGTGCGTTCCGTCTCCGGTTCGGGCGTCGAGCCGGAACAGGTAGACGCCGTTGGCGAGCGGCGTGCCCTCGGCGTCGCGGCCGTCCCACGGCAGCTGGTGGTAGCCCGGCGCGAGGCCGCGCTCGACCAGCGAGTTCAGCTTGCGGCCCGACAGCGTGAAGATGTCGATCTTGACGTCCGCGTCCGCCGAACCGAGCAGGCCGAACGAGAACCTCGTGCCATCGTTGTCGAACGGGTTGGGGAACGCGAACAGGTCCTGCACTCGCAGCTCTTCGGCCGAGGTCCGGACGTTGAAGTTGTGGGCGAGCGCCGCGCCGCCGGCGACGTCGAGCACGACCGGGTAGTTTCCGACCAGGTAGTCGTCGTGCGTCCATGCGAGGATCCACTCCCGGCCCGAAGTGTCGCCCGGCGCGGGCGTCGCCACGAACGGCTGCACCTGGCCCGCGATCGTGAGCACGAGGTCCGATCCGGGAACGAGCGGCCTCGGGCAGACGAGCGACAGCGACAGGTTCGCGCGCGGCGAGACCGCGTCGCCGTCGGCGATCGGCGTGCCGTCCACGCGCAGCGTCGAGGCGAGGTCGAGCGTCGCAGTGAAGTCGGATTGCAGTCCGTTGCGGTCGAGCACGCGGAAGACGTAGCGCGAGTCGCGCGCCGGCGGCTGCGCCACGTACACGACCCGGAATCGCCGGCCGCCATAGAGGCCGCCGCCCACCGTGTCGGGGAACGCCGGGCTCACCGTGTACGAGGCAGCCCCCACCGCGACGAGGCCGGCGCCGGTGTCCTCGTAGACGCCGAGGCTGTCGAGCCGCTCCGCCGAGACCAGGTCGGCCACGAAGCGGACCGTGTCGCCCGCGGTGTGCACGCGCACCGGCACGCCCTCGGTGACGGGCAGGTCGTTCGCGGTGACCAGCGTCTGCGGACGGCCCACGGACATGCGCGTCGCCGGATCGCCGAGCAGCGTGTAGGTGAGCGCGATGCCGCGCTCGCCCGAGTACTGCCCGCCGGTCGGCACGTAGCGCAGCATCGCCGCCTGGATGGCCTCGCCGAGCACCACGCGGGCGCCGTTGTCGCCGGGAGCGAACTCGTCCCTGGGCGGGTCGGCGAACAGCGAGCGCGCCAGCTCGACGTTGATGTGCGTCGAGTCGTCGCGCGGCACGACCTCGTAGCTGACCGACGCCCACGAGCCGATCGCGCCGGCGTCCGGCAGCGTCAGCATGTCCTCGCCGAGGCAGCCGCCCAGCGGCGTGCCGGGGCCGGCGCCGTTGCGGCCGAACATGTTCGCGTGGCAGGAGAACGCGGTGAAGAACGTCGGCCGGCCGGAGTTGGTGAACTGGAACTTGTCGTCTCCGGTCGGCAGGTCCCCCGAGTTGATGTACAGGTTTTCGTGCGTCAGGACGTACTCGTTCGCGTGTCCCTGGTAGTTCCACCACAGCACGCCCGAGTTGAGCCGGGAGAACAGCTGCGGGGTCACGCCGCCGTGGGTGCGCGCCTGGGTCGCTGCGCGGTCGGGCCGGCAGGTGTCCGCGGGCGGCACGTACGACCACGGCTCGCCGGCGAGGTAGTAGCGCAGGTTGAAGAGCTCCGCGTTGGTCTGCGCGAGCCCGGCGTCGCGGTTCACGATCGAGGCGCATTTCTCGTTCAGGTGGACGAAGTGCTCCTCGTCGATCCTGTGGCAGTAGCCCGTTCCGCCGCTGCCGCCCCCGCCGAAGAACGTGTCGCCCGAGAACGCGTCGTCCGAGGACAGCAGCAGGTGCCGTCGCCAGGATTGGTCGCCCGACAGGTTCTCGTAGGCGACCAGCTTGGCGACCACCGCGTTCGCGTCGGCCAGCGAGTTGACCGGCAGGCGCCCGATCATCATCTCGGTCAGGACCGGGCCGAATCCCTGGGTGTTGCAGTTGCCGGTCAGACAGCCGTAGAGCGCGTCGCCGGGAACGATCTCGAAGCCCTCGCTGACCGCGACCGGCGCCGGCAACGGCAGCGACGGCACCCAGTCCACACCGCTGCGGCTGTCGAGGCGCTGGGGATCGATCGTGCCGTCGCCGAAGAGCAGCACGAATCGCGAGCTCCAGTTCTGGTAGGCGTAGCGGACGAAGCGCTGGATCGCGGCCGCCGAGTGGCGGCCACCGTTGAACTCGTCGTACACGGCCTCGACCGGCGCGACGAGCACGCGCAGCCCCTGTGAAGTGCGCAGGTCCACGAGCGGCTGCACCGCGGGCAGGAACGCCTCGGGCACGATCAGCAGGTAGTCGGGTGAGAGCGCGCTCGTGAGCGTCCGGCGGGTCACGGGGGTGAAGCTCGACGCGTTCATCGGGCGCGGGCCGTAGGACGGATCGTTCACGTCCACGGCCGCCGCGACGTACGAACGCCGCACGCCGGTCGCCGTCGAGTCCTGGAAGTCGAACGAGACCTGCGCACCCCGCTGCATGTGAGTTTCGTCGATGAGGATCCGCACCGGCTGGTCCGGGTCGGACACGTCGTAGAGCCGCAGCGAATCGGCGAGAAACCGCTCCGCGTGCACCTCGAACTCGCCGGCGCCGTCGCCGCTGTTGAACGGCAGCACGCCGTGGACGGCGCGGAAGCGCCGCCAGTAGGTGACCTCGAACCAGTTGAAGCCCGCCGGGTCGAGTTCGCCGGGCTGGCCGTTCGGCGCGCCGGCGTGCGCCTTGCCCCAGAGCCGCAGCGCGTTGGTGCGCCCGGGACTCAGCGCCGAACCGGACGTGCTGGCGTTCGTCGTGAACGCCCGCTTGCCGTTCCACCACACCGAATCGGCGAGCGTGGTCAGCTGGCCCGAGGCGTTCTTCACCGCCGCCCACTCGTAGTGCGTGGCGAAGCTGCGCCCGACCCAGTTGAGCGTGAACGAGGCCGCGCGGCTCGTGTCCGGGTCGTTCGTGTCGAACAGGATCGTGTCGGGCCGGGTGTAGTAGACGGTGTAGGGCGTCCAGTGGAACAGGTCCACGGTCGTGTCGGCCGGCACCCAGACGAACGGCATGATGAAGGCGTTGTTGCGCTCGTAGTGCGTGCGCAGCGGAAACGACGGCAGCGGCGTCAGGCCGGTCGCCCCGCGCCAGCCGTCGCGCCGGGACATGCGCGCGCCGCCCGCGAGGGAGCGCGTGACGAAGAAGGCGTCGGCGTCGCCCCACCAGCGCTGGTACTGGCTCGCGCCGGAGCGCTCCGCCCAGGTGCGCGCGTACATCCAGACGAAGTCGCCGGCGTTGAACAGCCCGTCGCCGTTCGAGTCCTCGACCTCGACCGGAACGTCCACGGTGCCGTAGGGCGGCGTCTGCCCCTCGAGGAACTCGTGGCGGTGCACGGCGACCTGAGCCACCGGCACGTCGGCGGGGTAGCCCTTCGGGGCCAGCAGGTCGTAGGGAACCCGGTAAAGCCCGGTCGAGTCGATCGCGACCCGCACCTCGGGCTGGTCCTCGTCGAACGCGGAGGCGGTCGCCGGCTTCGCGAACAGCGGCGCTTCCGGGCCGGGGCGCTCCGAGAGCCGCCAGGGCCTCGCCTGCTCGAAGTTGAGGACGCTGGTCGCGAGCGCCGCATCCATGCCCGGGTCGGGCTCCCCACCCGCGGGCGAAAGCGCCGTCGCGCCCGCCGGCCGATTCCAGTCCACGCGCAGGGTGTAGCCGGAGACGGCGAGCACCCGTGAGCCATTCTCGTCGTAGCGGAACGGCCGGACTTCGAGGCTCACGAGCCGCCGGCCGCGGAAGCGGGTCGGGGCTCCGAGCATCGCTTCCTGCGCGGGCCAGGGGCCATCGGCAATGGGGTCCACCTTCTCGGTGATCGGGGTTTCGGGACCGCCGGAGGGGTCGGGCTGGAATCCCGGGCGACCGGCGATCGCGAGCCTGACGCCGCCACGCACCGACTCGTCGCCGCGCTCGAGCACGCGCAGGCTCGGGCGTGCATCGGGCGGAATCGCGAGCAGCGCCGTGTAGGTCGGCAGCAGCGCCCGCCCGGGGCTCGACAGCGAGTGCGCCATCGGCACACCGACGATGGTGGCGCGGCCCGTCACGGCGTCCGGTGCGCTCAGGGACCAGCGTTCCGTGTCCACCCGCAGCGTCACTCCGCGCTCGTCGGCCGACAGCACCCGCACCCCGGCGGCCGAAGCGGCCGACGGAGCCCAGAAAGCGGCCGCGAACAGTGCGGTCAGGAGGATGGACGGGCGCATGTGGGCGGCGAGTCTAATGGGTTTGCGGGGAATCTGCATCGCCCGGAATCCGGCCGGCGCCGCCCGGCGAAGCAGACCCCGTGGGCACATGCCTTCGGGGGGCAAAGGCCCTAGACTGTTCGCTCGCTCACCCGAGTCGGGCCGCAGGTGTACAGGCAAGGAGTCCCCCCGAAATGAAGTCCTTCGCGTTTGGCCGCGAACCAGGATCCGCCGCGCTGCTGCTGGCGGCGCTGCTGGTCACACTCGCCGACATCGCCCCGGCGACCGCCGCGAAATCTGCCGTGAGGCCCGCTGGTGGCGTCCGCCAGGCCGCCGCCCTGCCCGATTCCACGCTCGCCCGCGTCACCATCGGACCCGGCGCGGGTGAGCACCGGGATCTGACCCGGCAGCAGATGATCGTTGCCGCCACCCGCGCGGGGCGAAGGCTCGACTCCCTTACCCCGAAGGACCGGCGCGAGTTTCTCGATATCCTGGTGGACCAGGCCGTGCTCGTGGCCCGGGTCGAACGCGAGCCCAGGCACTGGGAGCGCCGCGACAGCAGCGACTACCAGCAACTGCGCGACCGGCTCGTCCTGCGGGCGGCGCTCGACTCGGCGATGACCGTGGCCAGCGCCGAGCGGGCCGCGCGCGGCGACACGGCGCTCGCTCCGCAGGCGCTCGGCGTCCTGCTGCGCGACCAGGAGGTCGTGAAGCTCGCGCCGCGGTGGAACGAGGCGGGCCTGAAGGAGGCGCTCGCGATCTTCGACACGCTGCCCCGCCCGGACTCCCGCATGTCCATCCTCGAGCAGATGCGCGTCGCCGGCGTCAATCCGACGGTTCCGGACGCCGACGCCGGGGTGGAGCTCGTGCGCACGCCGCTCGGCAGCTACACGCTCGGCGAGCTGATGCGCGACTTCGCGCGCCTGAATCCGATGTATCGCCCGCGCGTGGGCACGGTCGAGAACGTGAAGGAGTTGATCGGCAACGCGCTGTTCGAGCACGCGCTGCGCAAGGCCGCCGAGGACCAGGGCCTCGAACACCTGCCGCGGATCGCGGCCGCGCTGGCCGAGCGCGCGGAGTACCTCGACGTCTCGCGCTTCGTGGCGCGCGAGGTGTACGCGAGGATCGCCATGGACTCGCTGAGCCTGCGGCGCTACTTCGAAGCGCACCGGTCCGCGTTCGACACCGACGAGCGCGCACGCGTCGTGAGCGTGACCTCGCCGGACCGCGACGCGGCCGCGGCGATGGCGAGACGGCTCGCGATCCCGTTCGAGGCCGAGTCGCTGGCGGCGCAGAGCGAGCGCGCGGGTACGCCCTACGCGACGGTGCTTTCACGAAACAGCGACAGCACCCTGTTCGCACGGCTCGTGCGCGGCGGCGTCGGGTTCGTCGCCGGACCCGATTCGACGACGCAGGGCTGGCGGACGATGCGGGTGATGGCGCTCGAGCCCCGGCAGCCCCGGACGTTCGAGCAGGCCGAGCCGATGGTGAAGCAGCAGCGCTACGACTCGGAAGGCGAACGGCTCATGCGCGAACTGCTCGACAGCCTGCGCCGGCAGGCGCGCGTCGTCGTGAACGAACCCGCGCTGGCGAAGCCGCTGACCGCCGTGGACGAGGGAGGTGGACGATGAGCGCGCGCCCGCTCCTGCGACTGCTGGCCGCCGCGGGGGCGCTGGCCTGCCTTGCGGCCGGTCCGCGGCACGCCGCCGCCCTGGATTTCCCGGGGCTCACCCTCGAGTGCCGGCCGGCCTCCATCGCCGCGAACGAGGAAGGTTACTGGCGCTTCGCGCTGGTGCTGCGCAATGGCACCGGCCTTGGCGTCTATGGCGACAGCATGGAGGTCGTGATCCAACCCCAGGACTCGACCGCGGAGCCGCTTCATCGGCGGCTGCTCGTGCCCAGCGGCGCCGACGCCCTGAGCGACGGCGACTCGCTCGAGACCGAAGTGCTGCTGAACGCGACCACGTCACGGGCACGGCTCGAGGTCGTGTTCCACTTCCATGCGGGCACCGGCGAGACCGGCGTCGCGCGCGGCTCGCTGCTGGCGGTGGGCAGCGAACTCGAGGACCTGCACCCGTCGCAGGTGGTGCGCGTCGCCGGGTTGGACGTGGAGCTGCGCCGGTTCCCGGCCGACGAGGCGCAGGCCGGTGGCGGCGCCGTCCTGCTGCTGCCGGGCGAGGCACGTCGTCCCGAGAGCCTGCTCGCGCCGGCCGCGAGGCTCGCCGGACAGGGCGTCGCGGTGCTGATCGCGGGCCTGCCGCGCGGCGGCGGCGACTTCGCCGGGCCCGCTTCGCGCGCGGCGGCCTTCGCCGCATTGGACACGCTGCTGAACATGCCCGGCGTCGCGGCGAACCGGGTCGGCGTGTGGGGCATTTCGCAGGGCGCGACGCTCGCGCTCGAGCTGGCGCTCGCGCGGCCCGGTGCCTTCCGCGCCGTGGCGTCACAGTCCGGCAGCTACGACCTGTGGGCGACCTGGCGCGCGGCGCTGCCCGACGCGAAGGACGCCATCGTGGCGGCCGCGGGTCGGGACAGCGCCGGGTGGCGCGATCGCTCCCCACTGAAGCAGGCCGCGGCGTTCAAGCCGGCGCTGATCGTCGTGCACGGCGAGCTGGATCCGGTGTACCCCGTCGGTCCCGCGCAGGCGTTCGCCGATGCCGTCCGGGCGGCCGGCGGAGACGTCACCGAAAAGATCCTGCCCCGGAGGGGGCACACGGTGCCGTACATCGAGGCTGCGCGCTTCCTGCTGCAGCGACTGGGGCCGTAGCCCGGGCTGGCGCTGCGGCGAACCTCGCCTTCACGGGGCTCCGAAACGACACGCGCGGAGCGGCCGCGCCGCCGAGTTGACGCGGCCCAAACGTCGGCGCGCCCTGGCAGTCTTGACCCTGTCGGCGGTGCCTCACTAGAATTGCGCCCGCCTTTCACGCCACACCGCCCGTCGCTCCCCCCTTCCTCCTTTCCCTCCGAGGACCGATGCGCCCGACCGTACTTTCACGGGGCCTCTCGTCACTGCTGGCCCTGACGCTCGCCGCCTGCTTCGCACCCTCCGCCCGGGCGGCCGCCGAGCCAAAGACGATCGAGTACATCGACGGCGTGCCCGACACGGGCCAGTTCCTGCCCAACTCCGCGATTCTCGCCCGTGTGGCCAACCGCAAGATCAGCGTGTTCTCGTTCCGGGACTTCTATTTTCTGTCGAACCCCGAGATCCGGCCCGCCGGCGACAGCCTCGGGCGCGCCGAGTTCCTGACGAACATGATCCGCAAGGAAGTGCTCGGGCTCACCGCGCTTTCGTCGGGCATTCCGCTCAACTTCGAGGATCGTTCGCAGTTGCGCGAGGAGCGCACGACGCTGCTCTCGAACCGGCTCTTCGAACTGAACGTGCTCAACCTGCCGCCGGTGCCCGAGGACTCGCTGCGAAGGATCTACGCGTACGAGGGGTACGAGCAGCGCCTGCGGGTCATCCATTTCACCGACCGCGCGCTCGCGGAGGCCAGCCGCAAGGCGTTGATGCGCGACACGTCGGCGTGGGTCGCGACGTCCCTGCGCTACAACCCCCCGTCCCTGCAGCAGGGCTTCGGCGAGATCGGCTGGGTGAAGTTCGAGAACGTGCCGATCGCGATCGCACTCCAGCTCTGGAGGGTCGCGCCCGGCGGGTTTTCGCCGGTTCTCCCCGCGCCCGCCGGCTACCAGGTCTTTCAGGTTCTGGAACGCCGTACGCGCCCGCAGGCCGAGTTCCGGATCATGCGTCCGGCGATCGAGGGGCTGGTGCGCGAATATGCCATGGAACTGCGCCGCACCGCCCTGATGGACGAGGCCAAGAAGGGCATGCATGTCCGTTACGACACGACCAACGCCGCGTGGGCCTCGAAGCTCTTCTCGCAGGCGGTCACGATTGGACGCGAGGCGGCGGGCCAGACCGTGCATATCGACGAAAACGTGCCGGAGTTCTCGCCTGCGGACACGGCCCGGACGATCAGCGAGTGGGATGGCGGGCGGATCTCGCTCGGGGAGCTCACCCACGCCTACTCCGACATTCCCGTGGTTCTGCGCCCGGTCATCAATACGCCCGAGCTGCTGATGGGCTACGCCGACGCGATCATGCTGGCGCCACGCATGCTGGAGCTCGCGATCGCCCGGGGACTCGAAAAGGACTCGGTCTTCCTCGCGAAGGTCGAGCGCAAGCGCGAGCAGATCCTGGTCGGCAAGATGGTCGAGGACTCGGTCTTCTCCCGCATCTACGTGACCCGGCAGGAACGGCTCGACTACTACCAGAAGAACCGGAACGGGTTCCTGACGTTCCCGTCGGTGGATTACGCGGTCATCGTGCGCAGCTCGAAGGCGGGCGCCGACTCGGTGGCCGCCCGGCTCGTGGCGGGTGAGACGGTCGCGGCGATCCTGCATGCCGACAGCCTGGAGAAGAACTTCCGTACCGGCACTCGGCACGCGACGACCGCGGAGCACGTGCCGTACAGCAAGGTGCTGTTCGAGGAGATGCGCCCCGGCGATCATCGCGTGCTCGGGCCGGACCGCCAGGGGGACTGGGCCTGCGTCGTGCTGTTGAACTTCGACCCCGGCCGGCAGATGCCGTACAAGGAGGTCGAGACCCTCGTGGACGAATCGGTGCGGAACATCAAGGGCGAGCAGGCGCTGAATGCGTTCGTGGACCGCCTCAAGCATCGCTACCCGATCGAGGCGCACTACGACCTGCTGATGAAGGTGAAGCTCGTCACCCCGCGCGACGGCGAGTCCGAGGCCAACTAGCCGCCGCGGGCTCCCGCGGCAATCTCTTTCGGCAGGCGGCGCGCCTCCGGCGTCAGCGCGGACGCCAGGCGGGAATCCGGCCGCCGCAGCGATCGGCGACGGCGCCGCGGGTGAACCAGCGTTCACCCGACCGCACGACGATCTTCTCCCCGGATCGGTACTGCACGGTCGCGCTGTGCCACTCGATGCAGACCGGCCGTTCGCAACCCGGCAGTCGGGGACGCCGCGCGCCGAGCAGAATCCGGCCGAGGACATAACGCGTGCCCGCCCGGACCGGCCCCGCGTGTCCCATGGGCATGGCATAGATGCAGCGGAACCGGCCGCTCTCCGCCGAATGGTCGTACAGCGCCGTGCCGATGCCGCGCGTGGGCCAGGGTTGGGGTCCGGGCAGAGTCTCGTCGGGACCGAACTGAACCACCATTCCGCCGGTGTTGGCGCCGCCATGTTCCATCGCCCAGAAGTCGCCCAGGGTGTCGCCCGGCTGCGCATACACGTAGAACTCGGCCGCGACACCGTAGAAGGTGGACTCGTCGGTGGCGGGCTCGAAACACAGGTAGAGCGTGTCGCGATGCGCCGAATCGCCACAGGCCGGCCGGAGCGTCGTCACCGCCCCGGGCTCTCCCCAGGGCGCGCGTGCGGACAGGAAGATCCGGTTCTGCCGCACCGCGGCGGGCCGCGTCGGCGGGCGCTGCGCGGCTCCCGCGGCCGGGGCCAGCTGCGCGACCAGCACCACGAACAGGCAGCGGGCGACGGCTGGACCGAATCGGCGCGGACGGTCGCTCATCGGGTTCCTATCGGTAGAGGGACTTGATCTGGCCCCACGTGCGTGCGCGCGCAGGAACGATGCCGCATGCCGTGCCGGCTCCCCAGGTGGCCTGGTTGCCGAAGGCCGGCGAGGGCGTGACGAAGGCCGGAGGCGATCCGCCGGCCGCGCCCGGCAGACGCGTCACCTGGGCGGAGTTGAACACGAAGCACACCGGCGAGGTGCAGCCGGAGCACGTGGACGTGCCGACGAAGCGGATCGTCAGGATGCCGGCCAGGTAGGTCTCTCCTGCCGTCAGCGTGAAGGCATCCGCGCCTGCAACCCCCACTCCGAGGATCACGCGGAAATGGCGATCGTCCCCGCTCGGGCCCGGATAGATGAGGCTCTGAACCGTGGCCGAACCGCTCTGGGACCAGGCGTCCACGCAGTTCTCGCTGCCGGCGGGCAGCCCCGCGACGAACTGGGCCGGCTCCGTGTAGCGACAGCCTCCGGGCTGCACCTGCCACCAGGGCGGAAGGGGGGTCGCGTCCGAGGCGAAATCGAGCACCACCGTCCAGCCCACGACATCGGTGATGTCGGCGCCGGGAACGAACGACAGCATGAGCCGACGCTCGCCTGCCGCCGTCGCGCACAAGGCCGAGGGGTCCAGTGCGGCCGATCCGAAGGGCGCGCAGTCTCCCCAGCGGGCGGCGAGCTCGCCCTGCGCACGCACGGCGCCAGGCGTCGTGGTCGCCACGCAGGCGAGCAGGCAGGCGAGCCACAGGGTGGGGCCGGCAGGGAGGCCGAATTCGTAGGTGCGGTTCAGTCCTGTCCCCCCGATTCCTGCGATGCGCTCGACTCACCGGTGAGGATAGGAAACGACCTCGTGGTCCGCAACGCGAACGGCCGCCCGGGAGACGGGCGGCCGTTCGTGGAGACAGATCTGAATCGGGTCAGCGGTAGAGGTTCTTGACCGCTCCCCACGTGCGATTCTGGGTCGGCGTGCCATCCGGGCAGTTGGTCGGCGAGCCATTCCAGGTGACCCAGCGCGACCTGCCGGGAGCCTCGTTCACGACCCGATAGTCGCCCATGCCCGCGGGCTGCTGGAGGAAGCACTCGTTGAGCACGAGGCAGGCGGCCAGGTCGCAGCCGGCGCACGAGCCAACGCCCGTGGACTTGGTGCGCGAGATGTTGACCTTGGAGACGAAGAGCTCGGATCCGTCCGCCGGTACGTTGATTTCACTGCCGGCCGGAATCGCCGCACCGCCGTTCAGCCGGACCGTGTTCGCCGCGTGGCCCTGAACGTTCGTGCCCTGCTGCGCCGCGAACACCGACAGGAGGATGCTGCCCTGCCAGATGTCCGGGCACGAGCCGGCCAGCACGACCGGGTCGAAGGACATCGTGATGGCGTTCGGGCGGCACTGACCGGCATTGGTCTGCCACCAGTCGGGCAGCGTACCGCTCTCGATGGTGACGTCCACGATCGCCGAGGTGGCCGTGAACTTGGACATGGCGGTCGGCACGATGACCGACGTGAAGAGCGCGAAGCCGGCGCCCGTGTTCGCGTTGCAGGCCCACGTCATGCTCGAGGCGCCCGAACCGCCGGAAGCCGGAGAGCAGTCGTTCCAGTACAGCCCGAGTCCGCTCTGTGCCATCGCCGTGGACGCACTCAGGGCGAGCACCGCCACCACAAGAGTAATCAGTTTCTTCATCGGTTCCTCCGGTTTGAATCGGGCAGAAGCGTGTCGAACTTTCGAAGTCAGGCGGCGCGAAAACCAGTCCGGCCCCGGGGAGGTCGGATCGAGTATCGGGGTGGCACTCGCGCGGTGTGGACCGTTCACGCCCGACAGGCGTGCGCGGAAAAGCAGGAACGTACCGATGGCGAGTGACGGTCGGCGAACAGCGCTGGAAAACCGCGTTGGCCGTTCGGCGTGAGACCTCCAGTCCCTCCAAGGAGTGGAACACCGGTCATCAGCATCGAGTCGAAGGCGACACCTCTGGGGCGTGGCCGCCTCCGCTTCCCTGACAGCAAGCGGCGGCAGTATAGGAAAGCCCACGCCGCCGAGCAACAGCCGTTGCACCGCCGCCCCCCCGCTCACCCCTGCTGGCGTCGGCAGGCAGGGGTGGAACCTTGACCCGCATTCCACGGGTGGAAGCGGGCCGGTCCCCCAATGGCGAACGGCCACCCTCTCTGCCGGGAGGGTGGCCGTTCGTGTTCTGAAGTGCAGTGACTAGCGGTAGAGACCCTTGACCGCGCCCCACGTGCGGTTCCTGGTGGGCGTGGCCCCCTGGCACTGGACGGGGCTGCTGTTCAGCGCGACCACCGCGTTGACCGGCGTCGTCACCCGATAGACCGGGAAGCCCGCGGGCTGCTGGAGGTAGCACTCCTGAAGCGTGAGGCAGACTCCGACGTTGCATCCCGCGCACGAGCCGGCGCCGGTGCTCTTGGTGTGGCTGATGTTCAGCCGGGAAACGTTCAGCTCGGTGGTGCCGTCAGCCACCAGCGAGATTTCCGAGCCGGCCGGAATCGCGGCACCGCCGTTGAAGCGGACCGTGTTCGGCCCGTGCAGGAACTGCTGGGCCTGGAACACCGAAAGGTTGATCGAACCCTGCCAGATGTCCCCGCAGGCCGTGGCGAGGAGCGACGGGTCGAAGGACATGGTGACGGCGTTGGCTCGGCACTGACCCGGCGCGGTCAGCCACCAGTCCGGAAGCGCCGCGGCATCCACGGTCGCGTCCACGATCGCCGACGTCGCGGTGAACATCGGCATGTTCTCGGGGATCACCACCGACGCGAATAGCACCTCCGAGCCGGTGTTCACGTCGCACGCGAAGGTGGCGGAAGACGTCCCGCCGTCCAGCGTGCAGCCATTGAAGTGCAGGTAGAGCCCGCCTGCCGCTGACGCGAGCGACGCTCCGAGCGCGAGCATGGCGAGGGTGAGGATCGCGGTCTTCTTCATTGCTTCCTCCGGTAGTCCCGACTGGGGGGTGAGGTGGCATGGCTGTGCAATTCAAGGTGCGGGATCGGATTGCCAACCTGACTTCGGACCCGGAGAGGTCTTGCGGAAGCAGCTTCCGACGGCCTGGACTCCTCTCGGGATGCAGGCCGGGTGCTGCCCGTGCGGACTCGGGGGCGTCCGGCCAGATGGGAACGGCCACCTCTTGCGAGGTGGCCGTCCCTGAGCTGCGGTGAAGCTTAGCGGTACAGGTTCTTGACCGCGCCCCACGTGCGGTTCTGCGCGGGGGTCGGCAGCGGGCACTGCGCGACGCCGCCCTGCCACGTCACGAAGTTGCTGCCCGGGGTCGCCGCGTTGGTGACGCGGTAGTCACCCATGCCCGCGGGCTGCTGCAGGAAGCACTCGTTCAGCACGAGGCACGCGCCCAGGTTGCAGCCGGCACAGCTGCCCGTGCCGGTGGACTTGGTGCGCGAGATGTTGACCTTGGAAACGAGCAGCTCGGTGCCGTCGGCATTGACGGTGATTTCGCTGCCGGCCGGAATCGCGGCGCCGCCGTTCAGACGGACCTTGTTCGGACCGTTCGTGCCCTGCTGGGCGGCGAACACCGACAGGAGGATGCCGTCCGCCCAGATGTTCGGGCACGAAAGCGCCAGCACCACCGGGTCGAACGACATCGTGACGGCGTTCGGTCGGCACTGGCCGGCATTCGTCAGCCACCAGTCGGGCAGCGTCGGGGCGTCAACAGCGACATCCACGATCGCCGACGTCGCGGTGAACTTCGGCATGGTCGTCGGAACGGCAACCGAGGTGTAGAGCGCGAAGCCGGCGCCCGTGTTCAAGTTGCAGGCGAACGTCTTCTGCTGGACGCCGGCACCGCCCGACGCCGCCGAGCAGTCATCCCAGTTGAGGTACAGGCCGCTCGCCATGGAGGCCGAGGCGCCGATGACCATCAGGGTGGCCGCGAGGGTAAGAATCTTCTTCATGAGCTCCTCCGGTTGGAACAGATGGGGGTTAGAGGGGGACGATGTCTACCTTGAAGCAGTACCGATTCTGACCACCACACAGCTCCCGGAGGGGCAGCTCTTCCATATCACACAGAGTAGCTAGCCCCGGGGGGATGTCTGGCGAGTTGCGACTACGGGCAATACGTGGTCGAGCTGGTGTTCGAGCCGCCCGCGAAGTACGTGGCGCCCCACGTGGACAGGTCCACCAGATCCACGCCACCGGCGTTGTTGTAGTCGGCGCGATCCGGATTGCCAGCGCCGAAGTAGTCCGCCGCCCAGAGCGCCAGGTCGGCGAGCGTCACACCGTCGACGCCGTTCAGGTCGTAGCTACCGACGTTGAGCGTTCCGAGCAGCACGCCGTCGGCGTAAATCTTGGCAGCACCCGCCGCATGCGCAGCACCCGTCGGGCTCTTGCCGCCGCCCATCACGACGAACGTCGCGACGCCGAGGGCGTCCGTCAGCGAGCTGACACCGTGCGTGCCGCAGTTGGCGACGACACCGGCATACAGCTGGCTGGTCGCATCACCGATACGGGTGTCGCTGACATTGCCGGTGAAATCCAGCACGACCGACGAGTTCGCGATCGGATTCGCCGCGAGGTCACGCACGGTGATCGTCACGAGCGAGGACTGCGCGCCCGCATCCGCCACGCCGGCATTCGCGCCGACCAGGTTGATGCGCGCCGGAATCGTCGAATTCGCGGGGCTCGGCACGCCGGCGAACGCGACCGCGGCGCCGAAGACCACGCCGCACGCCGCGAGCACCGCGGCCTTGCGAACCAAACCAGTCATTGTTGCACCTCCCATAGATGGTGAATCGCTGATGCAGAGTTCCAGGCAAGGCTCAGTTGCGCGCAATCAGGTCTGGCTGCGAGCCACCTCCTTTCGAACTCTTGATCAATGAACAAGATGTCGAGTTCGAAGCATCTCGGGCGAGCTTATCTGCCGCGCTCACAAGAGTTTCCAAGACGGGAAAAGTCTAGGTTTCCTGTTCCCGCGGTGTCAAGAAAGTTTTTCGTGACCACCCGCCCGAATCGGGGCCCTTTGCCAGAGTGCTGGCGCCGGTCACCACCGGCGCGGCCCAACGAACCCCCCCTGCGCTTACAAACGACTGTCGATACGCAACTTCGCTCCGTCTGCTGGTGGGCGAAACAGGGCTCGAACCTGTGACCCCTTGCTTGTAAGGCAAGTGCTCTACCCGCTGAGCTATTCGCCCGAGGCCGATCCCCTTCCGCGCACCAGCAGGGAAGCTGGGATGAACACGCAGTACCCGGTCACCAGGAGCACCGGGGCCATGGTGATGGACCCCCGGGAAAGGCTCAGGTAACCCGCCACGAGCAGCGCCACCCCGACCGCCAGCAGCACCGTGTTCATGGGGCCCCACTGGAACCCCAGGTCCACCTCCGGCTGCGGCTTGCTTCGGAGCGACCTCGGCTTCGTGACGTTGGCCTTGGTGTTCACTTGCGTTCTCCCTGCGCCCTGGAGGCGAAAAAAAGCAACGCCGACGACTTCGAACGATGCGAACTCGTCCGAGATCGTCGGCTGGTCTCCGAACCTGATCGAGGCCCGGGGCACTGGACGATCTCAGCGAAGATCGCGGGGTGTGCCGCCGCCTCCTGAGGGGCGCACCGTGTACTACCGGGCGCCCGCGGCGATGGTTCCCGGTTATTTGGCTGGTGGTCGAGGCTCGAGCGCACGGTTGAGGCTTCCCGAGCGCAGTCCCTCAAGGTCGAGCGAAACAAAGCGATATCCGGCGGCCCGAAGGCCCGCCACCAGTTCCGCCCGCACGTCCGGATCGAGCGCACGGGAGAGTTCCGGGAGTGGCAGCTCGAGCCGGGCGACGTCCCCGTGATGGCGCACGCGCAGCGCGGCGAAGCCCAGCGCCCGCACGACGTCCTCAGCCCGCTCGACGCGGGCCAGGATCTCGGGCGTGATGGTGGTGCCGTACGGGATGCGCGAGGCGAGGCAGGGCGAAGCCGGCTTGTCGTGGCTCGCAAGGCCGAAATGTTCCGCCACCGCCCGCACGTCCGCCTTGCGAAAGCCGAGCTCGGCGAGCGGCGAGAGCACCCGTCGTTCCTCCGCCGCGCGGCGACCCGGCCGGTGGTCGGACGCGTCGTCGGCGATGGTCCCGTCGAGCACCGCGGCCGCGCCGAAGCGGCCCGCGACCTGCTCGAGCCGGCGGTACAGCTCGCTCTTGCAGTGATAGCAGCGGTCCGCGGGGTTGCTCGCGAAGTCCGGGTTCGAAAGTTCGCCCGTCGTCACGACCTCGACGGCGGCCCCGAATCCCGCCGCCTGAGCGAGCGCCAGCTCCAGCTCGCGCAGCGCGTAGGAATCGGAGCGCCCGACGACCGCCAGAACGCCGGCCCCGAGCTGTTCGTGCGCGACGCGCAGCACGACGCTCGAGTCCACCCCGCCGGAGTAGGCGACCACGACCCGCCCGAGCGAATGAATGCGCCGGCGGAGACGATCGAGTCTCTCGCGCCAGCCGAGGCCGGCGAGCGGATCGAGGCGCGGATCGCGAATCGAGAGGAGGACGGGCCCGTTCATCAGGGCGTGCATGCTAGTGGATTCCCGGGGATTCGGCATCCGGGGACGTGCAGGAGGTCCGCTCGGCGAGCCACCGACCATCCGATCGAGGGGCGTCTCCACCGTCGTCACGGCCCGCCCGCACCGCGCGGAGCGGGCAGCAAGCTGTCCCGGACGCGTTCAGCGCGCCGAGTCGGCGGCGACCGCGGCCGCGCTGTCGGCCAGCGCGCGGCGCGACGCCATCAGCGCCTGCAGGGCGCGTGCCGCGGAGATGTTCGCGAGGTGCTGGGCGTACGTCTGGGCGAACATGTGCCGTCCGTCGCCGCGGGCGACGAAATAAAGGTCGCGCGACCCCGGCGTCGCGTACACCACGGCCTCGATGCTGCGGTAGCCGGGGTTGCAGACCGGTCCCGGCGGAAGTCCGTCATGCAGATAGGTGTTGTAGTCCGAGTCCACCTTGAGGTCACGCAGCAGCAGCCGCGAACGCGGACCGCGGCCGAGGGCGTAGCCCACGGTCGGGTCCGCCTGCAGGCGCATGTCCTTCACGAGCCGGTTCAGGTAGACGCGGGCGATGTGCGGACGCTCGTCGTCCACCTGCGCCTCGGCCTCGACGATCGAAGCGAGGGTGAGCAACTCGGGCGGATCGAAGTCGAGCGGCAGCGAGTCGCAGCCGGCGGTGGCACGGCGCAGTCGTTCGCGGGTGCGCGCCACCATCGTGCGCAGCACCGATTCGACGGGCGTCCCCGGCAGCCATTCGTACGAGTCGGGGGCCAGCCAGCCCTCGAGCGAGGGACTCGTGACGCCCAGCGAGTCGAGCAGCGCCGGGTCGCGCGCGAGCGAGTCCAGCCGCGCCGGCGGCACTCCCAGCCGGGGGGCGAGCAGGGCGAAGGTCTGCGCCATGGTGAGGCCTTCCGGCAGGCGCACGAGGTCGAGGCCGTACATGCCCCGGTCGAGCGCACGCAGCAGCGCCGGCACCGTGGTTCCCAGCCGGAACGCGTATTGCCCGGCCTTGATGCTGCGATCGAGGCGCATGAGCCGGGCGAGCACCAGGAAGCCGAACGGGCTGCGGATGACCCCGACGCGCTGCAGCTCGGCGGCGATCGTGCGCAGCGACTTGCCGCGCTCGATGATGACGATGCGCCGCTCGTTCGGCGGCCGGATTCCCGCCGGCAGGAACAGCTCGTACGCCGGCGCCAGCAGCGCCGCGAGTAGCAGGAGCCACGTCCAGCGACGCGGACGGAAGGCCTGCGCCGGTCGCGGCCGCGGCGCGTTCATGGCCGCCCTCCGCCGCGCTGCCGATCCGCCGCGAGCTTCTGAAGCCACGATTCGAGCAACGCGATCGCGGCGTCCTGGTCCACCCGGCACTTGTTTCGCCGGCGTTCGCCGCGCTCGTGCATGCGGCGGCTGGCGAGCGCCGAGGTCAGCCGTTCGTCGTACGTCGCCACCGGCAGACCGGTCGCCTTCGCGAGCCCGTCGGCGAACTTCTCGGCGGCGATCGCGGCGGCGCCTCGTTCACCGGAGAGCAGCAGCGGCAGGCCCACCACGATCGAGTCGGCTTCGACCTCCCGCGCCGCGCCCGCGGCCTGGGCGATGGCGTCGGAGGCGCCGCCGACGACCAGAGTCCTCAGGCCGCTCGCCACGGTGCCGGTCGGATCGCACACGGCCAGCCCGATGCGGCGCTCTCCCCAGTCCACGGCGAGAATGCGGGGCAATCCTGCCCTCAGGCGTCGGCGGCGCGAGACTGCGGCTGCGGGCGATGCTTGACCAGCAGGCAGGTCGTGCCTCCGGGTCCGAAACGGAAGTCCACGGCGTCGCAGCACGAGCGCATGATGAAGATGCCGCGGCCCCGCATGTCGAACAGGTGTTCGGGCGCCGTGACGTCCGCGTTCAGGCTCGCCGGGTCGAAGCCGCCGCCCTGGTCGTGGACGCACACTTCGAGACGATCCGGATGGAGCGTGAACTCGACCTCGAAGGACTTCGTCGCGTCCTGCTGGTTGCCGTGCTGGATGGCGTTCGTGCCCGCCTCGATGACCGACATGCTGAACTGCGAGGTCGTGTCCTCGTCGAACTCCATGCGCTCGCACAGGGCGAGCGTCACCCGATCGAGGACCGCGAGCAACTCCAACCGGCTCGGCATCCGCAGACTGATGACGTCGGGGGTCGAGGGATCGGCCATGGGAGGGATCACGGGGTACGATTCTCGATGAACGCTCGCAGTCGCTCGAGCGCCCGGGCAAAGTCTTCCGGGAGAGGCGAATCGAAACGAAGCGGCCGGCCCGAGACAGGGTGCGTGAGCTCGAGCGTGGCCGCATGCAGAGCCTGCCGCCGGAGAACGCGCAGCAAGGCGTCCGCGAGGCTACGCTCCGACGGACGAAGGCTCAACGACTTTTTGACACGACCGCCGTACACGGGATCCCCGAGCACCGGGTGCCGGACCGCCGCCAGGTGGACCCGGATCTGGTGCGTCCGGCCGGTCTCGAGCCTCACCTCGAGCAGCGTGGCGAGCCCGAACCGCTCGAGCACCCGCCAGTGGGTGCGCGCGGGCCGCCCGCCCTGGCGGACCACCGCCATGCGCTTGCGGTCCCCGGGATCCCGGCCGATCGGCAGGTCGATTTCGCCATGGCTCGGGCCGGGGTCGCCCCAGACGATCGCGCGGTAGACGCGCGAGACCCTGCGTTCACGCAGGGCCTCGATCAGGGCCTGGTAGGCCTCCTCGGTCTTGGCGACGACGAGCAGGCCCGACGTGTCCTTGTCGAGCCGGTGCACGATTCCCGGACGGCCCTCGCCACCGACGCTCGCGATGGCCGGCGCGTGGTGGAGCAGCGCGTGCACGAGTGTGCCGCTCTGGACCCCGGCCCCGGGGTGGACGACGAGCCCCGCCGGCTTGTCGAGCACGAGCAGCGCCTCGTCCTCGTGGACGATGGCGAGCGGAAGCGCCTCGGGCTCGAGCCGCGTGGCGCGGCGCGGCGGCACTTCGACCACGACGCGGTCGCCCGCCTTCAGCTTCAGCGACGGGCGCGCCGCGCGGTCGTTGACGTTCACCCGCCCGGCTTCGATCAGCGTCTGGACGCGATTACGGCTGAGTCCGATCCGCGCCTTCGCGAGCCAGCGGTCCACTCTCTCGCCCGCCGTCTCCGGAGGCACGGTCAGGTCGATCGTGCGATTCATGCCAGTCCGTCTCCGCGCCGCCCGCCGGCCTGTCTTCGGGGTGCTCCACCGCCGGATCGTGATCGTGATCGCGCGACCAGACGAGCGCGAACAACGCGACCCCGGTCGTGACCGCGACGTCCGCCAGGTTGAAGACCGGGAACTCGTGGCCCCGCCAGGCGAGCAGGATGAAGTCCACGACTTCGCCGCTCGTCACACGATCGATGAGGTTGCCGACCGCGCCGCCCAGGATGAGCGCGAGCGAGACGTGCCGGGCCGCCGACAGTCTCGCGTGCCGAAGGAACAGGACGATCACCGCCACGGCGGCGATGATCGAAAACACGTAAAGCGGAAAGTTGCGCCCGGCCAGCAGGCCGAACGCGATGCCCGAGTTTCGGGTGTAGGTCAGCTGCACCAGTTCGCCCACGAGGCGCACCGGCGGCGCGGACGCCAGGTGCTCGGTCGCGAGCCGCTTCGTCCACTGGTCGAGGACGACCGCGAACGTCGCGATGCCGAGCAGCAGCGCGGGCGAGCGCTTCACTCGGCGCTCGGCGCGAGCCGGCCGGCGCGCTGCTCCTTCTCGAGCTTCTCCTGCTCCTCGAGCGAGCGTCGCGCCCAGGGCAGGGCCTCGAGCCGCGCCTTCGAGATGGGCAGACCGCTCGCCTCGCAGATGCCGTAGGTGCCGTTGTACACGCGGCGCAGGGCGTCGTCGATCTCGAGGAGCAGCCGTCCCTCCTTCGACGCGAGGTCGAAGGACTTTTCACGCTCCATCGAGTCCGTGCCCGCATCCGCCATGTGGGACGCGTAGCCCGAGAGTTCCCCCGACGAATCGCGCGGGTTGACCTTGAGGACGGTGCTCTCGAGATGCCCCAGCTCGCGCATGATTCGGGCACGCATCGCCAGCAGTTTTGCCTCGAAGTACCTGAGATCCTCCTCGCCGAGCCGCTCGTCTCCCTTCCTCGGAGAAGCGGCCTTAGGTCCCCGTGCCGCCGCCGGGCGCGGCGCCGCGACGACGGGCCGCGAAGGCACGTGGCGCGGGCGGGCCTGCGATTCCGGCGGCAGCACGCCGAGCGGGCGCACTTCGGCCGGCGTCCGGGTGGTCACCCTGGACTTGCCGGAAGCGGGTTTCGCGGCACGGGCCCGGGCCTCCGCGGTGGCGGGCACGAGTCGGGGGGGGCCCATGCGTACCGGCGCGGCCGGCGGCGCCGGCTTCACGGCCGGCTTCGCCGCGAGCTTCGCCGAAGCCCTGGCGAGAGGCTTCGCGGCAGGCTTTGCCGAAGGCTTCGCGGAGGCACTCGGAGCCGCTTTCGCGAGCGGCTTTCCGGCGCGCGCGGACTTGCCCTTCACCGGGCGGCTCGGCTTCGCCGCGCTCGTGCGTCCGGGCGAGGCCTTCGCTTTCGCGGCCGGCTTCTTCGCAGCCGGCTTCGACTTCGCGTGGCCTTTCGACTTCGCGGCAGGCTTCGACGTCTTCGCCGCCTTGCCGGCGATCCTCCTGCGCACGCTCGCCATCGTCATCACCTCCGGGTTGTGCAGCGCGGCCCCCCGCGCCGTGCCCTCAACAGTTCCCTGCCGCTTCGTCCAGCCGCCGCACGACCTCGGTCACGAGCCGGGTCAGGGTCGGCGCCGTGCGCCTCGCGACCGCCAGCACCGCGGCGATGTCCACCGGGTGCAGCGCGTCGGGCAGGCACGCGTCGGTGACCACGTTGAACGCCAGCACGCGCTGGCCCCCATGCACGGCCACCAGGTTCTCGGGCACGAGCGACATGCCCACCATGTCGGCCCCGATTCCGCGCAGGAACCGGTACTCGGCCGGGGTTTCGAGGTTGGGTCCCGCCACCGCCGCGAACACGCCACGTTGCAGCGGAAGCCTCTGTTCGAGCGCGACCTTCTCGGCCAGCGCGACCAGCGGCCGCGAGTAGGCCTCGCTCATGTCCGGGAAGCGCGGCCCCAGCTCGTCGTCGTTCGGGCCGATGAGCGGGTTCGCTCCCATCAGGTTGAGGTGATCGGTCGTCACCACGATGGTGCCCGCCGGCATGTCCGGGTTCATGCCTCCGCACGCGTTGGTCACGATCAGCGTGCGGCATCCGAGGGCGTTCAGCACCCGCACGGGGAACGTGACTTGCTGCATCGAGTAGCCCTCGTAGTAGTGCACGCGGCCCTTCATCACCGCCACGGGCCGTCCGGCGAGGCGTCCCAGGTGCAATTCGCCCGCATGGCTTTCGACGGTCGAACGCGGGAAGTGCGGGATGTCGCCGTACGGAATCGCGACCTCCAGGTCGAGCGCGCCCGCGAAATCCCCCAGGCCCGTTCCGAGGATGACGCCCACCTCGGGCTTCACCTTCGTCCGGCCCCGGATCCATTCCGCCGACTCGCGGATGCGGTTCAGCAGCTCACTCGCCATCGTGCTTCCCGATCTCTCCCCTCGCGCCCGGGAGCGCGGCGGCGAGCCGTTGTCCGGCTTCGCCCGTCTCCAGGCCCGTCACTTCGACCGTCTTCGCCCGCGAGGACAAGCCCCGCGTCACCTTCACCTGCCCGCGCTTCACGCCGAGCAGTCCGGCCAGCAGCTCCACCACCGCTTCGTTCGCGCGTCCACCTTCGGGCGGCGCGCTGACCGCGACCTTCCATTCCCCGCTCGCCAGCCTCCCGAGCAGCCCGTGCCGGCGCGCCCCGGGATGAACCCTCACGGCGATCCGAGCCGTGCTCATCCCATGCGCGCCGCGATTCCGTACAACGTCGGCACGATCCACGCCCGCAGGAACATCAGCGCGATCATGGCGATCAGCGGCGCCAGGTCGATGCCGCTCACCACGGTCGGGAACAACCGGCGGATGGGATTGCAGACGAAATCCGAGACTCGATCCAGCAGCAGGAGGATCGGGTTCGAAGGGTCGAGTCGAAACCACGACAGCACCGCGTTGAGCAGAATCACCAGCATCAGCGCGTCGAACACGAGTCCCGCCAGCCAGGCGACGGCACCCATCAGGTTTCCGAACACGAACACGTCACTTCTCCGATCGCGGCGCACGCCCGCCGAAGAGCGCGGTGCCGACACGCACGAACGTCGCGCCTTCCTCGATCGCGACCTCGTAATCGCCGCTCATACCCATGGACAGCTCCGGCAGCTTCCGCCCGAGGAGCCGCTCGCCCTGTTCGCGCAGCGCCCGCAGCTCCGCGAAAGCGGGCCGCGCGTCCCCGGGCCGCGCCACCGGCGCGCCCACCGTCATCAGTCCCCGCAGCTCGATTCCCTCCAGCGGGGCGATCCGCTCCAGCAGTTCCGGCAGCCCCGCGGGCGCCACGCCGAACTTGGAGCCTTCCCCGCTCACGTTCACTTCGACCAGCACCGGCATCACGCGACCCGCGGCGCGGGCGCGACGGGCCAGGGTTCCGGCCAGGCCCGCATCGTCCACCCCGTGGATCAGGTCGAAGCACTCGAGGGCCTTGCCGGCCTTGTTCCCCTGCAGATGGCCGATCATGTGCCACCTCGCCTGCGTGCGGCCCACGGCGCGCTGGTGCGACTCGGCCTCCTGGACCCGGTTCTCCCCCAGATCCAGGAGGCCCGACCGCACCGCCGCCGCCACGACCTCGGGAGACTGCGTCTTGACCACCCCGATCAGCGTCACGGCGCCGGGGGCGCGCCCGGAGCGTTGTTCAGCGTCCGCGATGCGCCCTCGAACGAGCGCGAAGCGCTCCGTCAGAGTGACCATGGATGCGTTCACGGGACGCGGGAGACTAGTGCGGAGCCTTGCGGGCGGCAAGCGGAAACATCGCCGTTCGGCACCCGGCTCGAGGAGGCGCGAGGGGCGCGCGAAACGCCGCGAGCCGCCCGATCGGGCGGCTCGTGGATACGGCGAGAGTGGTGGAGGCGGCGGGAATCGAACCCGCGTCCGAAAGTTCGTCTGCAGCGAGCACTACAAGCTTGTTCGGCGATTTGAGTCTCGCCCGCCTTGCTCCCACCGACGGGATCGCGGCGAGCCAGCCCGCTTGGTTCTCGTCCTCCGCGGCCGGGCGACCCCTTTGGACCAGCCTGCGTTTGTCTGGCGCCCGCTCCGGCCCCCACAGGCGGGGTCCGGGAAGGCGTCACTGCCTAATTAGGCAGCGAGAGCCATCTGCTCGTTGGCAGATGAATGTTCCCGTTCTTTTTGACGAGGTCACGGGTCCCCGGCTTGCGCTCGAAGCTTCAAAACTCCCGTCGAAGCCAATCGCCCCCACTCGAACCGCTCACCGGGCGCGGGGCGCGCGCCCGCGCTGATCAGAACGGAATGTCGTCGTCGTTCCCGCCGCCGCCGAAGTCGGCCATTTCGTCACCGCCCGGCACCGGCTGGCCCACGTCCTCGTGACGCTCGAAGCCACCGCCCGCCGCCGGCGCGCCGCCACCCGCACCCCCGCGCCCGCCGACGAAGCGGATGTCCCGCGCGACGATCTCGGTCGAGTAGCGCTTCTGGCCCTGCTGGTCCTGCCACTGGCGCGTGCGGAGCGATCCTTCGACGAAGATCTCGCGGCCCTTCGTGAGGTACTTCTTCACGTTGTCGGCCTGCTTGCCGAACACGACCACGCTGTGCCACTCCGTCTCGTCCTTCCAGCCGCCCTGCCCGTCCGGGCGGCGCTCGTTGGTCGCGAGCCGGAGGTTGGCGACGGTCGTCCCGCCCTGCGTGTGGCGAACCTCGGGGTCGCGCCCGAGATGCCCGAGCAGGAACACTTTGTTGACGCTCATGTGGAACTCCTTGGAGGAATACTGGGGGCGCCGCGGGGGCGCACCGGGGCGGGAATGAAGTGGGTGAAGAATAGGGCCTGCGGCGGCCGAACCCAAGGCCTCAGGCGCGGGCCCCCACGGCCCCCGAGGGCGAAGCCCGCCACGCCCGCCGCCGATTGACGCCCCATCCCACCGTCAGTATCCTGCCCGCCCGATTCGAATCAGCGGTTCGTTCGGGGCGTGGCGCAGCCCGGTAGCGCACCTGCTTTGGGAGCAGGGTGTCGGAGGTTCAAATCCTCTCGCCCCGACCAGCTTTCAACGGGGGCCGCCGGGACGGCCCCGACGTTGCCGGCCGAAGCAAGGCTTCGCAAGAACGCGGCAGGACGCGGATTTTCGTCGAGTACAAGCCGGCGACCGAGCGGCGCGCGCAGTCGTATCGGGAGATACGTCGAGCACGCCGCGACCGAGCCGGCGCAGTGGTCGCAGAAACGCGGCAGGACGCGGATTTTCGTCGAGTACAAGCCGGCGACCGAGCGGCGCGCGCAGTCGTATCGGGAGATACGTCGAGCACGCCGCGACCGAGCCGGCGCGGTAATCGGCGAAAAGCCGCGTCCTGCCAGCGCCTGTAGCTCAGTTGGATAGAGCATCGGATTTCTAATCCGACGGTCGGGGGTTCGATCCCCTCCAGGCGCGCCAATGTCGCGCCCGGCGCGGTGACCGGGTCAAAGTTGATGGTGGATGTAGCTCAGCTGGCAGAGCATCGGGTTGTGGTCCCGAGGGTCGTGGGTTCGAACCCCATCATCCACCCCATCTTTCTCCCGGGTCCGCGCGGCCCCGCGGTCGCGCGGCCGGCGCGGGACGTACGAGGGCCCGCATGACGAGACGCGCGAAGATCGTCTGCACGCTGGGCCCCGCGACCTCGCGCTACGAATCGGTTCTCGCGCTGGTGCGCGCGGGCATGGACGTGGCGCGCTTGAACTTCTCCCACGGCACGCACGAGGAGCACGCGCGGCTCTACGCGCACGTGCGCCGCGCCTCGGACGAAACCGGCCACGCCGTCGGCGTGCTCGCCGATCTGCAGGGCCCCAAGATCCGGCTCGGAGCCTTCGCGGGCGGTTCGGCCGAGCTCGTGAACGGCGCCTCCTTCACGCTCACGACCGAAGACGTCACCGGCGACGCGACGCGCGCCTCCACGACCTACGCCGCCCTGCCCGCCGACGTGAAGTCGGGCGACACGCTGCTGATCGACGACGGCAGGGTGAAGCTGCGGGTCGAATCGAGCGACGGCACGCGCGTGCGCTGCCGGGTGATCGAGGGCGGGACGATTTCGGACCACAAGGGCCTCAACCTGCCCGGCGTGCAGGTGAGCGCCCCGAGCGTGAGCGAGCGGGACCGCGAGGACCTGCGTTTCGCCATGGGCCTGCGCGTGGACCTGGTGGCGCTGTCGTTCGTGCGCCGGCCGGAGGACATCCGGGACGTGCACGCGGTCATGGACGAGTTCGGCGACCGGCTTCCGGTGATCGCCAAGATCGAGAAGCCCGAGGCGGTGGCGGGCCTGAGCGCGATCGTGCGCGCGTTCGACGGCCTGATGGTGGCGCGCGGCGATCTGGGCGTCGAGATCCCGCTCGAACAGGTGCCGTTCGTGCAGAAGCGTGCGGTGCAACTGGCGCGCGAGTTTTCCCGGCCGGTCATCGTCGCGACACAGATGCTCGATTCCATGATCGCGCACCCGAGGCCGACACGGGCCGAGGCCTCTGACGTCGCGAACGCGGTGCTCGACGGCGCCGACGCGTTGATGCTGTCGGGCGAGACGAGCATCGGCCAGTGGCCGGTCGAATCGGTTTCGACGATGGCCCGGATCATCGAGGAGGCCGAGCGCCCCGACGACTTCCGGCTGCCGCCGCTGGCCGGGCTCGACGATTCCGTGCCGCACGCGATCGCCGCGGCGGCGGTGCGGATCGCCGAGAGCACCGGAGCGACGGCGCTCGCCGCCTTCACGACCTCGGGCGCGTCGGCTCGACTGCTCGCGGCGCACCGCTGCTCCATACCGCTCCTCGCGTTCACGTCCGACACGGCGGTGCGAAGCCGCCTGGCACTGCAGTGGGGCATCGAGACCTTCGTGGCCCCGCACATGCACGACACGGACGAAATGGTGCGCGGCGTCGAACGCTCGCTGCTCGAGCTGCAGCGCGTGGCGGCGGGCGACGCGATCGTCATCGTCGCCGGGACTCCGCCGGGGGCCGTGGGCTCGACCAACACGATTCGCGTCCACCGCGTCGGCGGGGCCTAGGTTCTGGCTGAGGACGCCCCGAGGCGTTCTCAGACAGAGCCCAGGCACGCGCGTCGTGGGCGATGGTCGCGCCAGGCGGGGCGGAAGGCCTTACAACCGCGCGGCGAGGGCGCGGATGGCGCGGGCCCGATGCGAGTCGACGTTCTTCTCGGCGGCGCCGAGCTGCGCGAGCGTGCGACCGTCGGGCAGGACGAACACCGGGTCGTAGCCGAAGCCGTTCGTGCCGGCCGGTTCGCGGCCGATGCGGCCTTCGAGCACTCCGGTCGCCACGATCTCGCGGCCGCCCGGAAAGCACGCGACGCAGGTGGTGCGAAAACGCGCCGCACGGCCCGCCTCGGGCACCGCGCCGAGCTCATGCAACAGCTTCGCGACGTTGTCCGTGGAGCGGGCCTGCGGGCCGGCGTAGCGCGCCGCGCGCGCGCCGGGGGCGCCTCCGAGCGCGTCCACCTCGAGCCCGGTGTCGTCCGCGATCGCCGGAAGCCCGGTCAGGGCCATCGCCGCACGCGCCTTGAGACGGGCGTTCTCGAGCAGCGTCTCGCCCGTTTCCTCGGGCGATGCCGCTCCCGGCCAGTCGGCGAGCGGGACGATCTCGATTTCCGGACGCGCGAGCAACGCGGTCATCTCGCGGGCCTTGTCCGGGTTGAACGTCGCGAGCACGAACCTCACTTCGGCCCCTCCGGCAGCAGTCCCGATCCTCCGAGCAGCCGGCGCTGGTGGGCCGCGATGCGGCGGACGCCGCCGCGGGCGAGCCGCAGCAGCGCCCGAAGATCGTCGTCGCCGAACGTCGTGCCTTCGCCCGTGCCCTGCAGCTCGATGAAGCGGCCGGCGCCGGTCATCACGACGTTCATGTCCACTTCGGCGGCGGAGTCCTCGACGTAATCGAGGTCCAGGCACGGCACGCCCTTCACCAGACCGACCGAGATCGCGCACACGGTGTCGCGCAGCGGCGCGCGCGCCAGCGCGCCCTGGTTCGACAGCTTCACGAACGCGTCGTGCAGCGCGACGAGGGCGCCGTTGATCGCCGCCGTGCGCGTCCCGCCGTCGGCCTCGAGCACGTCGCAGTCGAGCGTGATCGTGCGCTCGCCGAACGCCGTGAGATCGGTGACCGCCCGCAGCGAGCGGCCGATGAGCCGCTGGATCTCCTGCGCGCGGCCGCCGGTCTGGCTGGTGCGCGGCGTCCGCGTCCCGGTCGCGCGCGGCAGCATGCCGTACTCGGCCGTGACCCAGCCCTTGCCGGAGTTGCGCAGCCAGCCGGGCACGCGGTCCTCGACGCTGGCGCTGCACATCACGCGCGTTCGTCCCATGTGCACCACCGCCGAGCCTTCGGCGTGCGACATGACACCGCGCTCGATGCGGAACGGCCGGGCGGCACGCGGCGCGCGACCGTCGTGGCGGGCGAACGGCGCTTCGGCGGACGGCGCGGCCTCGCGCTCGCGGATCGCTTTCGGCTTGTGGGTCACGACTCGGAACCTCCGGTGGGCGGCGGCGCGTCGTGCACCCGCTCGAACCAGGGCAGATCGGTCTGGTCCACGACCGTGACGTTCGGGAGCGGACGGCCGAGGAACGACTGCGCGACCTTGGCGAAGCTGCGGCGCCGCGGTTCGTCGCTGAGGAAGAAGTGGTGCTGCGCCCCGCGCGCGCCCGCGTCGGGCGCGAGCTGGCCGCGCTCGGCGAGCAGATGCGCGGTCGCGCGCGCCGCCTCGGCGCCCGAGTCCACGAGCGTGACCGCGGGGCCCATCAGTTCGTGCAGCAGCGTCGCGAGCAGCGGGTAGTGCGTGCAGCCGAGGATCAGGCTCTCGAGGTTCGCCGCCCTCAGCTCCGCGAGGTACTCCTCGGCCACCGCGCGCGTGACCTTGTGCTGGAGCCAGCCCTCCTCGACGAGCGGTACGAACAGCGGGCAGGCGCGCGAGAGGACGTTCGCCGCGGGCGCGATCCGGTGAATCGCCTCGGGGTACGCGTGACTGCCGACCGTGGCGAGCGTGCCGACCACGCCGATGAGCCCGTGCGGGCTCGCCGCGACCGCGGCCTTCGCGGCCGGATCGATCACGCCGACGATCGGCAGGTCGAAGCGGGAGCGCAGCGCTTCGAGCGCGTGGCTCGACGCCGTGTTGCAGGCCACCACCAGGCATTTCACGTTCTGCCGGACGAGGAACGACGCGATCTCGAGGCTGAAGCGGGTGACGGTCTCCTTCGACTTGTTGCCGTACGGCAGGCGCGCGGTATCACCGAAGTAGACGACCGCTTCGTGCGGGAGCTGGCGGAACAGCTCGCGTACCGCGGTCAGGCCGCCGATGCCGGAATCGAACACCCCGATCGGGCGTGGGTCGTGCGTTGCGGGCATCTCGGTCCTTTCGGTTCAGTCGCCGTCGGCATCCACGCCGATCGGCCGGTCGAGCGGGATGTGACCGCCGAGCGTGACGAGCGGCGCTCCTCCGCACGTGAACAGGATCCGCCGGACCTCGGGCACGTTGTCGCCGATCGTCCGCACGATCGCGCCCACCGCCAGATCCTCGGCGGTCGAGCCGCCGCGGAAACCCTGCTGGAACGCGCGCGAAAGGTCCAGCGTGAGCTGGCCGCGCTCGTCGAGGTAGACGTGCAGGACCGAGGTCCCCGCCGGCAGCACGGCGACCCCGCGCCGCGTCGGACCCTGGTCGAGCGCCGCGACCAGCGCGGCGATGCGGGCGTGCAGGACCGGCTGTTCGGCGAGTTCGCGCGTCTCGGCCACCAGGCTGTCGCCGTCGGCGGAACCGAACCACAGCGTCACCGAGCGCATTCCGGTCTGCGTCGTGTCGGGCGCGGCCGCGGCGGCCGCGGCGGCCGCGGCGGCCGAGCGGCGGCGCACCTCCCGCCAGCCGACGAACACCAGCGCCGCGATCAGCACGAGCGCGCCGAACACGCGCCAGCGTCGCGGGCGGCGCACGGGACGCGCGCCGGGCTCGGCGGGACGGTCCGTCATCGCGGTTCGTCCGTGCGGTCAGTCATGGCGCTGGTAGGCGAACAGGCCCTCGGCGATCGCCGCGGCCAGATCGCGCAGCCCTTCGGGCGAGGTCACGCGCGCTCGGTCCTCGGGCGAGGTGAGCGTCGCGCACTCGAGCGTCAGTCCCGGCGCGTTGACCCCGAGCAGGGCCTCCGTCAGGCGCTCGCGCACCCGCGCGGGCCCGAGCCCGCGCTGCTCGAGCGCCGCCGTCACGGCTTCGCCGAGCGACCGGCTCTCGACGGCATGCTGCAGCGCCACGTCGCGCCAGGGCAGGAGCGACAGGGGCGAGAACGAGGACGTGCGTGCGTCCGGCGCCGGCCCGGCCGCCGAGGCCGGCGGGCACCAGGCCGTCGCCCCGCGCGCGCGCGCGCCCGCGTAACCGTCGAAGTGCAGCGAAAGCACGACGTCGGCGCGCGCACGGTTGGCGGTCTCGGCACGCACCTCCTGCGGCGGATCGTCGTCGCCGGTGCGCGTCAGCACGACACGCACGCCGCGCCGTTCGAGATCGCCCGAAAGCTGGCGCGCCAGCGCCAGCGCCAGGTCCTTCTCGACCGCGTTCCCGGCCTGCGCGCCGGGGTCGGCGCCGCCATGGCCGGGATCCAGCACGACGACCCGCAGCGGGCGCGGCCCTGGCGGGCCTTCGGGGGCGAAACGCTCACCTCCACCCGAGCGCGAGAACTCGATCGTCCAGCGCCCCCTTCCCGCGCTCGCGTCGAAGCCCGCCGCTTCGGGAGCGACCTCGACCTGGAACGTGACGCCTTCGGCGCCCGGCAGGCGGGTCACCGAGCGCACGAGCGATCCGGCCGGAAAGGAATCCGGCAGCGCCGCCGCGAAGGCGCCGGGGAGGCGGACCCGGAAGTGCCTTCGGCTGCGGCCGACGACGGCGGCCGCCTCGGGTTGTTCGCTGGCGAAGGTGATTCGCGTGAGTTCGCCCGCCACCGTGACCACCGGTGCGCCCACCCAGCCGCCGGGCGGCGTCGCGCGCACCCGCGCGGCGCCGGCGTCGTAGGCGAGCCGCACGCCGGTGGAGTCGCGCGGCAGCAGCGCGATGAGCGAGACCGGCACCTGCAGCTCTCCGCCGCGGGAGCGCACCGGCGCGTCGAGGCGCAGCGTGCGGTCGTCGAGAATCGCGATCGGCACGTCGGCGGTGAGCGTCAGCCGGTGCTCGGCCGTGCGGATGACGAGTTTGCGCACGTCGGCGCGCCAGTACTTGGTGCCGTCCACGAGGCGTGCGAGGTCGTTGGCGCCCACGTAGGGCGAGCCGTCGATCAGCCGGACCGGCGCGGAAGCCCCGGCCGGCGGGACCGCGGCCTGCACCGGCCGCGCGAGCGTCACGACCGCGGCCAGCACGGCCAGCACGCCCGCCGCCGACGCACACCTGACGCCCGCTGGCAGCGCGAGAGTCACCGGTCGCGCTCCGAGCCCCGCCTCGCGCGGTCGATCTCGCGTTTCGAGTCGCGCTCGGCGATGGCGGCGCGCTTGTCGAACGACTTCTTGCCCCGGGCGATCCCGAGCAGCAGCTTGGCCCGCCCCTTCGAGAAGTAGAGCCTGAGCGGCACGAGCGTGTGGCCCTTCTGCGCCACGGCCTTGTTCAGTTTCGCGATCTCGGCGCGATGGACCAGCAGCTTGCGCGTGCGCACGGGATCCACGTTCCAGCGATTGCCCTGCTCGTAGGGCGGAATGTGCATCTGCCGCACGAACACCTCGCCGTTGTCGATCGTCGCGTAGGCCTCGGCCAGGCTCGCCTTGCCCGCGCGCAGGCTCTTCACCTCGGTCCCGACCAGCACGAGGCCGGTCTCGAGCGTGTCGAGGATGAAATAGTCGTGGCTGGCGCGGCGGTTCTGCGCGATCAGGCGGTCGGGCGATTCGCGTTCGGAGGTCATGGCGCCGTCCTCGGCCGGCCGGCGGGCGATCCGGGCCGCGTCGCGCTCGGGTCCGGAGCGGCTTCATGCGGAGGGCCGCGGACCCTGCCCGGCCTCGAAGGCCGGCACCCGGGGGGTTTTTCGATGGTGCGGAAGGGGGGATTTGAACCCCCACACCCTTGCGGGCGCTAGAACCTGAATCTAGTGCGTCTGCCAGTTCCGCCACTTCCGCACTCAATCGGGGCGCGCATAGTAGGCAGGGCATTTGCGGGCGTCAACCTTGACGCCTCCGTCGGGCTCCTCCGCGGCCGCGGCGTCGAAACACGTCCGGCCGAGACGCCGCGGGCCGACTCACGGCGGCTCGGTCCGGACGCGCGGCGGCCGCCCCGCCGCGTCGCCGCCGGCGGGGCGAAACCGGCCGGTCAGCGGAAGAACGACTTCACCCGTCCCCAGCTGGTGGCCTGCGCGGGCGTGCTCGTGCAGACGTTGGGCGCGCCGGGCGTGGGCGCGCAGAGCGTGCCCTGCGGCAGCAACGAGCCGGCGTACGGATTGAGGGAGTCGAAGAGCTGCCAGTCGCCGGTGTCGATCGCCCGCCCCGAAGCGCGGTCGGTCGCGGCTTCGTGACTCTTGAACGTGTAGGAGTCCACCAGGACCGTGTCGGGTCCCGCGACCTGCCAGAGCATCACCGCGTCTCCGCTGTTGCCGAGAGACAGTCCGAAAGCGGGGTGCCCCGTGGCCTTTTCCCAGTCCCAGCTCATCTTTCCGGTCACGAGCAGCACCGCCCCGGGCGCCAGCGTGCCCGTGAACGCGAAGCGCGGGATGGAATCGCCGTCGGTCAGGAAGAAGCCGGCGAGGTCCGCCGCCGCAGGGCCGGCGTTGGCGACCTCGATCCATTCGTCGTCGCGCGACGAAAACGCGCCGCTGCCGTCCCAGTCGCGCGCGGGCCCGGCCAGGATCTCGTTGAGCCGCACGCCCTGCGCCCGGGCCACCGGCGGCGCCTCGCAGAAGGTGGCGAACAGCGTGAGGACGAAGGCGAACGCGGGTCGAAGCAGGTGCACGGAAATCTCCTCGCGGGGGCGAAGCGCGGGAGCTTCGGCGCGCGGCCTGTCCGCGCGGTCCGGCCGCGCGGGGCGCGGCGTCCACGCCCCGCTTCGCACGCCGCGTGCCGGCGGCCCGCGGCCCGGCCAGGTGCGGCGCCGCAGCGCTTTGGGAGCGAGGTCGGGCACCGGGGACGCGAACGCCGCCGTCGCGCGCGGCGACGGCGGCGTGAACCACGTGGCCGGTGGGCGGGCGACGGGCGATCGCGGCGTCAGCCGCGCACGTTCGCCGTCATGAAGTCGCCGATGCGGCGCAGGCCTTCCTCGAGCTTCGGGATCGAGTTCGCGTAGGAAAGGCGGATGAAGCCCTCTCCCTCCTCGCCGAATCCCGTGCCCGGCAGCGTCACGACCCCCGCCTCCTCGAGCAGTCGGTCGGCGATCTGCGCCGAGGTGAGCCCGGTGCCGGCGATGCGCGGGAACGCGTAAAACGCCCCGGCGGGCATCGGGCACGACACGCCCGGGATGGCGTTCAGGCCCTTCACGATGACGTCCCTGCGCCGGCGGAACTCGGCGATCATCGCCGCGACCTCGTCCCGCGGTCCGGCGAGCGCGGCGATGCCGGCGCGCTGGATGAACGACGCCACGCACGAGGTGGAGTTGTTCATCAGCGTCGCCATGTGCTTCGCCAGCGGTTCGGCCATGATGCCGAAGCCCAGGCGCCAGCCGGTCATGGCGTAGGTCTTCGAGAAACCGTCCACGGTCACGGTGCGCTCGAACATCCCCGGCAGCGACCCGAACGCGGTGAACTCGCCTTCGTAGACCATGTCGCCGTAGATGTCGTCGGCGAGGACCATCAGGTCGTGCTTCACCACGAGTTCGCGCACCGCGTGCAGCGTCGAGAGCGGCAGCACGCCGCCGGTGGGGTTGTGCGGTGAGTTCAGGATGATCGCGCGGGACCGGTCCGTGAGGCGCGCACGCAGCGCGTCGAGGTCGAGGTCGAAGCCGCGCTCGGGAAGCAGCGGGACGGGCACGACCCGTGCCTCGAGGAAGCTGGCGATCGAGGCGTAGTTCGGAAACGCCGGGGAGGGAATCAGGATCTCGTCGCCGGGCTCGAGCAGCGCCATCATCGCGAACAGCAGCACCTGCTTGGCGCCGGGCGTCACCACGACGTGCGCCGGCCCGCACGGCAGGCCGCGGCGCTTCGCCCAGGTCGCGGCGATCGCGGCGCGGAACTCGGGCAGCCCGGCGGCCGGCCCGTAGTGGGTCCAGCCTTCGTCGAGCGCGCGTGCGGCCGCGTCACGAATGAAGCGCGGGGTGTCGAAGTCCGGCTCCCCGATGCCCAGGTGCACGACGCTGCGGCCGCTGGCCTCGAGCGCCTTGCCGCGCGCCAGCATGTCGAACGACGCGGCGGATCGGATGCGCTGCATGCGCTGCGCGAATCTCATCGGGGCCCTCCGTGCCGCGCTTCGAGTCGCGCGCGGCGTGTCCATTCGGCGGTCCAGCGCGGTGCGACGTCACGGCCGTCGCCTCCACTGATCGCGATCCCCAACCGTGCGCGTCCGCCGAGCACGGGCGCGTCCAGCTCGCATCGCGTCCTCGTGCCCGCACCCGAGAGCGCGCGAAGCACCAGGCGATCCGCATCCGTTTCGAGGACGTAGGCGCGCTCACCGCGCCGCACCCGCCAGGCCGCATGCGCCACGGACAGCAGCATGTCCGCGGGCAGTGCGGCTTGGACGTTCACGACCGACACCCGCCGGACGACCGAGCGAAGCCAGGGCCGCCCGGCCCACCATTCGTGCCGCAGCGCGAGCCGGCCGCGCGGCGAAGCCGCGCGCCACTCGCACCACGTGCCCTGCCGCATGCCGACCGCGGCCGCCGCGGCCGCGGACGAACCGGGAACGCGGCGCCAGCCACGATGCTCCTCGAAACCGACGAAGACGTCGGCATGTTGGACGAGACTCCGGTGCACTTCAAGGAAGCCCCGGTAACCCGGAGCCCCCGGGGCGTAGCGCCACAGGGCGAACAGGCCGCGGGCCTCGTTGCGCCCCGTTCCGCCGCGTGCGCTCGCCGCCAGCGCGCGCGACGGCCCGGTGCGACGGGGTTCGGCGAGCGACTGATAGCCGGAGGTGCCGGCGCGCACCAGAACGCGCAGCGCGAGCGGGCCCTCCGCGGCGTTCCACACGGACTCCGCGCGCCAGTTGCCGCGCGCATCCATTGCCAGTTCATGCCCCGAGCCGGCGAAACCCACGCCGGCGCTCGCCTGCCGGCCGGCCGGCCCACCCACGCCCGCGAAGGTGAAGGGGCCCGCGGACGCCCGCGCCGCGTGCAGGGTGCGCCGGGAGAATCTTCCGCTGAGCACGGCAAGGCGCTCGCCCGCCTCCCACGCGGCTCCCTCGCCGGCGCGGCCGCGCAGCGCCGCCAGCTCTCCGCGCTCCGGCGCGACCTCGCTCCAGACCTCGGCGGGCGCTCCCAACAGCAGCCCGCGATTCCAGCGCGGCGCCAGCCGGCCTACGCGCAGCGTGCCGCGGGCGAGCGGCGCCTCGAGGCGTCCTCCGGCCAGCGCGTCGTCGCCTTCGCGAAGCGAACCGGCGGTGCCGCCGCCGCGGAATCGCAACCGCTGCGACCGGCGCGGAGCCGAGCGGACCGAACCGTTCGCCGCGTACGTCGTCTCGTAGACGCCGTCGGCCAGCGAGTCGGTGCGTTCCACCTCGTAGTCGCCATCGCCCGCCTCCGGCGGAGGCGTGAACTCCTGCGCGCCCGCCGGCCGCGCGGGAGGCGTCCCGAGCAGCGCGAGCGCGAGGGCGATGGGCGCGGCGCTCCGGCGCATCGCCGCGCCGGCGGACGGGATCGCCCTCGGGTTCACGGCGACTCCCGGCCGGCGCCCCGCCGAAGCGTCAGCGACACGGTCGCCGTCTCACCCAGCACCGGATGCCCCTCGATACGCGCGGCGAAGCGCAGCCGCCCGCGCGTTCCCGCGAGGCCCACCGAGGCGCGGGTTGGGGAGCTGCGCGCCTCCGCCCATACGTCGAGAGCGCCGGCCGCGAGCGAAACGCCGGCGGACTGCGACCCGTCATCTTCCGCCGAGGCGGCGTCGATCGCGATCCAGCCCGCGAGCGCGCCGCGCGCCAGGCTCGCGCCCAGCTCGAGCGGCCGGGCGAGCGGCGGGGCCTCGCCCCGGGTCCACAACTGCGGCGCGCTCGCCCACAGGCGCACACCGGTCGCGGGCGCGATCCACGCTCCACCGCCGGCCTCGAATCCCGCGCCGAGCGCCGCATCGCTGGTCAGCAGGCCGCCGCCCGCGCGATCCCTGCGCGACACGATCCGCAACGCGAAACCGAACTCCGGGGTCGCGGCGCCCGCGCAGGCCCCGGCGCACGTCCAGCCCAGCTCGCCGTCGCCGGTCTGTGAGAGTCCCGCCGCGAGGCGCAGCGTGCGAACGGGCACGAGCAGCGACAGCGAGCGCGTCTCCAGATCGGGCAGCGCGAACCAGCGTGTCGCCGCGGCCTCGAACGCCCACCGTTCATCGGGCGCGGGCAGCGCGCGTTCGAGCAGCGCGGCCGATCCGGACTGCACGCCGGCGGCGAGCGCCGGCGTGAAGTCCTGAGACCTCACGACCGGTGCGCCGGCGAGCGCACCGACCCACAGGAGAGCCGCCCACAACTCCCGGCGCGCCGGCGGGTGGCGCCTCCTCGCGGCGGGGCCGCACCGCCCGCTCACGGCCGGCTTCCCAGGACCCGCAGCGTTTCCTGGCGCGTGACCGCACGCGCGCCGTCGTGCGCCCGCAGCACCGCGACGTACAGGCCGGGTGGCAGTTCGCCGAGCGCGACCCGGCGCGTGTCCGCCGCTCCGGACGCGACTTCGTCGAGCAGCCGGGCCGCACGCCGGCCGGCGAGGTCGTACAGCTCGATGGTCACGCGGCCGCGCGGCCAGGGCAGCGTCCAGGTCAGCGCGAGTTCGCGCTCGTGCGCTCCGAGCCGCCGGGGCGAGAGCGTCAACCCGCCGCCTTCCGCGCCCGGGTCCCGCGGGAACGCGAGCGGCGTGCCACGAGTCTCCCGTGCGCTCGTCCACACGCCGGCGCGCTTCTCGAGCGGTGTGCCCGCGGGGACGCCGGCGGCCGAGTACGGCACACGGTCGGCCGGCAATCCGTCGCGCTCCCGCAGCACGACCTCGTCGGCCGTGCCGTCCCCGCCGTCGCTGTTGTTGAAGCTCGGCCATGGGCCGACCGCGAGCACGCGGGTGCTGTCGAGTCCGGGAAACGCCGCCAGGAGCGCCGTGCGGTCCTGCGCGAGCACCGCGAGGCTTTCGGCCGCGAGCTCGACCGCGGCGATCAGCGGAACACCGGCGCTCGAGCGGTCGGCGAGCGTGCAGCCGGTCAGCACGAGCGGCACGCCCGAGCGATTGCGCACCTCGACCCACTCGCCTTCCCCGGCGGCCGGGTGGAACTGGATCTCGGTCAGCTCGAGCGGCCCCGGCCCCACGCGGAGTGCGAGCGTGTCCGCGTTGCTGGCGGGCGCTTCGTCGAGCGCGAGCACGACGTGGGCGAACAGCGCGCGCCTTCCCGCGTCGCCCGCGGCGGCCGGGCGGACGACTTCGAGGGTTTCTCCGGCGCCGATTCCCGGCAGCGACGCTGCGAGCGATTCGGCGAGCGCGTCCCCGGCCAGCACGAGCAGCGCTTCGCCGGCCGCGAGCGGTGCTCGCCCCGGGTTCGCGACCCGCAGCGAGACCAGGAGCGCTTCGCCCGGGGCCGGCTGCCCGGGTCGCACCAGCAGCGTGCCGCGCACGATCGCGAGATCGCGCTGGCGCTGGTTGGGGCGTCCCGGCGAGGGCTCCGCCGGCCGGAAGTCGAGCGCGTTGGATCCGAAGTCGGCGTCGTCGGGCACACGGGCGAGCGAGCTGCCCGAGGGCGCGTCCGTGGCGGGCGCACCGCAGGCGTACTCGGCGAACTCGTGCGTGCCCCAGCCGACCGTTTCGCGGCCGCCATCCGGCCATTCGAGGCGGATGGCGTCGGGACCGTTCTGCAGATCGAGCGTCGCGATCCGGTCCGGCGCGGGCGAGACCAGCGCGCCGCCGACCACGAAGCGCCCGTGCGCCGGCACGCTGTCGCCGGCCGCGCCGGTCCAGCGGAGGGTCCAGCGGCCGGCGGCCGAGCCGTCGCCCGACTCCAGTCGCAGTCCCGCCAGCGCGCAGGCCGAGCCCGACGGGTTGAAGAACTCCACGTACTCGCGGCCGCCGTCCTCGCCGGGAGCGTCGTAGTAAACCTCGGCGACGATCGCCCGTCCCGCCGGAGCGCAGACGGCCAGCGCCAGAGTCGCGGCCAGGTGCTGCAATACCATGAGGGTTTCGCCGCGGGGGCGTCGTGACTCGGGGGCCTGGGTGCGGCGCGAACACGCGCATCGCGGGCAAGCCACGTGCCGCGGCCGCGGCGCGGCGAGCCGTCCGACGCCGGCGCTCACGCACGTGGCGAAGAGCGGGCCTTCGGGCTAGGGCAGCCCGCGTCTCCTGCGCAGCGCCCATTCGGTCCCGAGCACCGCCACGAGCGCGGCGAAGAGCCACGGCGACTCCCACAGCCGCGTGCTCGCCGCGCGCCGGCGCGTGAGCGCGCGCGTCGAAAGCCCGCGCGCCCACGCGTCGGCGTGGCCGGCGTCGCCGGCCTTTCCGCCGCTCGCGCGCGCGATCGCGCCGAGGGTCGAGCTGTCCGGTTCGCTGCGCAGGGCTTCGAGACTCCAGCGGTCCACCGCGAAGGCCGTCGTCGCGCTTGCCCGCGTGCGGCCACCGCCCACGGCCTGCACGCTCACCTGCCAGCGGCCCGGCGGCAGCGCATCGAGCGACGCCGTGTAGCTGCCCGCTTCACCCGGCTCGAAGTCGAGAGACCGCGAGGCGCCGCGCCCGTCGCTCGCGGTCCCCGCGACCTGCGCGCCCGCCACCGGACGGAACGCCTCGTCCTGCAGCGACGCGAACAGCCGTACACGTTCGCCGTTGGCCGACAGCCAGCGCTCGGGGCGCACCCGCAGCGGCTCGCCCTGCACGGGCTCCGACAACCAGCGCACGGTCTTCCGCCACAATCGCCGGCCCCGTTCGCCCGCCAGCTCGTCGTTGCCCGCCAGCGACCAGCGCCAGAAGCCGGTGCCGTTGACGAGCAGCACCGGTCCACGGCCGGCGCGGCGCGCGAACACCAGCGGCGGGCCGCCGCCCTGCGCGCCGACGAGCACGCGATCTCCGCCGCCCGGCGAGAACGGCATCACGCCGGAAAGCGGCGCGGCCGCGCGCCAGGCGGCGTCCCCGCGCGCGGGATCGTCGTCCCAGGCGAGCAGCTCCTCGGCGGCCGGGCTCGGCTGCGGCCGCACCTCGAGCGTCGAAGCGCCCGTCCGGGGAAACTGCAATTCGGCGGCGAGCGCCCCGCGCGAATAGCGGACGAGACCCGGGGCCGGTCCGCCCAGCAGCAGCAAACCTCCGCCGCCGCGCACGAAGGCCGCCAGCGCGCGGTCGAACCCGTCGCTCACCTCGGCCGCGGCGAGCGCATCGAGGATCACGACCGCGCGCCCCCGCAGGTCGGCGGCCGACGGCGGGCCGCCCGCGTGTTCGAGCGATCGCCAGCCTCCGCGCTCGCGCACGCGCGTCTCGAGCGCCAGCGACGAATCGCCGAGCAGCGCGCGACGCAGGAACGTGAGATCCCAGTTGAGCTGGCCCGTCACGATCAGCACGCCGAGCCGGCCCGGCGCCACCTGCACCGCGGCTTCGCGCGAGTCGTTGAGCGCGCTCGCGTCGCCCGGCAGCGAATCCACGCGCGCCGTCCACACCGCGAGCCCGGGCCGCACCGGCGTCACGCGCAGCGTGACCGCGGCCTCGGCGCCCGGCCCCGGCGCCGGAACGGTCGCCCGAGCCAGTTCGCGGCCGTCCTCCAGCACGCGCACCGGGATCGCCGTGCCGCGCGGTTCGCTCGACCGGACGCGCACGCGCACCGGCGCCGCCTCGCCAACGCGCGCGACCGGCGAGGTCTCGACCTCGGCGATCGCGCGATCGGGTCCCGCCGGGCCGCCGATCGTCACCGTGTGCACCGGCACGCCCAGTTCGCGCGCGGCCGCGACCGGGTCGGCGCCCGCGTTGACGACTCCGTCGCTCACGACGATCACGCCGTCGGGCCGCCGCTCGACCGGCTCGGCCGCGAGCGCCGTCAGCGCGTCACCCAGCGCCGTGGACTGGCGCGCCACCGACCCCGTGTCGGCGGCCAGGGTCGCGGCGAAGGGGCGCGTCTGCACGCTCGCGCGCCCGCGCAGCGCCCCCGCCAGATCCTTCGCCACGCGCGCGGCCACTTCGGAGCGCGGCGGTCCCCCGGGAGAGGAGCGCAGGTCCATGCTCGCCGAGACGTCGAGCAGCACCGTCACGCGCCGGCCGGCCGCGGGCAGCGCCCGATCGAGCACCGGCTGGGCGAGCAGCCAGGCAAGCGTCACGAGGGCCGCGCCGCGCAGGATCGCCAGCAGCCGCCGCATGCCCCGCGGCAGCGGCGGGGTCCCGAATGCGTACGCCCACACGGCCAGCGCCACCAGCACCAGCGACAGCAGGGCGAGCGCGATCCACGGCGCGTTGGGCGCGAAGTGCAGCGAGAGGTCGTTCACGAGTCGGCGAAGCTAGCGCGGCGAAGCCGCGGGACGCCAGCCGAAGTCACCAGCGCTCGGAAAGCCGCGCCGGGAGCGGCGCGTCCCGGCGCGCGGCGGGGCACGATCCGCCGGGCCGCAGGGCGCGGCCGCGGGCGTGACGCGTCTCAGGCGCTGCCCGCCGCCTGGCGGGCCGCGCGCTCCTGGTCGGCCAGGCGCAGGCCCTCGAGAATCAGCCGGTCGAGGTCGAGATCAATCTGGATGTCCTCGTCGCACACGGTTTCGCCCGGAACGAACTGGAACCGGCCGTCGCGCCACAGGACGAGCCCGTAGACGATGCGGCGCAGCACCTCGTGCACGGCGTCGCGCACCTGCTCGGAGTTCGTCTCGCCCGCTTCGATCAGCAGCTCGCCGATCCGCCGGCGTCCGTCCGAGCGCTGGCGCTCGAGCGCGCGCGCGAGCGCGTCCGGCCGCACCTGACCGCGGTGGACGAGCACCTCGCCCGCGCGCACCGACATGCCGGACGTGCGGGCGAACACCGGGCGACCCCGCTCGAGGAACAACTCCACCCGTTCGGATTCGCGCAGCAGTTCGAGCCGGCCGCTCGCCTGCGCGAGCTGCAGGAGCTGCAGCACCTCGGTCGGGAAGAAGTGCGCGAGATCGCCCGCGAGCGCCGCGGGCAGGGTCACGCCTTCCATCGCACGTCGCCCACCACTCGACCCTCGGAGCGCGCCGCTTCGGTCATCATCTTCAGGTTGTACCAGCCGACGAGGAAGATCTGCACGGTCGTCGCGGCCAGCAGCACGCCCAGCGCGATTTCGGTGAGCGGGGTGAGCGTGCGCGCGAGCTGATCGCTCAGCGCCCACAGCAGCGTCAGCAGCGCGATCAGCGAACCCATCACGACGCCCGTGAACCGGCCGAACGAAGTCGAATGGATGGTGACCGGACCGACGCACAGGTACAGGTAGGCGCCGCCCGTGACGAGGACTGCGTAGCGGGTGACGCCGATCCAGAAGACCACCGGCGAGAGCAGGCCGGCCGCCGCGAGCCCGGCGAGCATCGCGAGGTTGAAGACGATGTCCACCAGCGGGTCGAGCACCGTGCCCATGCGGGTCGTCTGCTGCCAGCGGCGCGCGATCCAGCCGTCGAGCACGTCCGAGAGCGCGGCGACGAGGTAGGTGACGAACGCCACCATGAAGTGCCGCTCCTCGAGGAACAGCACGATGCCCGGCACCAGCGAGATGCGCAGCAGCGTGAGCGTGAGCGGCACGTTGAGCGCCGCCAGCCGGTACCCCTTCGCATCGCGCAGCAGCCCGACGTACAGCGAGACGAACGCGAACGCCGCCAGCACCCAGAGCGCGGTGTGCAGGAAGAACCGGTACGCGAGCGCCCGGTCCCAGGTGAGGCTCATCGCCACCGAGCCCAGGAACGCCAGGGCGAAGAAGGCCAGCGCCAGCGTCCAGATCGAGCGCACGGCGAACGGGTTCGCGAGCCAGTCGGCGCGCGCCTGTGCGGCCACGTGGCGCACGTACGTGAGGATGGCGCGCGGCGCGAAGCGCCGCGACCTCAGCTCGCGCAGGTGTTCCTCGATGAACATGGCGGCCCCCCCGGTCCGATGCGCCGCAACCATACGCGCTCGCCGCGGCACGTGCACGCCCGCGGCCCTCGCGCGCCTTGCGTCCGCCGGGGGCGCGCGCTTCACGCCGGGCAGGCGAAAGGCCGGGACGCACGTTCGTCCCGGCCCTCGTCGTGTCGCGGGACGGAGCCTACCGCCGGTCGCTCTCGGCGGCCGTGCCCCGGACCGCCGCCTGTGCCGCCGCGAGACGCGCGATCGGCACGCGGAACGGCGAGCAGGAGACGTAGTCGAGATGGATCCGGTGGCAGAACTCGACGCTGGCCGGATCGCCGCCGTGTTCGCCACAGATGCCGACCTTGAGCCCCGGGCGGGTCTGGCGGCCGTGCCGGACCGCCCAGTCCATCAGCATCCCCACGCCCTCCTGGTCCACCGAGACGAACGGGTCGCCGGGCAGGATGCCGCGGCTCACGTAGTCGGGCAGGAACTTGCCGGCGTCGTCACGCGAGAAGCCGTAGGTCAGCTGCGTGAGGTCGTTGGTGCCGAAGGAGAAGAACTCGGCGACCCCGGCGACGCGCCCCGCGGCCAGCGCCGCGCGCGGAACCTCGATCATCGTGCCGACCAGGTAGTCGAGCTTCACGCCGTTCGTGCGCATGGTCTCCTCGGCCACGCGACGCACGATCGCGGCCTGGTCCTCGAGCTCGGCGACCGTGCCGATGAGCGGGATCATGATCTCGGGCACGACCCGGCCGCCCTCCTTCACGACCTTGCAGGCCGCTTCGAAAATGGCGCGAGCCTGCATCTCGGTCACCTCGGGATAGGTGATGCCGAGGCGGCAGCCGCGGTGGCCCATCATCGGGTTGAACTCGTGCAGCTCCTCGACGCGCTTGAGCAGCTCGGGCATGCCCTTGCGGAGCTGTCCGACCGTCAGCCGGTACTTCTTCGCCATTTCCCTGCGGCGCGCGAGCGACGCGCGCGGGAAGAGCGCGATGTCCACCATGAGGTCCTCGCGCTTGGGCAGGAACTCGTGCAGCGGCGGATCGAGCGTGCGGATCGTGACCGGATGGCCCTTCATGGCCTTGAACAATCCGTGGAAGTCCTTGCGCTGGACCGGCAGGAGCTTCGCGAGCGCGCCGCGGTAGGACTTCAGCGGCGCCGCCAGTTCCCTGCGCAGCGCGGCGACCTCGGCCTTGAGCGCCTTCGCCTCGGAGCCCGGCGACGCTCCGGCGAGCGCCTTCTCCCGGGCCGCGAGCCTTTCCGAAAGCGCCTTGACCACCGGCGCCGCCATGATCATCTGCACGACGTGCGGCAGCCGCTCCTCGGCGAAGAACATGTGCTCGGTGCGGCACAGCCCGATGCCCTCCGCACCGAACTCGACGGCCTTGATCGCGTCGCGCGGGATGTCGGCGTTCGCACGCACCTTCAGCCGGCGGTGACGATCGGCGATCTTCATGTACTCGCTGAACTCGCCGCTCACCTCGGCGTCAATCGTCGGCACGGCGCCCAGGATGACGCGGCCGGTCGAGCCGTCCAGCGTGATCCAGTCGCCTTCCTTCACGACGCGCCCGTCCACCGTCATGGTGCGGCTCTTCTCGTTCACGTGGATGGCCGAGGCCCCCGAGACGCACGGCTTGCCCATGCCGCGCGCCACGACGGCGGCGTGGCTGGTCATTCCGCCGGTCGCGGTCAGAATGCCCTGGGCGGCGTCCATGCCGTGGATGTCGTCGGGCGTCGTCTCCTTGCGCACCAGGATGACCTTCTTGTGCGCGTGCCCCATCTCGGCGGCGGTGTCCGCGTCGAACACGGCGATGCCGACGGCCGCGCCCGGCGATGCCGACAAGCCGCGGGCGACGACCTGGACCTTCGCCTTCGGATCGAGGCGCGGGTGCAGGAGCTGGTCGAGCGAGGCGGGGTCCACGCGGAGGATGGCCTCCTCCTCGGAGATCAGCCCTTCCGTCACCATGTCCACCGCGATGCGCACGGCGGCCTGCGCGGTGCGCTTGCCGTTGCGGGTCTGGAGCAGGAACAGCCGGCCGTCCTGGATCGTGAACTCGAAGTCCTGGACGTCGCGATAATGCTGCTCGAGCCGGCTCGTGATCTGCCGCAGCTGCTGATAGACCTCGGGCATCTCCTTCTCGAGATCCGCGATCGGGTGGGGCGTCCGAACGCCGGCCACGACGTCCTCGCCCTGCGCGTTCGTGAGGTATTCGCCGTAAAACTGCCGTTCGCCGGTGGACGGGTTGCGGGTGAAGCCGACGCCCGTGCCCGACGTCTCCCCCATGTTGCCGAACACCATCGCCTGCACGTTCACGGCGGTGCCGATGTCGTCGGGGATGCCGTTCTGGCGGCGGTAGTAGATCGCCCGGTCGTTGTTCCACGAGCGGAACACGGCGTCGCGCGCCAGCGCGAGCTGCTCGAGCGGATCCTGCGGGAAGTCCCGGCCCGCGCGCTTGCGGACGTGGCGCTTGAAGTCGAGCGTGAGCTGCTCGAGGTCCGCGGCCGTCAGCTCGGTGTCGAGTTGGACCCGGCGCTTGCGCTTGAGCGCCTCGATGAGGTGCTCGAACTCGTTTTTCTCGAAGTCCATGACGACCGACGCGAACATCTGGATGAAGCGCCGGTAGCAGTCCCAGGCGAAGCGCTCGTTGCCGGTCTTGTGGGCGAGGCCGGCGACCGAACGGTCGTTGAGCCCGAGGTTGAGGATCGTGTCCATCATGCCCGGCATCGAGAACTTGGCGCCCGAGCGGACCGACACGAGCAGCGGATCGTCCGCGAAGCCCAGCTTCCTGCCGAGCGTCGCCTCGAGCCGCGCGAGCGCCTGGTCCTGCTGCGAGGCGAAGGTCGGGGGCAGCCTGCGGTCGTGCGCGTAGTACCAGCGGCAGACGGCGGTCGTGATCGTGAAGCCCGGCGGCACCGGCACGCCGGCGTTGGTCATCTCGGCGAGGCCCGCGCCCTTGCCGCCGAGGACGTCCTTCATCTGGCCGTTGCCCTCGGCCGAGCCGTCACCGAAGAAGTAGACGTACGGGTCGTGGGTGTCGGATTCCCGGTCGCTCGAAATGGCCGGGTCGTTCTCGGTCGTGCTCATGCCTGAACCTCCGTGTGCGAGTGGACAATTCCCGCGAGAATAGCGAGCGGCCGATGGCGTCACAAGCCACCGGCCGCGCGCGTTTTCGGAATGTTTCAGCCGCCGGAGATCACTTCGACGGCAGCACCCTGCCGTGCATCACGGTCGGCTTGCGGAACAGGGAAGGGTCGTGATCGCCGTTGAGGGTGATCAGCCGGGTCCGGTAGTAGGTCACCCGTTCGCCGTCGAGCAGGCGCTCTTCGAACGCCGGCAGGACGAGCCCGAGCACCGTCTTCCATTCGGAAAACAGCCGGCGCTCGTGCCAGCGCAGGTCGGAGCCCAGCCCGGCGTCCGCCGCGACGACGCGCTTCGTCGCGCGGTCGATCGCCAGCCGAAGCCGTTGCCCGCCCGGGGCCGTGAAATCCACCAGGTCGCACGCCGACCCGCCGATCGTTTCGGCGCCGCGCAGCGCCGCGCCGCTGCCTTCGTCCGCCGCCGCCCGCAGCAGATGCACGAGGTCCCCCTGGAACGTGGACTGGAGCGAGCGCACCTCGAGCGAATCGGCCAGCTTGAGACTGGCCGTGTCCCCCACCCCCAGCGTCCAGGCTTCGTTCCCGTTCAGGGTCTGCCGAATCTCGAACGTGAGCATGCGCGTGGATTGCGAGAGCTGCATCGGGTCCACCCGCACGACGCTGTACTGGCCCTCGACCTTCTGGCCCCGGGACTCGATGCCGATGTCTCCTTCGTAGGCGCTCGACTTCGCCGAGGCGAGCCGCGCCGCACCGCCGTGCGCCTCGATCGCTCCGGCGATCGCGGCCCGGCCGGCGCGCAACTGTTCCGCGGTCGGCGCCGGCAGCGTGTCGGGACGGCTCGTGCGCCGGACGCTGATCGGAACGCTCGCGACCTTGCCGAGCGGAGCGAGCAGCCGCTGCACGCGGTCCGCCGGGCCCGCGACGAACACCGTCGGCGGCGCGCCGAGCGCGCGGGCGACGGGGGCGAGATCCAGCGACGGCGAGGCGATCGCGGTGATCGCGTGCGTCACGGCGTCGGGAGTCAGCCCCGCGAAGTCGTCCGCCTGCCAGCGGCTGATCCGCGCCCCGATCGTTTCGAGCTCGAGCGGCACGGACTGCGCGACGCGGTGTTGCAGCGCCTTCTCCGACGCGCCGGTGGGCGGCGAGGCCGCGAAGCCGCGCAGCGTTCCGAGCAGGCGGCCCGCGATCGCGCGCGCCGAGTCGGCCGGACCTTCGTCGGCGAGGACGAGCAGACTGGCGTCGCGCAGCGAGGTGAGCGCGACCGAGGCGCCACTGCCCGCGAGCCGGTCCTCGAGCGCCGCCCGCGCCACCTGCCAGGCGGCGAGTTCCGGAGCCGCCCTGCCGGGTCCGCGCACCAGGACGCGGACTTCGGCACGCGGGCTTCCGGGCAGGTCCATCAGCCGCACGCCCGCCTGCGGCGCCGGGGCGGGACGCGCCCGGTCGGCGGCGACCTTGCCGGCCCAGCGCCCGAACACGTCCTGCGCGGCCGCGAACGCGTGTTCGGGCGTCACGTCACCGGCGATGGCCAGCACCGCGCGGTCCGGGCGCCAGCGGTCGCGCACGAAGTTCTTCACATCCTCGAGGTGCGTCTCGAGCAGGCCGTCGAAGACGCCGCCCTCGGGGTGTCCGTACGGATGCGGATCCAGCGCGATGCCCCACATCCGGTCGTCCGCCAGCGCCGCTTCGCTTCGCGCCCGGGAGCGCAGTCGCGCGATCATCGCGCCCTGGGCCGACTGAAAGGGCTCCTCTTCGAGTCGCGGGCTGACGACCACGTCGGCCATGATCTCGAGCGCGGCGTCGAAGGACGACGATCGCGCGCCACAGGCCGCCAGCGCGTAGTCGCGCTGCGCACTGATCGCCAGCGTCGCGCCCGCCGCGCCGAGGTCGGCCGCGAGCTGCTCGCGGGTGCGCGAGGCCGAACCGGCCTGCACGATACGCGAGGTCAGCTCCGCCAGGCCCGGCAGCGAGTCCGGCTCGTCGGCCGTACCGGCGGGCACGAGAAGCTGCGCCTGCACGATGGGCAGCGAGCCGGAGGGAAAGACCACGACCCGCAGTCCGTTGGCGAGCGTTCGCGAAACGGGCTCGGGGAAGCGCGGCGAAGGCGCCGCGGGCGTCACGACGGCGGCCATCGCGGCCGTTGCGGCCATCAGGCTCGTCACGACGGCCGACAGGGTCGCGGCGTACGCCCGCCGCGGCAACACGGCTCCTGGCTCGGAAAGTCGCTTCATGTCAGCGGCCCTCCCCGGCCGGCACGTACCACGAGACGCTGCGTCCCGAGTCGAGCAGCCATTTCCGGGCGACGCGTTGCACGTCCTCGGGCGTCAGGTTCTCGAGCGCCTCGATGCGCCTGCCGACGAGCGCCGGATCGTCGTGCTCGAACACCGCCTCGCCGATCGCCGCCGCGCGCGCGCGCACCGCCTGCGAACCGAACAGCGCATCGAGCACCAGCCGCGAGCGGAGCCGGGTGAACGGTTCCGCCGGCAGCGGCTCGCGGGCGAGCCGCCCGACCTCGTCGAGCATCACACGTTCGGCCGCGCTCGAGTCCGCGCCCGCATCCAGCGCCGCCGCCACCCAGAGCAGCGAGGCGTCACGGTAGGACTGCAGACCGCATTCGGTCGCGACCGCCACCTTCCATTCGCTCTCGAGCGCGCTCCGGTAGCGCGAGCTGTCCGCGCCGAGGGCCGCGGCCAGCAGCTCGAATGCCGGTGCGTCGGCGTCGCCCGATCCGGGCCCGCGCCAGCCCGCGAACGCGAGCCGCAGCGGTGTCTGCCCGGCCGTCCAGGCGCGCCGTTCGCCCGCCGGCGGCAGCGGCACCGGCGCGAACGGCGAAGCGGCTCCGCGTGGAATCGCCTCGAACAGGGTACGCACCGACGCGAGCGTGCCCGCGGGTTCGAACAGGCCGGTGATCGTGAGCACCGCACCGCCTGCGCCGTAGTGCGAGCGGCGCCAGGCCTCGACCGTCGCGGGGGTCAGGCGGCGCAGATCGTCCGCCTCGCCCCACGGCGAGCGGCCATAGGCGCCGTCGCCGAACGCCGTCGCCACGAGCCGGCTCAGGCCGCGCGCCATGGGCGTGGCCTCCGCGCGCAGCCGACGGTCGGCAAGCGCCTGCGCGCGCGAAGCGTCGAACGCCTTCGCGGACACGGCAAGGCCGCGCATGCGATCGGCCTCGAGGCGCAGCGCCAGCGTCAGCGCGCCGGCGGGAATCGTCTGCGAATAGCTGGCGGCGTCGGGAGTGTTCGAGTTGCCGAGCGTCGCCCCTTCGGCGCCAAGCAGCCGCACGTGCTCGCCGTCGGGAAAGTGCGCCGAGCCGCGGTACATGAGCCGCGAGACCAGCGAGGAGACGCCCGCCATGCCCTTCGGTTCCCAGCGCGTACCGGCGGGGTACCAGACCGACACGTCCACCGCGGTCGCGAGCGAGTCGGGCGCAAGCACGACCCGCAGCCCGTTGCGCAGGGTCGTCACGCTGGGCCCTGCCCCGGCGTGCGACGGCGCGGGCGAAAGGGAAAGCAGCACCGCGCATGCGAGCGCGGGGAAACACAGGCGATTCATCCCGGTCCGGTTCCTTTCGACGGGCGGCTGAGGATCAGCGCAGGGAGACGATGCGCCGCGTGACGCGGCGGTCCCCGGCTTCGAACGCGAGGAAGTACAGCCCCGGGCCCAGGCGGCCGCGGCCGGTCTCACCGTTCCAGGTGACCGTCACCGGGGCGCCCGGCTGCAGCGCTCCGGACCACGGCGTGGCGACGACGCGACCGCCGACGTCGTAGACGCGGATGCGCGCGGATCCCGCCGCCGCGTCGGAGGCCAGCGCGAACTGCAGTCCGATCGGCCAGCCGTCCGGGCGGACGGGGTTCTGGCCGGTCCACGTGAAGGCGATGCGCGTGCCCTCTCCGGGCACGTGCATCGTGTCGGGCACCCAGGCCAGCGCCGCGGCGCCGTTCGGGATGCCGTAACCCAGCAGCGTGTCGGGGGCGTTCGCCTGCGACGCCGTCTCGCGCAGCGCGCGGATCACGAGCGGCGCGGGCCAGTTGGGCCGGGCCTGGATCAGGCACGCCGCCAGCCCCGCGATCAGCGGGCACGAAAACGACGTGCCGCTCAGGCGCGTGTACGTGCTGACCCCGCCGCTGGCGCTGGCGAGCAGCACGGACGATCCCTGGGCGGCAAGGTCGGGCTTGATGCGCCGGTCGGCGCTCGGTCCGCGCGAGGAGAAGCTCGAACGGGTGCCGGTGGAATCCACGGAGGCGATGCACAGCACGCTGTCGCCGTTCGCGTCGCTCGGGCAGCTCAGCTTGCCGAGCTCGCCCATGTAGGCGCCGTCGTTGCCGGCGGAGTTGACGACCAGGATGCCCTTGCTCGCGGCGATCTCGGCGGCGCGCGTGACCAGTGAAGTGTGCCCGTCGCGCTGCTCGTAGGGGATGCCGTAGATGCCCCCGGCGCTGTCGGGGAATGACGTGTAACCGAGCGAGGAACTGATCACGTCGGCGCCGAGGCTGTCGGCCCATTCGGCACCCATCGCCCAGTTGACCATCTCGATCGGCTTCTCGCTGCTGCCGTTCTCGGTGCGCGCGAGCGCGAAGCGCGCGCCGAAGGCCGGACCGATGTAGCGGCCGGGCCTGTTGCCGCCGACGGCGCTCAGGGTCCACTCGCCGTGCGAGTGCGACGCGCCGGTGAGGTTCAGCGTGTCCTGCACGACGTCGTCGCCGTCCACGAAGTCACGCGTGCGGTTGCCCACGTCAATGTCGCGCGTCGCCTCGTGCTTGGTGAAGTAGTTGTAGCCCTCGTCCAGCATGCAGATCGTGACACCGGCTCCGGTGTATCCCGAGTCGTGCAACGCCGGCACGCCCAGCCGCGCGAGCTGCGTCGCGGTCTGTCCGTAGGCGACGAGTGCGGCGCCGGCCCTCAGGGCGTCCTCGTGCGAGGGGTCGCCGGCCGGCTCGTCCGCGGCTTGTGGAAGCGGCCTGCGGGGCGCGGCCAACTCGCCGGGAGTGACGCGCGCGACGAAGGGGAGCGACGCGAGCCGCCCCAGCGCGGCACCCGAAACCCGGACGGCGCAGCCGTTGAACCAGCGCGACTGTCCGTACGGCGCGAAGCCGCCGGCCTTGAGCTCCTCGATGTAGCGTCCCTCGATCGGCAGGTCGAGCCAGTCCACGAGCGGTTCGAGCCCGGCGCGTTCGCGTCGCCGGCGCGCCTCGGGCGTCAGGTTCGCCTCGGCCAGCGCCAGCTTCGCCGCCAGGTCGGCGGGCCCCGTCTCGCCCTTGTCCGTGAACTCGATCCACACCGGCTCGGGCTCGGAGCCGGCGATGAGCAGCGGCGCCAGCCGCGGATCGAGCTTCGCTCCCGGCGTCGCCGCAAGGGCCGGAGCGGCGAGGGCCGCGCAGGCGAGGGCGGCCGCCGCGGACGCGAGCAGTGACGCCAGTCGGGCACGCACGCGCTTCATGCGAGGGCGACCTCCCGCACGGACGGCTCGAGCCGTCCGACTTCGGCGCCGATCACGTTGCGCACGACCGGGCGGCGCTGCGGCGCCAGCGTCGCGAGTTCCGCCCCGTCCAGCGCGCCGAGACGCTCGAGCACCGCGACGGCGGTGGGCGCGAGCGCGCGTCCCGCGCCGTCCTCGCACTTGACCGCGACACCCGTCCCGCGATCGGTGAGGGCGAGGAGCATCAGGCCCTCGGCGCCGCCCTTGGCGACCACGCGCCCGCCCGTCGCCAGCATGAGCTGGGTGGCCGTGCGCCCGTCGCCCTCGACGGTGCGCGGGTGCGCGCCCATCGCGCGTGCGATGCGCGCGAGCGCGCGGGTGCGTGCCTCCGGCGCGTCCGCGCGTGCGGCGGCCAGCCGCGCGTAGCCACGGGCCATGGACGGAAGCGGCAGCGCGAACACCGGCAGGTTGCAGCCGTCGGTACCCGACTCCATCGAGGCCGGCGAGATCTCGCAGACCTCGGCGATCACCTGCCGCAGCAACTGCTGCATCGGGTGCGCGGGCAGGTGGTAGCCCTCGATCGGCCAGCCCTCGGCGAGCGCCAGCGCGAGCATGCCCGCGTGCTTGCCGGAGCAGTTGTTGTAGAGCGCCGTGCGGGGCGCGCCGCCGCGAAGCAGATCGTCGCGCGAGCCGGCGTCCTCCGGGTCGTGATAACCGCAGGCCAGCGCCCCGGGACCGAGTCCGAGCTGCTCGAGGATGCCGGTGACGAGCTGGACGTGGTATCGGCTGCCCGTGTGCGAGGCGGCCATCACGGCGAGCTGCTCGTCGGTGAAACCCAGGCGTTCCGCGTGCCCGCGCTCTACGAGCGGCAGGAGCTGAAACGGCTTCGCCGAGGAGCGGAACATCGTGACGAGCCCGGCGTTCGGCGTGCCCGCGAGCAGCGTGCCCGAAGCGTCCACGGCGGCGCACTGCAGGTGGTGGCGCGACTCCACGGCGGAGCCCCGCCGCACCAGCACTTCGAGTTCGAATCGCATCTCACTCCGGCCCACCAGGGTGTCGGAACCGGGGCGGAATGCCCCGGTGCGTCGGTCTCTCCGGTCATTGTGACACACGCCGGGACCGAAAATCGCGCCGCGTTTGCGAACGCGGCGCGATCGCGGTGCAAGAATCGTCAAACTCGTCGCGACACCGCCGCTCGCCGGCCGGCCGGAAAGAACCGCGCGAAGTCCCGGAAGGCTCGGGCCAACCCGGCTCCCCCCGCGCGGGCCCTTCCTTCAGCGGATCACGATCAGCTTGCTCTGGAACTGAAAGCTTGCGGACTCGACCCGGTAGATGTAGATGCCCGAGGCGACGTCCTTCTGGCGCTCCGAACGCAGGTCCCAGCGCTCGAAGTCTCGCACCGGGTCGTCGTGCTTGAGGGTCCGCACGAGGTCGCCGGCCACCGTGTAGATCTTGATCGTGGACTGCGCGGGCAGGTTGATGAAGTGCAACTCGCTCGCGTTCGGCTGGTCCCACGCCTCGTGGGCGTTGTAGGGATTCGGCACCACCCGGACCTGCTCGAGATTGGCAGCCGGCCCGCCGGTCGGCTCGAGCGGACCCACGAGATTGCGCAGCTTGTTGTTCAGGTTGGGACAGGTGTTGCGATTCCCGTAGGTCCCGCAGCGCGCGAAGTTGTCGAGCGTGTCGGGGACGAACAGGTCCTCGTTGTCCGTGTCCGTCGTGTTCTTCTTTTCGTAGGTGATCGAGTACCACGTCCGGAAGCCGTCGTGCGGGCCCGGCGGGGCGATCAGCTTCATCACGGAGTCGCCCTGCGAGATGCAGCGGCCGTATTGGTCGAGCCTCCGGCAGACCTTCTCGAACCGACCCGTCGAGTCGGGATCCACGAACGTCGCGAGGCTGTCGCTGGCCTCGGCACCGCACGGGACGCAGCGGAACATCCCGGTGGCCGAGTCCACGCGTGAGAACTTCCACGTCAGCAGCGTGTCGTTGAGCGAAAAGCGCCGCAGCAGTACGGCGCGCGTGCTGTCGGGCGAGTTGACCATGCGGTAGATCCGGTAGCCGCCGAAGTCGGGCCTCGACTCCGCCGTGCGGTCCCGAAGCCAGCGCAGCGTCAGCGTGCGCGGCCGGAACACGAGGCTCTCGGCCAGCGGGGCCTGGAAGCCTCCCACGGGCACGAACGCGTAGATCAGGGTGCTGTCCCGCCAGGCACCCTGTTCCAACCACATCCGGATGGACGGAAACGTGCTCGGCTGCTGCGCTCGTCCCTCACCGGCCCCGGCCACGAGCACGAGGGCGGCGAGGGCAAGCGCACTCCAACGGATCCTTCCGGACCGGATCATCTAGCGACTCCCGCTCTTGCGGATGGGCAGTGCGTTGCCGCGGCGCGACGCCGCGGAAACCGGCTGCGCGCCGGCCGCGGTCGGCCGCAGGGCCGCCGGCGCCGGAGCGGACTTGGGCAGCTTCCAGACCTGCTGCAGGACGAAATCCGTCAGGGCCTGCACGTCCGCGCGCGCCCAGGTCCACAGGTCGAAACCCGTCTCCACGAACTCGGGTGCGTTGACGCCGTGGTAGTAGGTCATCGCGACGGGCCGCTGACCGGTGAAGGCCGTCGCCAGCGCGCCGCCCTGCAGCTCGTACAGCGTATCGAGCACGGAAGCCTGGTTCTCGACCAGCGGACTCTGGTCAATGTCCTCGAAGATGCGGTTCTCGAGCGTCAGGTACTCGACCGCCGGGTTGATCGCCGTGGAGTAGTAGCTCGCCGCGAATCCCGCACGCGTCGGGGGCAGCGTGTCCCCGAGCGCCAGGGCCCGGCGCCGCATGAACGCGGGGAGCAGGGCGTAGTTCGGCGCCGTGATCGTCCCGTTGAACTTCCAGCCCGGGTTCGTCCAGCCGCCGACCGCCGCGGCCGAGCGCCGCGGCAGCGTCACCGGCCGGCTGGCCACGAATTCGCTCTGCCAGTGCGCCGCGTCCCAGGACATCCGGCCCGGCACCAGCTCTCCGGCGCTCGCCGCGAACACGGTGTAGCCCGGCCCGTACTTCTGGTCGTTGTTGCGCGCGCCGGCCGCATTGTAGGGCAGCATCGTGCACGTCAGGCCGGTCCCTCCGGCGAGCCACACCTCGCCGCCGGCGAAGATGTAGGCCGCCAGCGTGTTCGACCGCCCGGTCGCGCTCATCCACCGGAGCGTCGAAATCGGGTCAATCACCGACTCGGGGGCGTAGGTCGTGATCGCACCGGTGATGTCCGTCAGCCAGACGACGTGCTTGTACTTTCCGAGCAGGCTGAGCGGCACGCCCGCGCTCGCGATTTCGAACCCGCGCCGCGTGCCGAGCGTGTCGAACGAGTAGCCGTTGAAGATGCCCGGCTTCGAGGTCGGAAGGGGCGGCAGAATGCCCTGGGGTCCGCGCCACGGAGCGCCGCCTCTCGCGTACAGGAACGTGTCCAGCTCGGCGGCCGCGGGCCAGGTCGTGTTTCCGTAGCTTCGCGGAACCCCGCTTGACAGGAACTGGTCCACCGCCAGGCGGGTGTCGTCCACGATCAGCAGCGACTTCTCGAACGTCGGGGTCACCACCGTGAAGTGGACGATCGCGAGGCTGAGCAGGCCGTTGTTGTCCTGTGCCTCGATGTAGAGGAAGTGATCCTGGCCGCCCGGGAATGGTCCGATCGTGCACGAAGTCGTCAGGTTGCTCTTCCGGCTCCAGTGATACCAGTCCGTGGCCTCGTCCGTTCGTGGCGTCTCGTCGGAAATGTCGCCGTCGAGCCGCCAGCGATACCACTCGATCGCCGAGCCCTCGGGGGGCGCAGCGCCCCAGTTGAACGTGATCGGCTGGCCCGACGGCGCTTCGAGGTTGATCCAGACCAGCGGATCGGTGCTGACGCCGCCGGAGACGTACTGGTAGGCGAAGAACTCGTTCCAGACGGTGAACACCGGGCCGAGGGTGCCCGCGAACCCGGGCGTGAACTTGAGCATGTTCGACTCGAGCGAGAACTCCGGCGAGTAGGCCCCCGCCTCGTCGATGCCGATGACCACGAACAGGTGGGGGGCGTTCGGGGTGAGCTGCGTGTACTGGACGAACGTCGTGTCCCCACCCACCGAATCCCAGCCCGCGAAGTTGCGCGCCGCGTAGAACATCCGCAGCGAATCGGGATAGAGCTGGGCCTTCTGGAAGTCGTACTCGGTGTCGCCGATGCGGAACAGCCGGTACTTGTACTTGACGGGCTTCTGGGTGAAGACGCCGTCGTCGTCACGGCCCTGCCAGTTGATGCGCACGGCAGGGGTCACCAGGCGGGAGATGAACTTGTTCGGCGGCGGGTTGGTGATGAACACGACCGGAGCGATCGTGTAGGAGTAGAAGGCCCGCGACTTCGGGGCCGAAATCGCGCCGGCGTTGTCGACCGCGCGGATGACGAACGTGTGGTAGTCGTTCGAGCGCCAGCCGCGCCTCGGATCGAAATACGCATTCGTCGCCCGGAAGAAGAGCTGCTGCTCGTTCTTCTGCGTGGACACCCACAGGGTGTCGGCGTCCGGCGTGGTGGGCGGATCAATGGCGTACTCGAACCGCTCCACCCGGCCATCCGGGTCGAAGCCCGACCAGTTCATCTTGTACGAGTACCAGGCCGTGTCCGCGCTGCTGACCGGCGCGGCCGTGAGATCGACGCTCGGGCGCTCGTTCGGGATCAGAAATTTCACGCCCGGCTTGTCACAGCCGAAGGTGGCGGCGGCGAGCAGGAATCCCGCGCACAACAGGGCGGCGCGGCCGAAGGAAAGGCGCTTCATGACTGCATTCTCCCGTGTGCAACCAGCGGTGACCCCGGTCGTTGGGTTCACTGCGAAGAACTCGAATTGCCGCCGCCGGTGACGCCCTGGGGCGCGGCGATGCTGTAGGTGACGGGGATGTCCACGGTGACGGTGCGCCGACCGTAACGCTCGCTTCGGTTGGGACGGCCGTCGCTGAGCTGCACCCGCACGATCATCGGCCCGTCCACGAACGAAAGGCTCGGCGTGAAGTTGGGGTTCGGACCCTCGAAGTCCTCGCAGATGCGCTGAGTCACCGGGGTCCCGCCCTGGTCCTGGATCAGGTCCACCGTGCGGACGAGCACGGGCAGGGTGTTGTTCTGCGGCCCACCGATGCGCTCCACCGTCTTCGTCTCGTCGATCGGGTCGAGGTCGCTGCAGACGAGGTTGAAGAACTGGTTGACGCCGTGGATCACCGAGCGCGGTTTCGGCAGGAACGCCGCGGCCAGGGTGTCCACGGAGGGCGCGTGGTTGACGTAGAACACCATGACCTTCGATCGCGCCGCGATCTGGGCGGGAGTGCCGGTGCCGCCGTCCACCGCGTCGGCCACGTTCTCGGCGCCGCCCGCCTGCTGCAGCCGCCGGTCCACCGTGCCGTCGCCGTCCTCGGCCACGACGTACGCGTAGGCCTTGCCCGTGGCCGTCATGCCGGCGCGGTAGGAGATGCGCGGATCGTGGAACGACGAGGTGATGTCGAAGATCGGGAAGGTGTTGGTTTCGGTCGGCCGGACCGAGCCGCCGTCCGGCTTGGTGACCGTGACGTTCGCGCGGAAACCGATGGGCGAGCCGTTCGGGTTGGGGTCCACGGTCGTGACGATGCCGATCGGCTTGTTCGGATCGAGCCCGGACTTGACCAGGTAAGGCGAGTCGGGATCGTAGCCGCCCGCCGGCAGCAGCACCCAGGAGTTCAGGTGGACCGTGTCACCCTCCTGGTGGGCCCAGACGCGGTCCTTGTAGAACTCGAAGAACGTCTTGCGGCGCGGGCGGCTCGCCGGCAGCACGTTCACGGAGTCCGCGCTGATCTGCGTGTTCGGGATCGTGAGCGTGGACCAGGTCACGTTCCTGTAGGTGTAAGCCTTGCCGTTCCCGTCCGTGTAACTCTGCCAGCCCTGGGCCGGATCGTTCAGGTCCGGGCCCGAGAACCAGCTCTCGGGTGCGAAGTTCATCTGGAAGTAGCGGGTGGCCTCTCCTCGCCAGCCCGACTGCCCGACCGCCCGAAGGGTGAATCGCTTCGTGCCCGGCGCGACGACGTCGGCGCCCACCCGGGTGTTGTAGGTGGCGACCTTCACGGTCGAGTCCACGATGTTCAGGCTCGGCTCGTCGAGCTTGTATCGGAAGCCCGTGACGATCGTGCTCGGGATGGTGGGCTCGCCGTGCCACCGGAACGTCAGCCGCGAGACCGAGGGCACCGTGTCGCGCGGGAACGGACGGGTGATGTCGAAGGAATCCGTGATCGTGTAGGACCGCACCTGCGCCGTCACACCACCGCCCGGATTGAGGGTGTAGATGGTTCCGACGGCGACCGCCGAATCGATCACCGCCAGCGGCGGGAAACGGTCGTAGGCGCGGAACATGAACCGGGCGGGCGTCGGATCGGGACGGCCCTTGTTGTCCACGGAATAGATGTAGAAGGTGTGCTCGCGGACCGGCACGTCCTCGGACGCGGAGAAGATGAAGACGCTGTCCGTGCGCGACGTGAAGCGGTAGTCCTGCGGCTTCGGTCCCGGCAGGCTCGGAATGCCGAGCCCGTCGCCCGGCGGCACCGGCAGTGTTTCGACGACGGCCCAGTAGAAGCCCGCCACAGCGCCGTCGAGGTCGGAGCCCGCCCAGTAGAGGTGGTAGCGGACCGGAACCTCTCCCGGCCGACCCGGGATCGGCGGACCGACGCCCGGCCGATCCGTGATGGTGTCCATCGGCGCGGCGGTGATCCAGGTTTCCGGTGCGACGTTGTTATCCGAGTTGGGAGAGAGCGCCTTGCGGCAGCCGACACCCAGAAAGGCCAGAAAAAGGCAAAGAACAACCCCGACACGCAAGCGCATTCGCGCCCCCCAGCACGCCCAGTCAGTTGGAAGGGAAGTGACGGGCAGGCTAGAACGCCGTCCGCACCTCGTCAAGCGCAAATGGCTTGGAATGCCGTGACTTGGCCCCGGAGTCCACCGGCTGCCGGGCATGGGCGTCGGAATGCCCGTCAGGCTCCGGGAAGCCAGCCGCCCGAAGCGGTTGCCGGAGGTCAGAGTGGAAGGCCGGGGAGGCGACGCCCGACTCGGCGGCACGGACCCGGGAGGCTGTCCCGTCCTGGTCGTGGATCGGGGTCATGTCGGTCAAAAAAAGCACGGGCGGGGATCGCTCCCCGCCCGTGCTCTTACTGCCTAGCTGCCGAGGCTTACCGCAACACGACCACGCGGCCGTTGATGGCGGCACCCTTCGTCGCGTACTCGATGCGAGCGAAGTAGACGCCACGCGCCACCTGGCTGCCACTGTCGTCCGCGCCGTCCCACGCCAGGTCGTACTCACCCGCGTTGAACGAACGGTCGGCCAGCGTGCGGACCAGACGGCCGGTCACGTCGTACACGCGAATGCGGACGCGATCGGCGTTGGCGAGGCCGAAGTGGATCCGCGCATTACCCGCACGCATGACGCTGTTGCCAACCTTCATGAAGTTGGCGAACGCCGCACCGTGAGAGTTCTGCGGGACGTCCAGGGTCGCCGGCGGAGACGTCGTCGTGACCTGGCACTGGGCCGCGAACAGCTTGTTGTACATGTTCCAGTAGTACGCGAGGCGGCCACCGGCCGTCTCACAGTAGCGGCTCCACATGTGCTCGATGTCCCATCCTTCCGTGTAGGCAACCCACGGACGGGTCGGATCGGTCGGCTTGTGAACCGCAGCCACGTACGGACCGTTGACACCAACGTTCTCGTAGTACATCGCCTCCTGAGACTCGGCGACGGCGGGATTGCGGTTGAACAGGTCGTTCGAGAACGTGCAGGAGTTGCCGACACCGTAGACGTCGCCGTTCGTCGTGATGACGTTCGTCGAAATCAGGTCGGCGCAGTCCGCCGTGTTGTTCGAGACCGCCTGGTACGACGGGTTCCGCAGAAGGACGCCGAGCTTCGTCGACACGAACAGATTGTGCGACGCGTTCTGGCCGTTCAGCAGATCCTCGTCCTGCACGAAGCCGTCGCCGCCGATGAAGATGCCGCGCGGCTGGGCCGTGCTGCCCAGGTCGTTGCCCGTCAGGAAGTCGTTGAGGATGCCAATGTCATCCTGCGACTTGTTGAAGAACGGGCCCGTGAGACCGGAGTTCAGGTCGCCGGTCAGGATCGTCAGCATGCGGTAGAACTTGCGCAGCATTTCCGGCGTCGGACCCGTCATCGCCGACTTGCCCGCCGTGAAGCCCATGGAGGCGCGGTTCGCGAGACGGCTGCCGAGGCTGATGCCGCCGGAGGCGCCGGATTCCGACGCCTTCACGCCATACATGTCCCACGAGGTGCCGGGCTGCTGGTTGCCGTACGTCGGGTAGTTGGCGAGATCCGCAAGCGCCACACCCGGAATCGCCGGCGCGTGCCAGCCGTTGTGGACACCGTACTTGGCCGGAGCCGTGCCGCCGAGCGAGTCCATGATGGACACGAAGATGCGCTCGTTGCCGCGACGATCGTTCCAGTCCACGTACAGCATGCACGCCATGCCCGATCCGCCGAACGCCACGTCCTTCCAGCGATCCGGCAGGACGGCGAACTGCTGCCAGCGGTGTCCGTCCGTGCTTCCTTCACCCGACGTGAACGTCGACGTGGTGTCGGGGCACATGGCGTACGCGTTGAGCGAGTCCGCACGAGCCGACTTGCGCCAGAAGTACTGGACCTGCGAACCCGCGGTCAGCAGGCCGTCCGGGATGATCTTGGTGAACTCCTTCGTGGTGGCCGAGCCGTTCCAGCCCGTACGGGACTGCGGAACCGTGGTCAGCCACGCCGGGATCGTACCGTCGCAACGGACGTTGTTCAGCGACGACGAGCTCGACGCGGTCTGCGCCGTGTCCACCATGAAGCAGACGAACTTGTCCTTGCCGAGGACGGAGTAGTGCGAGTCGTCCTCGTGCAGGATGTTCGCCCACGAGCCGGCCGCCAGGCCGGTACCCGCCTTGCCGGCCACCGGGAAGATGTTGAGTTCCGCGGTGTCGCAGCGCGCCGAGTTCCAGCTCAGGTAGTCCCACACGCCGCCCGGGTGGGCGCCGGCGGACGCGAACGGTCCGGGGTTGGAGATGAACTGGCCCCAGAACGAGTTGTCGCCGGAGACGACCAGGTTCGCCTGGTTGTTCGGCACCTGCAGCAGGTGCGTACCCATCGAGGCCGTCGGCGGGAAGGTGCGGCCGCCGGGGGTCGCGATCTGGTAGTTGCCCGGACCCGGAAGGATGCGGAACACCATGTCCACCCGCGTCGTGTTGCCGAGCACCGTGTCCACGGAGCCGGAAACGTTCGACGCCGCGATGATCACGGAGTCCGCGAGGATGTCGAAACGCTGCTGGTTGCCCGTGGCCTGCGCGTTGTTCAGCACGCCCTTGATGAGGGCGGCCGCCGTGTCGAAGGCCGCCGAGTTCGGCAGCTGGGGCGTCTCGTTGGCCGGGAAGGCATCGCCCGGCAGCATCCAGATGGCCGAGCTGATGGCGCCCGGCGTGATCGCGTTGGACGCGCTCGCCTGCACCGGACCGGCCACGTCGGCGAACGCCATCGAGATGTTGTCGAAGTAGACGCCGTCGTTGTCGTTGCAGCCCAGCGTCACGCCGAAGCGGAAGCACGCCTGGTAGATGCTGACCAGGACGCGCATCGAGTCCGGCACGTTGTAGGCGTTGTCGACGTCCGGAATGCCGATGTCGTTGCCGAGGCCGTAGAAGTCACCGTAGCACTGGGGATCCGGGTTGTAGACCAGGAAGCCCGGCGTAATCGGATCGCTCCACACCAGGGCGCCGTTGTTCGGCTGCGCGACCGGCCAGACCATCAGGCCAGGCTGGTAGCCGACACCCGTGAAGGGCAGGTTCAGCTGGCCGGCGTAAATGTCGAACAGCAGCAGGATGTCGTCCGTCGCGGTGACGATCGACTCCGTCAGGCCGTTCGCATTGACGGCGTTGCCGCCGCTGCGGTCCACGGTCATGTTGATCGTCGGCGAGATCGCGCCCGGGAAGCCTTCGCGATCCGACAGGTAGCGCGGATCGTTCATGGCTTCGAACACGTCGTAGTTACCCGCCATCAGCACGTTGCCGCGAATGTCGCAGATACGCGCCGGCGAGTCCCACGCGCCGCACAGCTCGGAGTAGTTGATGCCACCCTCGAGGTTGCCGAGGTGGAAGTGGATCGAGGGCGGCTTGCCCGTCGACTTCCAGTTGTTGAGCGGGCTCGCGCCAGGACGGTTGTCGATGGCGTTGACTCCGCTCTGCTCCGCGCCTTCGAAGTCGCCGATGTTGTTGCCGTTCACGATGACGTTGTCGATCATCGCGGCGCCGCGCGTGGCCGAGCTGAAGCCACCGCCACCATCGTCGTCCGAGAAGCCGCGGTTGGTCTTGACGCGGAACACGATACGCACCGCGCCACCCGAGACCGCGCGGATCGCGTCCACGCCCGCCGCAGGCAGGGTGAGCGCGGCGGTCGGCGTCGCATCCGCCGTGTCGGCCGGGACGTTGCCGGCGACCGACATGAGGCAGTAGTAGGGCGAGCCGTCGAAGATGCGCAGCACTTCCGAGAACCACCGGCGCTGCACGTCGTAGACCGCGCCCACCGTACCGTCCGAGTAGGTGCAGCTGGCCTCGTTCACCGGCGCACCGACGTACACGGAGAACGAATCGATCGGCGCCGCCGTACCGGCCGCGCTGCTCGAGATGAAGTTGCCGGCGACCACGTTCAGCGGGTCACCGTGGAACCAGCCCGTGCGCGTCGAGGCCGCCGTGCCGACGCCCGTGGACATGCGCGTGCGATAGAGGAACGAGATGTTCAGCGGCTGGCCCGCGGGCGCGTTGACGTCGCGGTACAGCATCTGGTCCCACTGGTTCGCATAGCCGGGGTAACGGCGCGAACCGCCGACGACGCGTTCGACCGCGGCCTGGTTGAAGGGCTGCCCGGTCACGGCGTCGAGGACGGAGTTGTCGTTCAGCTGGCGCAGACCGCACCAGGCCGAACGCGAACCCGACAGAGGAGTCCAGGTGACACCCGAGCCGCCGGCCTGGCCGGCACCGCCGTCACCGTGCCACACGCCCACGACACCGAACGTGCGCTTGCCGCCCGAGCCCTGGTTGATGACGTAGTTGGCGATGTTGCCGATGTCCACCGCCCACCACGGGCGCTGGTCGTCGGGGTACACGAAGCCGCCCGTCGTGTTGTACAGGCGCTTGATCGGCCACCAGCCGGCGAGCGAGTCACCGACGCCGTGCGAGGCCAGGATGGACAGGTTGTCCCAGTCCCAGGTCGCGTTGTTCGGGTCGGGCGTGCCGGGACGGCGCGTTCCGGACCAGATGTTCCAGTAGTTGTTGCTGGCGTTCCAGTGGTCCGTCTGCGAGTAGCCGACGTACACCGTGTCGGGGTCCGGTCCGGCCGAAACGCGCAGGCGCTGCTTGGCGGCGTTCGCCAGTTCGCGGACCATCTTTCCGTTCTTCACGATGGCAACCGGGTCGTCCGAGGTCTGGGCGAGCACTCCGGTGGCCATCATCGCGGCTGCTCCAAAGAGGAGAAGGGCCGCGACGAACGACTTCTTCATAGGACTACCTCCATCGTCGCAATGCATGGGCAATGCGAAGTCTTCCAGGTACAGATTGCGAGCGAGGTGTCGCAAGAAACGAAGCGCCGACGGACCGCGTGCCCTGCACGATCGCTCCGGCGGTCGGCTTCACTCGTGTCCCAATCCCCCCTTTCCGCTGTCCCGGCTCGGCCCTTAGGCAGTTCGGGCCGCGCGAGACACATGGTGTGCGAGATCTCTGTCGTGAGTTGCCGACGACGCGCGGCCGCTGCCAGCCATCGCGCTTCGCGCAACTGCGGAACTCGAGGTGCAAGTGAGGGGTAACTCGGTCAGTCAGCGCCCCAACACGCAACAAAGGCTAGGCGTGGTTCAGGGCTCTGTCAATCCGTTTTTTTGCTGGGACTTGGCACGGCGCTCGCGTTCTCGGCGCCGTCGCCCGGGCGGTCAGCCCGCCAGGCCGCGACGGCCAGCTCGGCGATTTCGCCGATCGGCCTGCCGGTGAGCATGGACAGGGCCCGCACCGACTCGAACTCAGGCTGGGCGCGCTCGGAGCCATCCGGAAGCGTCGCGACCTTGAGTTCGACCTCACCCAGCGTCGTCCCGACCCGCACGAGCTTCCGGGGCAACTCGAGCCTGGTCTCGATCCGGGCGCGCACTCCCAGGGTCGGTGAGTGCTGTTGCACGAGCTGCGCAAGTCGCTCCGCATCATGCACTTCAGAGATGACGACGAGCAGGTTGCCAGGCCTTCCCTTCTTCATGATCACCGGCGCGAGCATCGCATCCAGCGCCCCGGCGGCAAGCAGTCGGGAGTTCAGGTCGGCGAGCACCTGAGGCGTCGCGTCGTCGAGCGAAGTTTCGAGCACCGCCACCTCGCGCCGGGCCGGCCCGGAACCGGAGGCCTCCCCGATCAGCAGCCGCAGGACGTTCGCGTGCTCCGGAAAGTCTCGCGAGCCCGCGCCGATCCCGCTCGCAAGCAGTCGGTAGTCAGGCGGGCCCGACCAGTCGGCGACCAGCTCCGCCAGCAGCGCCGCTCCCGTGGGCGTGACCAGCTCGGCTTCGACCGGGCCGAGCCGAACCGGCACTCCTTTCAGCAGTTGCACGGTGGCTGGAGCCGGCACGGGGATGCGTCCGTGTTCGCTCATCACCGTGCCGCCTCCGAGAGGAAGGGTCGAGGCGTAGACCTGTTCGATGCCGAGGTCGACCAGCCCGAGCAGCGCGCCCGCGATGTCCACGATCGCGTCCACCGCGCCCACCTCGTGAAAGTGCACCTTTTGAACGGTGGTGCCATGGACCTGCGCTTCGGCCTCCGCGAGCCGGCGGAACACCGCCCGAGCGCGTTCGGTCACTCCGACCGGCAGGTCCGCGGCGGCCAGGATGGCCTCGATGTGGTGCAGGTGGCGATGGGCCTTCTGCGCGGCCGGCCGCACCTCCACCTGCCGCGCCGCGAAGGCGCCCCTGCGCACGGTCCGGACCTCGATGTCCACGTCCGGCAGGTGCAGCCTCCCCGGCAGACCCGTGAGCGCCTCGGCGGGCCAGCCGGCCGAAACCAGCGCCGCGAGCGTCATATCGCCGCTCACGCCCGAGAAGCAGTCGAAGTAGGCGATCCGGGACACGTTCAGGTCCTCCGCGGCGAGTTGATGAGGTGTGCGGCGTAACCCGCTCCGAAGCCGTTGTCCACATTCACCACGGTGATCCCGGCGGCGCACGAGTTGAGCATCGCGAGCAGCGGCGCAAGCCCTTCGAAGTGCGCACCGTAGCCGACGCTCGTCGGCACCGCCACGAGCGGCCGGTCCACCAGGCCACCGACGACGCTCGGCAGGGCGCCCTCCAGGCCGGCGACGACGACGAGCACGCGCGCGCCGCGCAGCCGCTCGTGGTGGGCCAGCAACCGGTGCAGCCCGGCCACGCCGACGTCGGCGATCAACTCGGCGCGGCTACCCATGGTGCGCGCGGTGACGAGCGCCTCCTCGGCCACCGGCAGGTCGGCCGTGCCGGCGCACACCACCAGCACCATGCCTCGCCCGGCTCCGCGAGCCGCGCGCCGCCTCAGCACCACGCATCGTGCCCGCTCGTGAACTTCGGCCCGTGGAAACGCGGCGAGCAGCGCCGCGCGAGCCTCGGGCTCGACGCGCGTCGCCAGGACGAGCCCATGCCGGGCGAAGAGCCGCCGGGCGATCCCCACGACCTGCGCGGGGCTCTTGCCCTGCCCGAGGATCACCTCGGGGAAGCCGGTTCGCAGGGCCCGCTGGTGGTCGAGGGTCGCGAACTCGAGCCGCTCCGCGGGAGCCGCGGTGATGCGCCGCGCGGCCTCGGACTCGCTCACGCTGCCGCGCCGAACCCCCCGCAGCAGGGCCCGCAGCTCAGCCGGCCGCATGCAGCGTCCCCGGCGCCGCCGGCAGCGCCGGCTCGGGGGCGAACGCATCCAGCCCGTGTTCGGCGAGGTGTCCGAGGTACTCCTCCAGCAGCGCGGTCATCTCGGACGCCGAACGGGTGCGGTTCACCTGCTCGCGGATCCGGGCGCTGTGCGGCAGGCCCTTGATGTACCAGGCCACGTGCTTGCGCATCTCCTTCGCCGCGACGGCTTCGCCCGCCGAGCGCACGAGCATCTCGAGGTGGCGGATGCCGGTTTCGAGTCGTTCCTGCGCGGTCGGCGGCGGCAGCGTCTCGCCCCGCTCGGCCAGCGCCCGGATGCGGCGGAAGATCCACGGATCGCCGAACGCCGCGCGCCCGAGCATGACGAGGTCGCAGCCCGTCGTCTCGAGCATCCGCACCGCGTCCTGCGCGTCGCGCACGTCGCCGTTTCCGATCACGGGGATGCCGACCGCCCTGCGGGCCTCGGCGATCATGTCCCAGTGCGCGGTGCCCTCGAACTTCTCCGCCCGCGTGCGGGCGTGGATGGCCACCGCTTTCGCCCCTGCGCCCTCGAGGGCCTTCGCGACCTCGACGACGTTTCGCGACTGGCCGTCCCAGCCGAGCCGGATCTTGGCGGTCACCGGCAGGTCGGTCGCATCGCTCATCGCGCGCACGATTCGCTCGATGCGCGAGACGTCCTGCAGCAGGGCGGCGCCGGCGGAGCGGTTCACGACCTTGCGCACGGGGCAGCCCATGTTGATGTCCACGAGGTCGGGGCGCCTTCCGGCCGGCAGGTCCGAAAGCACGCGCGTCGCGTCGGCCATCACGGCGGGATCGGATCCGAAGAGCTGGATGCCGATGGGGCGCTCGTGCGGCTCGAACGCGCAGTACTCGAGCGTCGCCGCGCTGCCCCGCACCAGGCCGTCCGAGGACACCATCTCGGTGTAGACCGCGGCGGCTCCCTGCTCGCGGGCCAGCTGGCGGAAGGGCGAGTCGCTGACGCCCGCGAGCGGCGCCAGCACGAACGGCGATTCGAGCTCGACGTTCCCGATCTTCACGCCCGCGCCCATCAGGTCCGCCTCGAGCCGCGGGCCGGGGAGCCTCCCGCGAGCCGGCTCGGCCGGGGCAGCGGAGTTTCGAGGTCGCGACGACGCGCGAACTCCGCGACGTCGCCGAAGCCCTCGACCGGCACGCAGGCGATTCCTTCGCCCGCGCACCACTCGCGCAGCGGACCGCGCGCGAGCACGGTGTCGGCCGCCGCGGCGCCGTGGCGGTCGCTGGCGCCGTCGCCGACCAGCACGGTGTGGAAGCCCCGACCGCGGTAGCGGCGCACGTGTTGAGCCTTGCAGTTGCCACACGAGTCGCACGCGGCGCTGGCGAACGGAAACTCGACGCGGACCCGGCCGCCCTCGAACACGGCGTGATTGGCCGCCCACGGCAGGTCCGGAAAGCCCGCGCGCGCGAGATGGTCGCGCACGTAGAAGTCGAGACCCTCGCTGACGATCATCACGGCGTCTCCCCGCCCGAGCGCCTCACGCACGAACGGTGCGAAGTGCGGGTCGAGGCGGAAGCGGCGCGTGAACGCCAGCGCCTGCGCCTCGGTCACCTCGAGCAGCGCGCACTGCGCTTCGGTCAGTTCGCGATGGCCGGCGCGGCCCGCGAGCCAGTCGGCGAGCAGGTCGAGTCTGCCGGCGGCCCCGCCGGGCGAGAAGCGGTCGGCGAACGCCGCGCCGATGTCGCGCGGCGAGACCGTGCCGTCGAAGTCGCACAGGTACGCGAACGGCATTTCAGCGCGACCCCGCGCCCGGGCGCGTCGCCGGAGGTGAAGCCCGCCGGGGAGTCGCGGCCGGCGGAGTCGCGGGCGGGCCCGGGAGCTTCGCGAACGCGAACACGTCCGCGGGTCCCTTCGCGCGCCGCAGCACCTCGGCCGCGCGCAGGAACGCCGCGTCCCGCGAAAGGGCCGCGCGCACGGCGGCCGCGCCCGCCACCGGCGGCAGCGAGTCCGCATGAGCCTCGAGATCCGGCGCGATGCCGCCTCCCCCGCGCACCGTCCGACCGGAGGCCGTGCGGTACTCCGGCCGGGCGGCCGAATCGGCGGCGGCGGTGTCGGCGGCCGCGAGGGTCGGGTCGTCCTCGGCCTCTTCATCGTCCCCGGTGCCGCTCGCCGCCCGGCTCACGACACGCCCGCTCGGCGTCAGGTAGCGGGCGGTGGTGAGGCGAACCCCGCCTTCGCCGCCGCGCAGCGGAATCAGACTCTGCACGTCACCGCTGCCGAACGTGCTCGTCCCGACGAGCAGCGCGCGGTCGAGGTCCTGCAGTGAACCCGCCAGGATCTCGGCCACCGACGCGGTGCCGCCGTCCACCAGCACGGCCATCGGCCACGTCACCCGCGTGCCGCCCCGGGGGACGACGAGCCGGCCGTCGGCCCCGGCCCTGCGGCCGCGGGTGGCGGCGAGCTCCGAGCCGGCGGGCAGGAACGACCCGGCGACGCCGAGGGCCTGCTCGGGGAGCCCGCCTGGATTGCCGCGCAGATCCAGAACCAGGCTTCGCGCGCCCGCGCGCCGCAACGTATCGAGCGCCGCGCGCACCTGCGCGGATGCGCGCGAGTTGAACGTCGTCAGGCGCAGGTAGCCGACGCCGCCGTCCAGCACGAGCGTGCCGCGCACGGCCGGCAGCTGAACCGTCCCGCGCGTCAGCACCAGATCGCGATCGTGCGGCGCGTCACCGCGCAGGACCGAGAGCGTGACGGTCGTGCCCGCCGGCCCGCGCAGCCGGGTGGCGATCTCCGCCGGCCCAAGGCCCCAGGCCGAGTGGCCGTCGATTCGCGTGATGATGTCGCCCTCGGCCAGCCCCGCCCGCCACGCCGGGGAGCCTTCGATCGGCGCGATCACCACCGGCCAGCCTTCCCGCGTGCCGACGAACAGGCCCGAGCCGTCGGCGTCGCCCGGCGACTCCGACTCGGCGATCTTCCAGTCCTTCGCGTCGAGATACTCCGACGAGGCGTCGAGCACGCGCATCATGCCGCTCAGCCCGCCCTGCACGAGTCGCGCCGGATCCGGCTCGTCCACGTAGTTCGACTGCACCGCGTACAGCACCTCGACGAACAGGTCCACGTTCGAGTAGAAGCCGCTGGTCGCCCGGCCACGACCCGCCCACCAGCCGAGGGTGAAGAGCACCGCGAGCAGCACGCCCAGCAGAACGCGACGGCGGATCAAGAAACCTCCGGAAGGGGTCCACGGGCGGCGGCGCGATGCCGCGCCCGGGGCGGGGATTCGGACCGGCAATATACCATGCGGTCGAGCCGCCTCCGCCCGGGCGTCGCGTGGCGCGCGACCGCGTCCAGGGCGCCCGGAAGCTGCAACGCCGCGTTCAGCTTCTCGCGAGCGCCAGTCGCGGGCCGACCGCCTCCCAGACGCGGGCCTCGAGCTCGTTCTCGCCGACGGTGCCGTCGAGCACGCGCCAGCGCTCCGGTTCGGCGGCCGCCAGCTCGAGGTAGCGCGCGCGCACGCGCTCGTGGAACTCGGCCGGTTCGCGGTCGAGGCGATTGGTGGCCCCGGCCGAGGCATGGCGCCGGTCGAGCCCGACGGGCACCGGCACGTCGAAAAGGAGCGTCACGGCCGGCACGAGTCCACCGGTCGCGGCGCGGTTGAGCTCCACCAGCAAGGCGTGCTCGACTCCGCGACCGCCGCCCTGGTAGGCGAGCGTGCTGTCGCCGTAGCGGTCGCAGAGCACGATCCGGCCGGCTTCGAGCGCCGGTCGCAGCACGCCGCCGACGAGCTGGGCGCGCGAGGCGACCATCAGCAGCGCTTCGGTCATCGCCGAGGGCCGCCGTTCGTGGTCGAGCAGCAGCGCCCGGATGCCCTCCCCGACCGGGGTGCCGCCGGGCTCGCGGGTCACCAGCGGGTCGTGCCCCGTCGCCCGCAGGCGCGCGGCGAGCCGCGCGACCTGCGTGGACTTGCCCGAGCCCTCGCCGCCCTCGAACGTGACGAAGACTCCGGACATGGCGGCGCTACTTCGCGCGCGCCTTCGCGCGCGCGCGCTTGCGCGCCGCCGGCCGGCGGGCTGCGGGCTTCGCGTGCGCCGCGCCGTTCGTGCTGCCGTTCATCGCCGCCCCGGGGCGCTGACCCTTCGCGACCGGCTTCTTCTCGCGCACCAGCGTCGGGGCCGACACGCGCAGCTTCGCCTCGGTGCCCTTCGGGTCGCGGATGTACTGCTCGGTCAGCTCGCGCGAAATGTCGTCGGGAATCTGCACCGGCGGGGACTTCTTGAAGTACGACGACGGCGCGATGAGAGCGCCCTTCAGCCCATGGTCGAGCGCCAGCTTCGCGCAGCGAACCGCGTCGATCACCACCCCGGCCGAGTTCGGCGAGTCCCAGACCTCGAGCTTCAGCTCGAGGTTGAGCGGCACGTCCCCGAACGTCGTGCCCTCCATGCGGATGTGGCACCACTTGCGATCCTTGAGCCACGGCACGTAGTCCGACGGGCCGACGTGCACGTCCTCGGCCGGCAGGTCATAGGGGATGTTGCTCGTGACCGCCGAGGTCTTGCTGATCTTCTTGGACTCGAGCCGCTCGCGCTCGAGCATGTTGAGGAAGTCGGTGTTGCCGCCGAAGTTCAGCTGATACGTGCGGTCGATGCGCACGCCCCGGTCCACGAACAGGTTCGCGAGCACCCGGTGCGTGATGGTCGCGCCGACCTGCGACTTGATGTCGTCGCCGATGACCGGCAGGCCCTTCTTCTCGAAGCGCTGCTGCCAGTACTTCTCGCGGGCGATGAACACCGGAATGCAGTTCACGAACGCGCACCCGGCCTCGAGAATCTGCTCGACGTACCACTTGGTGGCCTCTTCCGAGCCGACCGGCAGGTAGCTCACCACGACATCGGTCTTCGTCTCCTTCAGCAGCCGGACAATGTCCACCGTCGAGCCCGGGGCCTTCTCGATGATCTGCGAGAGATACTTGCCGAGACCGTCGTGCGTCATGCCGCGCTGCACCCGGACGCCCAGCTTCGGCACCTTCGCGAACACGGCGGTGTTGTTCGGCGCCGTCACGATCGCCTCGGAGACGTCCTTGCCGACCTTGTTCCGGTCAATGTCGATCGCGGCGACGATCTCGACGTCCCGGACGTGGTAGCCGCCGAGGTTCACATGCATCAGGCCGGGAATGCGGTCGGTTTCCTTCGCGTTCCGGTAGTAGTACAGGCCCTGCACGAACGACGAGGCGCAATTGCCCACGCCGATGATCGCGACACGCACCTTGTTGCCCATGGACCTCATGCCTCCGTTCGAGTCGAATCAGGACCCGCTTCGCGGGTGAGTTTCCAGACGTGCGCCATCCGCTGGAAGGCGGTGGCGAAGGTGAGCCCCGCGAGGATCAGCAGCCCGGCCGGGATGACCGGGCCGACACCCGCGAAGCCCATGATGATGACGAGCGCCATGCGCTCCGGCCGCTCGAACCAGCCGACCTTGCACTCGAGCCCGAGCCCCTCGGCTCGCGCCCGGGTGTACGAAACCATGAACGACCCGACCGCCGACAGCATCGCCAGCAGCGCGAGCACGCCGAACGTGATCGGCTCGAGCCCGTTCTGCAGGTTCGCCAGCACGCGTTGCGGATTCTCGGCCATGTCGAGCAGCCCGAGGATGTAGAAGCCGGCGAATCCCAGCAGCAGCGCCGCGTCGGCCAGGCGGTCGAGCGTCGAATCGAAGAACGCGCCGAAGCGGGTGATGGAGTTCGTCCGCCTCGCCAGTTGCCCGTCGAGGATGTCGAACAGGCCCGAGACCAGGGCGATGAGCGCCCCGGTGCGGAATCGCCCGAGCGCGAACGCGTAGCCCGCGCCCAGGCTGAGCGTGAACCCGAGCAGCGTGAGGTGGTTCGGGCGCAGCCCGATCGTCGCCATGCCCCCCACGACCGGATCGAGCACGGCGTGCGCCGCCGCCTTCGCCCGCTCCTTGTAGCCGCCCATGGTGCGTCCGCCCGCCGTCGCGACCGGCGTGCTCACTCGCCCGCCGCGCGCTCGGCGCGCGTCCTGCCACCCAGTACCAGCACCAGTTCCCCCCGCTTCTGGTCCTCGCGCAGCGCCGCGCGAACCTCGCGCGCGCTGCCGCGCAGCACCTGCTCGTGCACCTTCGTCAGCTCCCGCACCAGGGCCATCGGGCGCTCGCCCCAGACCGCTTCGAGGTCCGCGAGGCAGCGTTCGATGCGGTGCGGCGACTCGAACGCCACGACCGTCTCGCGTCGTTCATGCAGCTCCTCGAGCGCGCGCCGCCGCGCTCCCGGTTTGACCGGCAGGAAGCCCACGAACACGAACGCGTCCGTCGGCAGCCCGCTGACCTGCAGCGCGGCGACCACCGCGCTCGGACCCGGCACGCTCTCGACCCGGAGTCCTTCCGCCACGGCGGCCCGCACGACCGGGTACCCCGGGTCGGCGATGCCCGGGGAGCCCGCGTCGGTGACGATCGCCACCGACGACCCTCCCTTCAGCTTCTCGACGAGCAGCCCGCTGCGCGAGCGCTCGTTGTGCTCGAACAGGCTGACCAGTCTCGCCTCGATCCCGAAATGTTCCAAGAGTCGCCGGGTGTGACGCGTGTCCTCGGCGGCGACCAGGTCAACCTCGCGAAGGATGCGCAGCGCCCGGGCGGTGATGTCTTCCAGGTTGCCGATGGGCGTCGCCACGAGGTACAGCGTGCCTCCGTGGCCGGAGGAGCGGGTCTCGCTCAAGCCAGTTCCTTCCGCGCGCACGGGAGAGCCGTGCCGAAAAAGCGCGCGGGAACGTAGCACGCGCCCCGGCGGGGGTCCACCGGGCGGGCGGCGGGCCGCGCCCGCGACTTCCCCGGGCCGTCCGCCCGGTCGCGCGGCGAAGCGAGGGGGCGTTGCCGTGGCGTCAGCGCCCCGGGCCCTCGGCCAGTGCTTCGACCGCACCCCGAAACGCCTCGATCGCGCGCGCGATCCCGTCGTCGTCCACGTCGAGGTGAGCGATCGCGCGGATGCGACGGGGCCCGAACGCGACCATTCGGACGCCGCGGGCCTGCAGCGACTCGAGCACGGCTTCCACCTCGAGCGGCGGCGCCAGCTCGGCGATCACGATGTTGGTCTCCGGCTCCGCCACCGTCACCCCCGGGCACTCGCGCAGCCCGTCCGCCAGGGTGCGGGCCCGGGCGTGATCGTCGGCCAGGCGTTCGACGTGGTGGTCGAGCGCGTGCAGACAGGCGGCCGCGAGGATGCCGGCCTGCCGCATGCCGCCGCCCCAGCGCTTGCGCGCCCGGCGCGCGCGCCGCACCACGTCGGCGGGACCGGCGAGGATCGAGCCCACGGGCGCGCCGAGGCCTTTTGAGAAGCTCAGCATGACGGTGTCGGCGCAGGCCGACCATGCCGGGACGGGAACACCGCTCGCGACGCTCGCGTTCCAGAGCCGCGCGCCGTCGAGGTGCATCCGCACGCCGCGCGAGCGCGCCAGCTCGTGCAGGGCCCGCAGCCGCTCGAGCGGCACGATCGCGCCGCCGGCCCGGTTGTGGGTGTTCTCGGCGCACACCAGCGTGAGCCGCGCGGCGTGATCGTCCTCGGCGCGCAGCGCGCCCGCCAGCGCCTCGGGGGCGAGCACGCCGCGGGCGCCGCGCACGATGTGCGCGAGGCATCCGGAGTTCGCGGCGATGCCACCCTGCTCGTACAGGAAGATGTGCGATTCGGCCTCGAGCAGCACCTCGTCGCCCGGGGTGGTCAGCGCGTTCACCGCGAGCTGGTTGCCCATCGTGCCGCTGGTCACGAACAGCGCCGCCTCCTTGCCCGTGAGCTGCGCGCAGCGCTGCTCGAGCGCGAGCACGGTGGGGTCGTCGCCGAACACGTCGTCGCCGACCGCCGCCCCGGCGATGGCGCGGCGCATGGCCGGGGTGGGCCGGGTGATCGTGTCGCTGCGCAGGTCCACCGCGGGAGGAGTCGTCATGGGGGCTGAGTCTATCCCCGGCGAATCCGCCGCCGCCAGCGTTGCCGCCCGGGCGCCGCGCACGGCCCGACAGGTCCGGATTTGCCCGCCGTTCGCGCGCATCTGACAGCGGCCTGACGTTCGCGCCAACGCGCGTGCGATAACTTTCCGCGACGCCACGAACCGTCGTGGCGGTGTCGTCACTCCCCCACGCGAGGTTTCGCCCCATGCCGTTCGGCTTCTTCGACCCCACGTTCCTGCTGCTGCTGCCCGCGATGGCGTTCGCGATGTGGGCTCAGCACAAGGTGACGAGCACCTACCAGAAGTTCTCGACGGTTCCGGCCGCGAACGGCCTGAGCGGACAGGACATGGCCCGCACGATCATGCGCCGCAACGGCGTCACCGACGTCGGCATCGAGGCGGTCGGCGGGGTGCTGAGCGACCACTATGACCCGGGCGCGAAGACGGTGCGGCTGTCCGCCGGCAACTACGGCGGCCGATCCATCGCCTCGATCGCGGTCGCCGCGCACGAAGTCGGTCACGTCCTGCAGCACCACCAGCGCTGGTACCCGCTCCTGCTGCGCGCCCAGCTCGCGCCCGTGGCGGGCTTCGGCAGCATGCTGGCGATGCCGCTGTTCTTCATCGGCCTGCTGTTCGGCGCACGGCTGCCGTTCGGGACGATGCTGATGGACGTCGGCATCGTGTTCTTCGCGGCGGCGGTGCTGTTCCACGTCGTCACGCTGCCGGTCGAGTTCGACGCGTCGCGGCGCGCGCTCGCGCAGCTCACCGAGTCGGGAGCGCTCATGCCGCAGGAAGTGGACGGCGCGAAGAAGGTGCTCGACGCCGCGGCGCTGACCTACGTGGCCGCTGCGGCGATGGCGGCGCTGCAGCTCGTCCGCCTGCTGCTGATTCGCGACAGCCGGCGCTGATCGCCGGCCGGAACGCCGGAAACGGTCGAGGCGGCCGCCCGATGGGCGGCCGCCTCGATCGTTTCCGGATCCGTTCGCAGCCCTACTGCTGCGACACCATGTCCTTGAGCTCCTTCGAGACCTTGAACACGGGCACCCGGCGCGGGGGCACCGGGACGGCCGCGCCGGTGCGCGGGTTGCGGGCGATGCGCGACTTGCGGTCCTTGACGCGGAAGGTTCCGAAGCCGCGGATCTCGATGTGGTGGCCGCTCGAGAGGGCCTTCGCCACCGCGTCGAGGAAGCCATCGACCGTCTCCGCGACATCCTTCTTCGTCAGGCCGGTGCGCTCGGAGATCTGGTCAACGATATCGGCCTTGGTCATCTCGTCCCTCCCTCACGCCAGCCATGGCGAGGACGTGTCCGACTCGAACGACTCGATGGACGCGGGGGACCGTACCGGCCGGTTTCGCCACTGTCAATCCGTTTTTGGGCAACGGGTTGGGGCGTTGCACCGCGCCATTGGGGACTATTCGAGCCCCAGCGCGCGGCGCCGGGCCGCTTCCATCGGGTGCGCCGCGGCGGCGGCGACCGCCGCGCGGGTCCGGGGGTGACCGGCCGCCGACTCGGCCGCCAGCTCGCGGGCGAATCGGCCGTCGCGGATCTCGGCCAGCATCGCCCGCAGCTGGTGACGGGATGGCTCGCCGATGACGCGCGGCCCGCGCGTGACGTCGCCGTAGAGCGCCGTGCCGCTGATGCCCTCCCGCAGTCCGGTCACGCCCCGCTCGTGCAGGAGGTCGGCGAGGAACTTGAGCTGGTGGACGCACTCGAGGTACGCGATCTCGGGCGCGTACCCGGCTTCGACGAGCGTCTCGAACGCCGCCGTGACCAGCGCGTTCATGCCGCCGCACAGCACCGACTGCTCGCCGAACAGGTCCACCTCGGTTTCCTCGCGGACCGTGGTGCGCCACACGCGCGCGCAGCCGAGGCCGTCCGCGTAGCGCTCGGCGAGCGCCCAGGCGCCGCCACTGCCGTCGCGATGCACGGCGATGTAGGCGGGCAGCCCCTCGCCGCGTTCGTAGACCTGCCTCAGCACCCGCCCGGGTCCGGTGGGCGCGACCAGCACGGCGTCCGTCCCGGCGGGAAACTCCAGATCGGAATAGAGCAGGTTGAAGCCGTGCGCGAACACCACCCCGGCGCCCGGGCGTAGCGCCCGCGCCAGGCCCGGCCACAGCGCCGGAACCGCGTCGTCGGGAAGCAGCACCGCGACGACGGCCGCGCGCGTGACGGCCTCTTCGAGGGCGCACGTCTCGAAACCGGCCGCCCTGGCGCGGGCTTGCGCGCCGTGCCCCGGGCGCGCCCCGACCACGACCGGCTCACCCGAATCGCGCAGGTTGAGCGCGTGCGCGGCGCCCTGGTTGCCGTAACCGAGAATCGCGACGGTCCCGCCGCCGACCGGCCCGCTCATCGAGCACCCCACATTCGTTTCTCGCGCCCGCCGGGCGTGCAGGGCAGGACGGCCCCCGGCGGAGCTTCCGCGGAGGGCCGTCGTGCCTCAGGTCCCGGTGCTCACCCGCATCGCCGTGGGGCGGGCTCCCGCGACTACTTCTTCGCCGCGGTCCAGTCGGATTTCTGCACCAGCGCGCCCGCCGAGTTGAAGGTGAACGCCAGCTTCTTCGCTCCGTAGACCCACGTCTGCAGGACTCCGGCGCCGCTGGTGTCGTCCCATTCGAGCACCTTCTCGGGGCTCCCGACCGACGCGAGCGTGTTCGCCGCGGCGGAACCGGCCCTCGCGCCCTTCGCGGCGGCGGCCGGATCGGCCAGCGCCTTGCCCTTGCTCATCGCCATGTAGACGAGCAGCATCTCGGTGGACTTCGCGTTGTCCCCGGCCTTGCTGTACACCGCGCCGAGCTGGCGGAAGTACACCTTCTCCTCGGGCTTGAGCGCGATCGCGCGCAGCAGCACGGTCGTCGCGTCCGCGAACTTCTTCTCGTCCGCGAGCACCGACCCCAGCGACGAGAGCGCGTCCGGGTCGTCCGGCGATTTCGCCAGCACCGCGCGCCACTGCGCCTCGGCCGCGGCCAGGTCGCCCGCGTACTGGTACGCGAGCGCGGCGTTGAACACCAGGTTCGCGTCGTCCGGCTTCAGCTGGTAGGCCTTCGCGTACGCGTCGCCGGCGCCCTTGTAGTCGGACTTCTTCGCGGCGTCGTCCTTCTGGGTTTCGGCGCGCTTGAAGTACGCGTTGCCGAGCCCCATCCACAGGTCCGAGTTGCCCGTCTCGGACTTCGTCAGGTCGGTGAAGTAGGCGATGGCCTCGTCGAACTTGCCGGCGGTGAGCAGCGCGTTCGCCTTGTTCGCGCGCACGGTCTTGAGGGCCTCGCCGAGCTGCGCGACGCTCGTGTCCTTCGCCGCCTCGGTCTGGCCGTTCTTGAGCACGGCCTCGGCGCGCTCGAAGTCGTCGTCCATCGCGTACGCCGTCGCCAGGTTGCGGATCGTCTGGGCGTGGCCCGGCCGCAGCAGCTTGGCGCGGGTCAGCGAGACGACCGCCTTGCCGAAGGCCTCGTGCGCTTCCTTCTTCGCGTCGGCCTCGGCGTATTGCTGGCCGTCCTGGATGTTCTTGATGCCGTCGTTGTAGGCGATGGACCAGTAGTGGTCGCGGTTCGCGACGATGATCTCGGCCTTCTTCTTGTCGCCCTTGGCACGGGCCGCCTCGAGCGACTTCTCGAACGCGTCGCCGGCCGGTCCGGCGCTGTCCACCTCGGCGTACGCCCAGCCCAGGTAGCCGAGCGCTTCGAAGTCCGCTGGATCCTCGCTCGAACAGGTCGTCAGCTGTTCGATCGCCTTGCGCATCTCGCGCTCGTAGTCCTCGGTGTTGCCGCGGTCCTTGTCCTTCAGGCCCTGCACCACGTACTGGATGCCGCCGGCGCAGTGCGGGTTGCGGGCGAGCGCCGAACCCGTCCACGCGAGACACGCGATGGCCGTGACGGCGGCGACCCGCGAAGCGTACGAACGCAGTTTCAAGACGTCCTCCTTGTGAATCCGGTCAGACGAGGCGGTTGCCGTTGACCTGCAGGCCGAACGTGGCCCCGAGGAACTTGGCCGCCTTCCGCGACGCGAGCATGCGCGTCATGAATATCTCGAAGTACTCCATGACGTGGGAAATATTCGAGTCGATCACGAGCTCCAGGGTGATGTGCTTGCGATCCTCGTCCACGTTCAGGAAGCTCTTCTCGACCGCGTAGTTGACACGGTCGTGAATGTCGAAGCGGATCATGTCGGGATTGCGGACGCGCGTGCGGTGCACGTCGCTCTTGTCGGCGAGGATCACGGCCGCCGCCACCGGGTTGACCGGGTCGCCGTCGTTTTCGTGATGGTTGCCGATCGCGGCGATCACCTTGAGGACCTCGAGGTCGTCCATGCCGAAGTCGTTCAGGAACTGCATCGCCATGACCGCGCCCGTCTGGGCGTGGTGGTCACGGTTCACCGCGTTGCCGATGTCGTGAAGCACACCCGCGATGGCGGCCAGCTCGCACTCTCGCTCGGGATGCCCCATGCGCTTGAGCACGTTGTAGGCGATTCGGCTGACCAGCCCGACGTGCCGCTCGCCGTGCTCGGTGTAGCCGATCTGCTCGAGCGCCGCGTCGGCCATGCGGATGTAGTGGCGCACCCGCGGGTGGTCGCGCACGAACTCGAACGTCACCGGGCTCGGGGGCGTGAGTGGGTGGCCGGCGTCGGCGGTCCTGGCGGTCGGCATGCTCATGTCATCAGGTTCCCAGTGCGGGAATCGGGCCAGCCCTCGGAAAGGCTCGAGGCGGTGGCGGGACGCGCGAATCTAGGCCCGCAACTCGAAACGCGTCAAGAATGAGCGGGGTTTGACGCCCGCGTGACGGTCGCGTGCGCTCGCGGCGCCTGCGGCACGCGCGCACGGGCCGCGACACTTTCGCCACAACCCGTCCAAGGGCGGGCGCCGAACGGGACGATTATGGCCGGCGCCGACGTCACAACACCTCGATCGGGTCCACGTCGGCGACGACGCGCACGCGCCGCCGGCCCGGCTCCTCGGACCACGCGAGCGCGGCCGCGGCGGTCTCGCGCAGCGCGCCGCCCTTGTCGCCCTTGAGGAGCAGGTGCCAGCGGTGCCGCCCGCGCAGTCGCGAGAGCGCCTGCGGCGCGGGCCCGAGCACGGTGATGCCGTGCGGCTCCGCGACGGCGCGCGCCCGTTCGGCGAGCGCGTTCGCGGCCGCCTCGACCTCCGATTCGTCGGGACCGTCGGCGAGCAGCGCGACGAGCCGCGTGAAGGGCGGATAGCCCGCCTCGCGGCGCATCGCCAGCTCGTCCTTCACGAACGCTGCGCTCTCGCCCGCGAGCATCGCGGCGATGGCGGGGTGCTCCGGCGTGCACGACTGCACGATCACCTCGCCCGGCGTCCGTCCGCGCCCCGCGCGCCCGGCGACCTGCGTGAGCAGCTGCCAGGTGCGCTCGGCGGCGCGAAAGTCGGGCAGGTGGAGCGCGATGTCGGCGTCGAGCACGCCGACGAGCGTCACGCGCGGAAAGTCGAGGCCCTTGGCGATCATCTGCGTGCCGAGCAGCACGTCGGCTTCGCCGCGCGCGAAGCGGGAGAGCACGTCGGCCGGCGCCTCGCGGTCGCGCGCGATGTCGAGATCGAGGCGCAGGACGCGGGCCTTCGGGAACACCCGCGCCAGTTCGCGCTCGGCGCGCTGCGTGCCGGCGCCCCCGAAGCGCAGCAGCGGCATCCGGCACGAGGGGCACTGCGCGGGAGCGGCCTCGCGGTGATCGCAGTAGTGGCAGCGCAGTGTCGGCGGATCGAGGTGCAGGGTCAGCGTGATGTCGCAGCGCGGGCAGTCGGGCGTCCAGCCGCAGCCGCGGCACTGCACGTGGTGCGAGTGGCCGCGCCGGTTCAGCCACAGAAGCGACTGCTCGCCGCGCTCGAGCCGCTCCGCAAGCGCCGTGCGCAGCGGCGCCGAAAGCATGCCGCCGCCCGCGTCCTCGCGACGCAGGTCGGCGAGGCGCACGACCGGCAGCGCGCGGCGGTCCACGCGTTCCGGCAGCACGAGCCGCCGGTACTTGCCGCGCGCGGCGTTGGCGAGCGTCTCGAGCGCGGGCGTCGCCGAGCCGAGCACCACCGGAACGCCGAGCATCTGCGCGCGCCGGACCGCGACGTCGCGGCCGTGGTAGCGGAGCTGTTCGCTCTGCTTGTAGGCGGGCTCGTGCTCTTCGTCCACGACGATCAGCTTCACGGCAGGCAGCGGCGCGAACACCGCCGAGCGCGCGCCGACCACGACGTCCACCGCGCCGCGGCGCGCCAGCTCCCAGTTGCGCCGCCGCTCGCCGGCGCCGAGATAGGAGTGCAGCAGCGCGACACGCCCGCCGAAGCGGCGGGTGAACTGCGCGACGATCTGCGAGCCGAGCGCGACCTCGGGCACCAGCACCAGGGTCTGCCCGCCGGCCTCGCGCGCCGCGCGCGCGCCGCGCAGGTAGACCTCGGTCTTGCCGCTCGCGGTGACGCCATGCAGCAGGAACGGCGCGAACCGCCCGGCGGCGACGGCCGACTCCACGGCGGACACGGCTTCGCGCTGCGCGGCGGTCAGCGTCACGCGCTCGGGCAGCGGGATCCGCAGCGAGGCGTCCTCGCGCGCGGCCTTGCGCGCCCGGCTGCCGGCGAGGCCCGTGTGTCCGCCGGGAAGCATCGCCGCGACCACTTCACCGGCCGGCGCGAGGTAGTAATCCGCCACCCAGGAGGCGAGCTCGAGCAGGTGGGCGGAAAGCAGCGGCGGGCCGAGCACCTTGCCCAGCTCGGCGACCTTCTCGACCGCCGACTTCGCGACGCGCTCCACGAGCACGCCGCGCACGCGCCGGCCGCGAAACGGGACTTCGACGGGCGCGCCGGGGACGGCCGCGTCCGCGAGCGCTTCGGGCACCCGGTAGACGAAGGTCTGTCGGACCGGCACGGGCAGCGCGACCTGCGCGAACGGCAGGTTCAACGCCGCGTCGCTCGGGCGGACGGCCGCTTCGCGCGGGGCGAGCGCGGCCATGGGCTCACGCGCTTCCGGCGCCGGCGCCGCTCAGGACCACCGGCTCGCCCGTTTCGGCGGGCACGCCGAGCAGCTCGCCGAGCGTGAGGTCGAAGTACCAGGCGTGAAGATCCAGCCGCCGCGCTTCGACGGCGGCGCGGATCCACGGGAAGCTCAGCAGGTTGCGAAGCGACAGGCGCAGGGCGGCGACGTTGAGCGCCCGCTCGCGAGCCTCCACGGGGAGATGCGCTCCCTCGTGGAGCGTCCCGGCGCGCGCGGCGGTCGCCATGGACATCCAGCGCGGCAGGAACTCGCCCTCGGTGCCGTCGAGCAGTGCGCGGATGCCGCCGCACTTCTCGTGGCCCATCACCACGATGTGACGCACGCCCAGCACGCGCACGCCGAACTCGAGCGCGGCGCTCACGCCGTGCAGTCCGCCACCCTGCTCGTGGGGAGGTACGAGGTTGGCGATGTTGCGCACCACGAAGAAGTCGCCGGGGTGCGCGTCGAGCACGATCGCGGGGTCCACGCGCGAATCGCAGCACGCGACGATCATCGTCGAGGGCGCCTGGCCCTCGCACAGCGCCTTGTAGACGTGCTCGTCACCCGTGAAGTAGCGGCGGCGGAAGCGTCCGAACCCCTCGATGAACCGCGCGATCTCGGGCATGGGCGTCCGGCGGGGCCACTGCCGGCGCCGCCCCATGCGGCGCCCGCGCCTGCCGGGCCGGGTCCGCACTGTGCGACGCGCGCCGCCGCGAGCGCAAGCCGCCGCGCGGCGCGCCTCCCCGCGGTCGCGCGGGACCGCGGAAACGCGGACGGCCCGGGGCGCGAACCCCGGGCCGTCGTCTTCGGGACCTGGCGTCCCGTCACGCCTGCATGCGCTGCTGCGAGCTGCCCTGACCGAGGATCGCGTTGATGCGCTCGACCAGCTTGCGCGGGCTGAACGGCTTGGTGATGTAGTCGTCGGCGCCGACCTCGAAGCCGACCTTCTGGTCCACGTTGCGGCCCTTGGCGGACAGCAGGATCACGGGAATGGCCTTGGTCGCGTCGTCGGCCTTGAGGCGCTTGCAGGTCTCGTAGCCGTCGAGCTTCGGCATCATGATGTCGAGCACGATGAGGTCGGGCTTCTCCGCGCGCGCCTTCTCGAGCGCCTGCTCGCCGTCGAGCGCGGTGACGACCGCGTAGCCTTCCATGCCGAGGCTGAAGTCCAGGATGTGAACGATGTAGATCTCGTCGTCCACGACCAGGATCTTGCCCTTCGCCATTCCCTTCACCTCCTCGTCCGGCCCTTCGTCGGGACCGGTCTCCGAGTTCCGCCTCGTGACTGCTCCACCCGGTCTGCTGCATCGCGCCCCGGCCGCGGATTCGGGCGGAACGATTTTCGCCTCCGGTATCGGCGGGGATGTCCCCCCGCTTGAGCGGGATCGCGGACCGTGTCAGGCCGCTTCGCGCAGCCTTCCCTCGCGCTCCAGCACCCGGACCAGGGCCTCCACCACCTCGGCGTCGAACTGGCTGCCGGCGGCCCTGCGCAGCTCGACCGCCGCCTGCGCCGGGTCGCGGGCGGGCCGGAACGGCCGTTCGAACGTCATGCTCTGCCAGGCGTCCACGACGGCCAGGATGCGGGCCCCGAGCGGGATCGCCTCGCCGGCGAGGCCGCGCGGGTAGCCGGTGCCGTCCCAGTGTTCGTGGTGGCTCAGGATCAGATCCCGGACCACGCCGAGGTACTCGAGCGGGCGCAGGATCGCGATGCTCACGGCCGGGTGGGTCGAGACCGCGGTGCGCTGCGCCGCGCTCAGCTCGCCGCTGTCGCCGGTCTCGCCGGTGACGCGCACCATGCCGACGTCGTGGATGCTGGCCACGTAGCCGATCACGTCCACGTCCGCGGCGGGCACACCCAGCTCGCGGGCGACGGAGCGCACCAGCTTCACTTCCCGCCGGCCGCCGAGCGAGAGCTCGCGCTTGAGCCGCGTCATGCAGCGCACCGCCTCGAGCGCGTCCTCGATCACGCGATGGCTGTCGGGGTAGGCGCAGGCGCGCTCGATGGCGCTGCCGACGCGCTCGGCCAGCATCACGAGCAGGGTGAGATCGTCCTCGTCGAACGGCTCGCCGCTCGTCTTGTTGTTCGCGTTGATGACGCCGATGATCTCGCCCTCGACGCGCAGCGGCACGCACAGCAGCGACTTGGTCTGGTACTGCGGATGATTGAGCCGCCGGAAGCGGCGGTCGGTCTCGATGTTCTCGACCAGCACCGGGCGCCCCCAGGCCGCGACCGCGCCCGCGACCCCGGAGCGCAGGGTGGTCCGCCGTCCGTTCACGCCCTGCGGCGCGAGGCCGACGGCGGCGGCGACGAACAGGTCGCCGCGATCGGCGTCCACGAGCACGAGCGAGACGATGCCGGTCTCGAGCGTCACCGCGACCATCTCGACGGTCGCCTGGAAGAGCTCGGCGAGGTCCTGGCGCCCGACCGTCTGGCGCGCGATGCGCCGCGCGCGCGCCGAAGCGACCTGGCGCACGGGCATCGCGAGGCTGAAGCGCGTTCCGCCTCCGGGCGGCAGCTCGGCCCACATGCGGCCGCCATGGAGCTGCGCGATGCTGCGGGCGATCGCGAGTCCGACCCGCGTGCCCTCGTGCGAGGGCTGGCCGTTCGGCAGCTGCCGGCGCGCACGGTAGAAGCCCTCGAACACCGCCGAGAGGTCCTCGGTGGGCGGCGGCGGCCCGTCGTCGGTCACCGAAAAGCTCCACTCGTCGCCGTGGACCGCGAAGCGCACGCGCACGGTCGCGCCCTCGGGCGAGAACTCGACCGCGTTCTCGATCAGGTTGGCGAGGGCCCTGCGGGTGAAGTCGGGGTCCAGCTCGACGCGGGCGTCCCCGGATTGTTCGTGGGCGAGCGTCACCCTGCGTCGCGCGGCCGTGTCGGCGAGGGCGGCGCAGACCTCGCGACCGAACTCGGTCAGCGACTGCGTGGTCAGCCGCAGCGTGCACTCGCCGCTCTCGAGCCGTGAGAGGTCGTGAACGTCGGTGACGAGCGCGCCGAGCCGGTTGCATTCGTCGTCAATCACGTTCAGGAAGCGTCCGCGCGGAGCGTTCGGATTGTCGAGGTTGCTGCCCAGCGTCTCGGCGTAGGCCTTGATCGAGGAGAGCGGCGAGCGCAGCTCGTGGGCGACGATCGCCATGAGGGCCGACGCGGCCTCCTGCGCGGTCGCCAGCCGGCGTTCGGCGGCGACGACGCGCGTGCGCTCCTCGTCCAGCGCCCGCACGAGGTCGGCGCGCTCGAACGCCAGCGCGAGCGCGTCGGCAAGCGCCTGCAGGAAGCGCCGCTCGGGCCCCTGCAGCGAACGGGGACCGGCGAAGGCGACGAGCAGGAATCCCCACACGGCGTTGCCCGCCACCAGCGGAAGCGTGCACAGCGCGGCCGGCGGCTGCTGCCAGAGCAGCGTCTCGCGCGGCGCGTTCGCGTCGGCGGAGCCGTCGTCGTACAGGGGGCGGTCGTTGCGCATGACCCACTCGACCGGTCCGCCGTCCTCGGCGAGGTAGGGCGTCTCGACGCCCGACTCCTCGAAGCGGAACAGCGCCCCGCTGCGGCGGTCCATGCGCAGCAACCGCGCGTCCGCGGCGCCCAGCGCCCGCGTGGCGTTGGCGTTGGCGATGCCCCACGAGACGCCGAGGTCGCAGGTCGTGCGCAGGGCGAGCACCGCCTCGGCCAGCAGCGCGACGGCCTCTCCGGGCAGTTCCAGCAGCCGTGTTCCGGGGTCGGTGGGGTTCAAGTCGCTGCTCCTCAGGCGACGCTGCGGTCCGAGTCGGATTCGTGGCGGCGCCGGTCGCCGACCAGCACGCTGCCGCTGATGCCCTTGCCGTGCGCCTTCAGTTCCTGGGCGATGTCGATCAGCTCGGCGAGGTGCGTGACCGGTACGAGGGCCGTGCTGACGAGCGCGATGGTCAGGCTCATGAGCGGAAAGCGCTCGATCGCGTGGCGCCGGCTGAGCACCTCGACGTGTCCGCGCTCGCGGTCCTCCTGGTCGTAGAGCTCGCGCGACGACTGATTGAACCGATTGAGGATCAGTTCTCCGAGACCCTCGGCGCGATCCGGATGGGTCAGCACGACGAAGTCGTCGCCGCCGATGTGGCCGACGAAGCTGTCGGCGCTGCCGGAGCGCTGCGCGGACTCGGTCAGGATGCGCGACAGCATCTGGATGGCCTGGTCGCCTCGCGCGTAGCCGTAGTAGTCGTTGAAGGCCTTGAAGTGGTCGATGTCCACCTGCAGCAGCGCGAACGGCTCGCTGCCGGCGAGCCGGCGGCGGATCTCGTCATTGATGGACAGGTTGCCCGGCAGCCCGGTGAGCGGGCTGGCCGAGCGCTGCTGCTTGCTCCACTCGAGCACGTTGTGGATGCGCAGCATGAGTTCGCCGCGGTTCCACGGCTTGGTGACGTAGTCGTTCGCGCCGCCTTCGAGGCCGTGGACCTTCGCGTTCATGTCGGTCCGGGCGGTGAGCATGACGACCGGGATGTGGCGGGTGCTGAACTGGGCGCGCAGCTGCCGGCAGACCGCGTAGCCGTCGAGGAACGGCATCATGACGTCGAGGAGCATCAAGTCGGGCATCTCGGCGGTGGCCCGCTCGAGCGCCTGGCGGCCGTCGTGGGCTTCGCTGACCTCGTAGTCCTCGAGTTCCAGCTGCATGCGGAGCACATCCCGCAGCGCCGGTTCGTCTTCCGCGATGAGAATTCGAGCCTTCGGCACACCCAGCTCCCGTTCGGGATAGCGGACGCTTCCGGTCCCCCCGCACCCTCCGCCGACCAGCACAGCAACGCGCGTACCCGGCCCGGGGGCGGCCGAACGTCCGCGATGTCCCCGGGTTTATCGGCCTGCCCGTGCGGCCGCTTGCGATGTTTGTGGAAACACGCCCAGCCCCCGCCTTCGCGTGCGGATCGCGCCGGGGCGTGCGGAATGCAACGCCGGAGGGTCCGGGCTGGTAGCGCGGGTCCTTCGCGCCGGGCGGTGGCCCGGCCCGTCGGGCAGCCGGCTCAGCCGCCGAGCGGCAGGCCCGAGGCTTCGAGCGAGGCGGCCGCGTCCAGCTCGGGTCCCGAACGCTCGCCGCGCGCCAGGCGCCACGCGCCGACCAGCGCGATCATCGCCGCGTTGTCGGCGCACAGGCGTGGCGAGGGAATGCGCAGCGCGACGCCAAGCTGCCCGCACGCCTCGCCCAGCGCGGCGCGCAACGCTCGATTGCACGCCACGCCACCGCCCAGGCACAGCGCCTTCGCGCCGACGTGCACGATCGCGCGCAGGCTCTTGCCCACCAGCGTCTCGACCACGGCGGCCTGGAACGACGCCGCGACGTCGTTCACGAACTCCTCCGGGTAGGGCGGCTCGCCGCGGCCCTTGAGCACGTTCGCGACGGAGGTCTTGAGGCCGGAGAAGCTGAAGTCGAAACCGGGCCGGTCGAGCATCGGGCGCGGGAAATCGAAGGCGTCGGCACGGCCCCGCGTCGCGAGCCGGTCCAGCACCGGCCCGCCGGGAAATCCCAGTCCGAGGCGCTTGGCGACCTTGTCGTAGGCCTCGCCGGCGGCGTCATCGAGCGTCGCGCCGAGCCAGCGGTATTCGCCCAGCCCTCTCACCTCGACCAGCTCCGTGTGCCCGCCCGAGACGACGAGCGCCACCGCCGGCAACGGGCACTCGCCATGTTCGAGCGAGCTCGAGTGCAGGTGCGCCTCGATGTGGTTGACGCCGATCACCGGCACCCCCAGCGCCGCGGCCCATGCCTTGGCGAACGCCACGCCCACCACCAGCGAGCCGACGAGCCCGGGGGCATGCGTGACCGCGATCGCCGTCAGGTCCTTCGGCGTCACGCCCGCTTCGGCGAGCGCTCCTTCGACCAGCTTCGGAAGCAGCTCGAGGTGGGCGCGCGAGGCCAGCTCCGGCACGACGCCGCCGTAAAGGCGGTGCACGTCCTGGGCGGCGATCAGGTGCGAGCGCAGCCGCCGGCCGTTCTCGAGGACCGCGACGCTGGTGTCGTCGCACGAGGTCTCGATCCCGAGAACCAGCCCCGCGGCGGGATCGGTGCGGGTCACGGCGCCTCCGGCGCAAGCTGCGCCTCGAGCCATGCCAGGTACTTCGGTGCGCCCGCCGCGACCCGCACCGCCAGCAGCTCGGGCGTGTCGTAGGGGTGCAGGTCGTGCAGGCGCGAGAGCAGCGCCGTCCAGTCCTGCTTGCGCGTCTTGAGCAGCACCACGACCTCGCGCTCGTCCTTCATGCGGCCCTCCCAGCGGTAGAGCGAGCGTGCGCCCGGCAGCAGGCTGGCGCAGGCGATGAGGCGCTCCTGCAGAAGCACCTGCGCGACGCGCGCGGCGTCCTGTTCACTGGCAAAGCTGGTGAAGGCGATCAGGGCTTCGGTCATGGCTCTCGCCCGGGATTCCCGGACCCCGGGAGGACGAGCTGCTCGAACAGATGCGCCAGCGCCTTCGCGGGGTCTTCGCACAGTCCCTCGTGCACCTCGGAGACCTGGATCACCGTGCTGCGCGGCGCGACCAGCCAGCGGAAGCGCTCCGGCGCGTCGAGCGCCCCGATCGGACCGGAGCCCTCGCCGCCCGCGGCGATCTTCTCGATGCTCGCGAGATGCGCGTGAATCGTGGCCACGTCGGCATCCGGCGCGAGTGCCGAAAGCCGCGCGTGATCGAGAGCGACGCGCGCGCCCAGCCACATGAGCGAGCGGCACCAGACGATGACGCCCGCGTTGAAGCACTCGCCGCGTTCGACGCGCGGCACGACGCGGACGGTCGCGTACTCAAAGGAGCGTCGCTCGGGCACGCGCCGCCTCCTGTTCGAAGATCGCGGCGTTCGCGAGGCGGCCCGCGAACCAGGCTTCGTAGGCCGCACGCGTCGCGGCCGGGTCGCCCGGTGCGTCGGGCGCCGCGAGCCACGCGTCGGGCAGCGCGGCGAGCAGGGCCTTCACCGGCGCGACCGCAAGCTCCGCGCGCAGCGCCTCGCCGGCGTCGGCGAGCCGCGTCGCGCGCGGCAGCAGCACGTGTTCGCGCACCGGCGCGAACGGGCTGGCGGCGCTGGCCCGCGCGCCGTTCCACGCATGGTGGAAGTAGAGGCTGGCCCCGTGATCGATCAGCCAGAGCTTCGTCCCCGTGAGCAGCAGGTTCGGGTTCCGGGGCGTGCGGTCCACGTTCATGACGAAGGAGTCGAACCAGACGAGCCTGGAGGCCAGCGCTTCGTCCACCACGGGCGGCGCGATGGGGTCGTAGGACACGGCGCCGGGCAGGAACCCGAGCCCCAGGTTCGCGCCGGTGCTCGCGCGCAACAGGTCGCGGATCTCGGGGTCGGGCTCGTTGCGCCCGAACGCCTCGTCCAGCTCGAGCCGCACCATGCCCGGCACCGCGAAGCCGCAGGCCCGCGCCAGCTCGCCCGCCAGCCACTCGGCGATCAACGCCCGCGGTCCCTGCCCCGCGCCGCGGAACTTGGCGACGTAGAGCCGGCCGTCCGAGGCCTCGACCACGGCCGGCAGCGAGCCGCCTTCGCGAAGGGGCGTGACGTAGCGGGTGGCGAGGAGCGTCTGCATGGGTGGCGAAGGCTAGGGGGCACGCGGGGCGGATGGCAAACGGCGGGCGGGCGCCATCGCGTCCGGGCGCGCTGCGCCACCGCGCCCCACCCCTACCGGTACGCCACGCAGTACGCGATCCAGCAATCGTCGTTGTCGAGCTTCGCGCGGCGGTGCAGGCGGCCGGTGTGCGTTCGCCGCGCGGCGTCCCAGCCTTCGCTCCAGACTTCGAAGTCGCGGAAGCCGGCCTCCATCACGGCGTCGCGCAGTTCGGGCAGCGTGTACATGCGCCAGTCGTAGGTGAAGGCCCTGCGCAGGACCGTGCCGTCGCGAAGCTCGAAATGAATGTGCGCCACGAGATTCCTGGTCAGCGGCTCGAAGCGCGCCTGCTCCCAGACATAGGTGAAGCCCGGAACGGCCTCGCCGTCCGGGCCGTTCGCGGCGCCCTTGCGCGTGCGCTCTTCGAGCGTCCGCTCGGCGCGTGATCCTCCGAAGGCGTTCAGCACCAGCACGCCCCCCGGAGCCAGCGACGCCCTCGCCGCGCGCAGGTACGCCAGCAGGTCGGCGCGCGCATGAAAGATCCACCATGAAAAGTTCAGGGCGCAGGTCACGTCCGCCAGCGGCCTCCGCACGCGGCGCACATCGCCGCGCACCAGCGTCACGCGCCCCCCGGTGCCGCGCGCGAACGGCAGGCGATGCCGGCGCGCCCACGCGAGCGGCTCGGGATCCAGGTCCACCGCCCACGCGCGGTTCGCGGGGTGGCGCTGCGCCCAGCCCACGGCCAGCGCGGCCGTGCTGCAGAAGTCCTCGCGAAACACGCGGGCCTCGCGGCCGTTGCGGGCGCGATAGACCCGTTCGAGAAAATCCAGGTCCCAGTCCACGCCCTGCACGGCGACTTCGTAAAGGGCGTGACGGTCGCGATAGGCGCCGGGAGGCGGCCTGCGGCCCCGCGCGGGGGACGTCATCGCGCCGGGTCCGCGGACGGCGCGGCTTCGCTGACCAGCAAGCTTGGCATGGACCCTCTCTCAAGTATCATGCGGCCGATTCCGTTCGCACCCGGCGGGGCACGCCGGGCCGCGCATGTTCGCGAGGGCGGCGCGGAGCGTCAAACGCATCCCTTTCGCGCGGCGCGAAGCGCGCCGCGCCGGAGAGCCATGGCCGGCCGTCCTGCGTCCCGGCGCGCGCCGACGCGCTGGGCATCGTTGTCCGACGAGCACCTGCTCGACCTGCGTTTCAGCGATCTCGGACTGCGCCTGGAAGGTTCGTGGGCGGAGGCGCGCGTGCACGAGGTGTGGGCCGAACTCGAGGCGCGCGGGCTGCGCCTGAAGCCGCACGCGTGGCTCTCGACCGAGTGGTTCTCCCCCGAAGGCGTGCCCGGCATCGCGATTCCCTTCTACCTCGCGCACCCGCGGCTGCTGCGGCTCGAGCGCCGCATGCTGCTCGAAGCCGAGGGCGGCACGCGCGAGGAGTGCCTGCAGATCCTGCGGCACGAATCCGGTCACTGCGCGCAGCACGCCTGGCGTCTCAGCCGCCGCGGCGGCTGGCGGCGGCTGTTCGGGAACACCCACAAGCCCTACCCCGTCACCTACCGGCCCGACCCCTCGAGCCAGCGCCACGTCCAGCACCTGCGGCAGTACTACGCGCAGGCGCACCCCGACGAGGACTTCGCCGAAACCTTCGCGATCTGGCTCACGCCGCGCTATCCGTGGCGGCGGCGCTACGCGGGCTGGCCCGCGCTGCGCAAGCTCGAGTGGGTCTCCGAAGCGATGCGCGAACTGCGCGGCGTCGCACCGACCGTTCGCGCGCGCCGCACCGTCGAGCCTCTCGACTCGGTGCGCCGCACGCTGGGCGAACACTACGCCGACCGTCAGGAAGCGCTGTCGCGCTGGCGGCCGAGCGTGCCGGACCGCGACCTGCAGCGGCTCTTCCCCGCCGAGCCCGGCCGCCGCGGCGACGCCGCCAGCCGCTTCCTGTCGCGCAACCGGCGCGAGATCCGCCGGCTCGTGTCGCGCTTCACCGGCGAGTCGCCGTTCACCATCGAGCGCGTGCTGGACGACGTCATCGCCAGTTGCCGGGTGCTCGACCTGCGCGCCTCGGGCAGCGAGCGCCGCCTGCGGGTGGACGTGGCGCTGCTGCTCACCGTGCGCACCGTGCACTTCCACTACAGCCGGCGAAACTGGGTGGCGCTGTGAACGGGCCCTGCGTGGCGCCGGCCGCGCGTCCCGGCGGGGCGGGCTCGTGAAGAAGCCCCTGCGCATCCTCGTCGTCATGCACCCGACGCTCGTGCCACCCGACACGCTCAAAGGCCGCACGCCGGAGGAGATCAATCTCTGGAAGACCGAGTACGACGTGGTCTCGAACCTGCGCGGCCTCGGGCACGAGGTGCGCGCGCTCGGCGTGCAGGAGGAGCTGAACCCGATTCGCGTCGCCGCCGAGGAGTGGAAGCCCGAAGTCGTCTTCAATCTCCTCGAGGAGTTCCACGGCGTCTCGAACTTCGACCAGCATGTGGTCGCCTACCTCGAGCTGCTCAAGCTCGCGTACACCGGCTGCAATCCGCGAGGCCTCGTGCTCGCCCGCAGCAAGGCGATCACCAAGAAGATCGCCGCCTACCACCGCGTGCGCGTGCCCGCGTTCTTCGTCGTCCCACGAGGGCGCAAGGTCGTCCGGCCGAAGAGGCTGCGCTTTCCGCTGTTCGTGAAGAGCGTCAGCGAAGAGGCCTCGCTCGGCATTTCGCAGGCCAGCATCGTCGAAAGCGACGAGAAGCTCGCCGAGCGCGTGCGCTTCATCCACGAGTCCATCGGCTCCGACGCGCTGGTCGAGGAGTACATCGAGGGACGCGAGCTGTACGTGGGCGTGATCGGCAACGAACGGTTGCGCGTGCTGCCGACCTGGGAGCTGGATTTCGGCAAGCTCGTCGAGTCGGGCGAGCCGATCGCGACCGCGCGCGTCAAGCACAGCCCCGAGTACCAGAAGAAGCACCGCATCGACATCCGCCGCGCCGGCGAACTCGAGCCGGCCGTCGAACGGCTGATTCAGCGCACCACGCGGCGCGTGTACCGCATGCTCGAGCTCGACGGCTACGCGCGGGTGGATTACCGCCTCACCTCGAAGGGCGAGCTCTACCTGCTCGAAGCGAACCCCAATCCCGAGATCGCCGAAAAGGAGGAGTTCTCCAGCGCCGCCGCCGCGGCCGGACTCGGCTACCGGGCGCTGCTCGCGCGCATCCTGGGTCTCGCCGTGTCGCGCCCCGGCCGACTGGACTGAGCGCCGCGACCGCGGCCGCGAGGCGCTGCGTGCCACGCGTTGCCAGATCCCGAACCCGGTGCTAAGCCTCCCCGGCCTCACCGAACGACGCTCCGTCGTCCCACCCCGAAATCCCGAGGCGGCCGTGAAGCTCTCCCTGTTCCCGAAGGAAGAGGACTTCTTCCTGCTGTTCCGCAAGCAGGCCGAACTGGTCCGCAGCAGCTGCGACCAGCTGCACGAGATGATGGAGAAGTTCGACCGGCTCGAGGAGCGCGCGAAGGCGCTCCGGGAAACCGAGCACCGCGCCGACCTCGTCACGCACGAGCTGTTCGAGAAGCTCAACCGCACGTTCATCACGCCGCTGGAACGCGACGACATTCACGACCTCGCCAGCGGGCTCGACGACGTCGTGGACGCGGCCGAGGCGATCGGCAGCCGGCTGCTGCTGTTCGGCATCACCTCCTCGCGCCCCGAAGCCGTGCGCATGACCGCGATTCTCGCCGAGTGCGGACGCCAGATCGAGAAGGCCGTGGACGGCCTCAAGAACATGCAGAACCTGATGTCGTTCACGATCGAGATCAACCGGCTCGAGAACGAGGCCGACATCATTTCGAGGCAGGTCGTCGGCGAGCTGTTCACCGGCCGCCACGAGGTGCTCGACATCCTGCGCTGGAAGGAGATCATCGGCCGGCTCGAGAACGCGGCGGACCAGTGCGAGGACGTCGCGAACACGATCGAGTCCATCGTGATCAAGAGCCGCTGACGCCCATGGCGCTGCCTTTCCCGCCGGAAATCCTGTTCGTCATCGCGGTCGCGCTCGCGTTCGACTACAGCAACGGCTTCCACGACGCGGCCAACTCGATCGCGACCATCGTCAGCACCCGGGTGCTGTCGCCCCGCCAGGCCGTCGCGTGGGCGGCGTTCTTCAACTTCGCGGCATTCGGCGTCTTCGGCGTGCACGTCGCGCAGACGATCGCCAAGGGAACCGTGCACCCGGACATCGTGACGCCCGCCATCGTGCTGGGCTCGCTGACCGGCGCGCTGGCCTGGAATATCCTCACCTGGTGGTGGGGACTGCCCACCTCGTCGTCCCACGCCCTGATCGGCGCCTTCGTGGGCTCGGCGCTGCTGGACGCCGGGCCGGGGGCGATCGTCGCCTCGGGGGTGCTGAAGACGGTGGCCTTCATCGTCATCTCGCCCGTCCTCGGCCTGGTGCTCGGCTTCGGGCTGATGCTGGCGACGGTGTGGATCTTCCGGCGGTCCACGCCGCGCCGGGTGGACGTACTTTTTCGGCGGCTCCAGCTCGTCTCGGCGGCGCTGTTCAGCCTCGGCCACGGCTCGAACGACGCGCAGAAGACGGCGGGCATCATCACCGCGCTGCTCTACTCGACGGGCCACCTCAGCGGCGACTTTCACGTGCCGTTCTGGGTCATCCTTTCCAGCTACGGCGCGATCGGGCTCGGCACGCTTTCGGGCGGCTGGCGGATCGTGAAGACCATGGGCATGAGCATCACCAAGCTGCAGCCGGTCGGCGGCTTCTGCGCCGAGACCGCCGGCGCCTGCGCCCTGTTCGGCGCCAGCGCGATGGGCGTTCCCGTCTCCACCACGCACACCATCACCGGCGCCATCGTCGGCGCCGGCGTGAGCGCCACCGGGAGGCTTTCCGCCGTCCGCTGGGGCGTCGCCAGCCGCATCGTCTGGGCATGGGTGCTCACCATGCCGGCGGCTGCTATCGTGGCGGCGATCTGCCTGAAGCTCATTCACCTCAGCGGGCTGCTCTAGACCCGCGCCCCGACCGGAGAAATCATGCAGCGCATTGACGACCTCGTTGCCCGCGCCGCCGTTGACCGTTCGCAGCCCGACTGGCGTACGCGGTTGCCCCGTCCCGCGGCGGCCGCCTTCGCTCCCGGAGAGAGCTGGCGCGCCCGTATGGCCACGAACAAGGGCGAGCTCGTGATCCGCCTGCTGCCCGACACCGCGCCCATGCACGTCACGAGCTTCGCCTACCTCGCGCGACTCGGGTTCTTCGACGGGCTCACGTTCCACCGCGTGATCCCCGAGTTCATGGCGCAGGGCGGCTGCCCGCTCGGCACCGGCACCGGCGGCCCCGGCTACAAGTTCGACGGCGAGTACTCGAAGGACGTGCGCCACGACCGCGGCGGGTTGCTGTCCATGGCGAACGCCGGCCCGGGCACCGACGGCAGCCAGTTCTTCCTCACGTTCGTGCCGACGCCGTGGCTCGACGGCAAGCACAGCATCTTCGGCGCCGTCGAAGGCGGCGAAGCCACGCTGCGCGCGCTCGAGGCGTGCGGCTCGGCCTCCGGCCGGACCAGCGAGAAGCTCACGATGGACCGAGTCACGATCGAGATCGGCTGAAGCCCCGGGTCGCGCCCGCGCCCACCCGCCACGGAGAACCCCGCATGAAGGTGATCGAGGACCTCAAGCTCCGCCTGCTCGAAGTGTTCGACCTGAACCACGCGGCCGCGCTGCTGCGCTGGGACCAGACCACCTACATGCCGCCCGGCGGCGCGCCCGCGCGCGGTCGCCAGACCGCGCTGCTCAGCCGGCTCGCTCACGAGAGGTTCACCGACCCCGCCGTCGGCCGGCTCATCGAGCAGGCCGAGAAGGAGTCCGCGACGCTGCCCGCCGACTCCGACGAGGCCGCGCTCGTGCGCGTCGCGCGCCGCGAGTACGAGCAGGCCGTGCGGATCCCCACGGCGCTCGTCGCCGAGTTCAACGAGCACACCGCGACCATCTACCAGGCATGGACCGCGGCGCGGCCCGCGAACGATTTCGCGGCCGTGCGGCCGCTGCTCGACAGGACGTTGGACCTGAGCCGCCGCATGGCGAACTGTTTTTCGGGTTGGGAGAGCATCGCCGATCCGCTCATTGATTTCTCCGACCACGGCATGAAGGCGAGCACCATCCGGCCCCTGTTCCGCGACCTGCGCGCGCGGCTCGTGCCGATCGTGCGCGCCATCACGTCGCGCCCGCCGGCCGACGACGCGTGCCTCAAGCAGTTCGCGCCCGCGGCCGACCAGCTCGCCTTCGGCGTCGAGGTACTCCGGGCCTACGGTTACGACTTCGAGCGCGGCCGGCAGGACCTGACGCATCACCCCTACATGACCAAGTTCTCGCTCGGCGACGTGCGCATCACCACGCGCGTACGCGAGGACGACGTCACCGACGCGCTGTTCTCGACGCTGCACGAGTGCGGGCACGCCGTGTACGAACAGGGCATCCGCCGCGAGTTCGAGGGCACGCCGCTCGCGAACGGCGCCTCGTCGGGCGTGCACGAAAGCCAGTCGCGGCTGTGGGAGAACCTCGTCGGCCGCAGCCTCGGCTTCTGGCGCCATTTCTACCCGCGCCTGCAGGCGACGTTCCCCTCGCAGCTCGGCAGGGTTCCGCTCGAGACGTTCCACCGCGCGATCAACAAGGTCGAACGCTCGCTGATCCGCGTGGACGCCGACGAGGTCACCTACAACCTGCACGTCATGCTGCGCTTCGACCTCGAGCTGGACCTGCTCGAGGGTCGCGTCGCGGTCGCCGACCTGGCGCGCGTGTGGCGCGAGCGGTTCGAAGCCGATTTCGGCCTGCCCGTTCCGGACGACCGCAACGGCGTGCTGCAGGACGTGCACTGGTACTCGGGCGTGATCGGCGGGGCGTTCCAGGGCTACACGCTGGGCAACATCCTGAGCGCCCAGATCTTCGCGGCGGCCCGCGCCGCGAAGCCGGCCATCCCGGCCGAGATCGAGCAGGGCCGCTTCGGCTCGCTGCACGACTGGCTGCGCGAGAACGTCTACCAGCACGGGGCGAAGTTCCCGCCCGACGAGCTGGTGCGCCGCGCGACGGGCGCGCCGATGTCGCTCGAGCCCTACCTCGACTACCTGTGGGGCAAGTACCAGCCGCTCTACGGGCTCGCCGAGAGCGAACGGGTGGGAGCCGCCACGACCGCGTGAGCTTGCGGCGCGGGCGCCGCGAACGCGCGACGCTCCTGCCGCCGGCGGCGCCGGCCTTTCGCGCGTCGCCCGGCCGCTCAGTCCTCCCGGTGCACGAGACCCGGGGAGAAGGCCGGCAGGCAGACGGCGACGTATTCGGCGCCGTCCTCGCCCGGACTCGAGTAGCGCACGCGTTCGCCCGCGCGCGTCAGGACCGCCTCGCCCGCCCGCACGTCGAGCGCGCCGCCGTCATGCTCGACCCGCAGGCAGCCGCGCAGCACCACGGTGTACTCGTCGAACTCCGGCGCCTGCGCCGGCTCGCGCCAGCCCGCGGGACTTCGCATGTGCGCGATGCTCACGCGTGATTCGCCGTTGTTCGCCCGGCCGACGTACTCGTCAATCCATTTCGGCTTGCTGCCGGCGGCCGTGACACGGGTCGGGGCGGCGATGTGGACAGGCAAGCGCTTCACCTCATCGAGCGGAGGCGTCCGGGATCAGTGCGCGAGCGGCCGGACGGCCCTCGCGCCCCAGACACGGTCGAGACTGCGATCGCGTCCGCAGCCCGTGCGGTAGGCACGATAGCGCTCCGGGTTCCTGCGCGCGAAGTCCTGGTGATACTCCTCGGCCGGCCAGAAGGCCTGCGCGGGCCGGACCTGCGTCACGACGCGGCCCTTCAGGCCGCCCGCCCCGGTCAGCGCCGCGCGCGTCTGCAACGCGACGCGCTGCTGCGCCGCGTTCCGGTAGAAGACCGCGCTCGTGTAGGACTCGCCCCGATCGCAGAACTGGCCGTCGGACTGCGTCGGGTCAATGCCGTGCCAGTAGCGATCGAGCAGTTCCGCATAGCCGATCCTCGCGGGATCGAAGGCGATGCGCACCGCTTCGAGGTGGCCGGTCGTTTCCGAACAGACCTCCTCGTAGGTCGGGTTCGCCGTCCGGCCGCCGGTGTAGCCGGAGACCACCGAGAGAACCCCCGGCACGCCCTCGAACTGCGACTCCATGGACCAGAAGCAGCCGCCCGCGAAGATCGCGGTGTCGGCTCGTGCCGTGGAGGTCCCGGGCGCGGCGCCGGCGGGTGCGGCCGCCGAGGCGAAGTTGGCGAACCACACGCTGCCGAGGAGCCAGGCAGAGGCGATGAGCGGGCGAAAGTGGAACATGGGCCGGCATCCGGAGGGTGGAAACCACGGTGCCGCGCCGGGTGCGCGGCAGGCGTGCAGATGGTCCCCGCGCTCTCGGGATTGCCCGGTGTTTGCAAGGGATTCGGCATACCCGAGGTCCCTGGCACGTATGGCCGCGAGCGGTGTCCGGCACTGTCGCCGCGACGGCCGGCGAGGGCGCGGCACCGGCGGTAGGAAAACGAGCGGTCGTCGCGATGCGGCGCGTCCCGAACTCCGGAGCCCCGCGCCTGGCACGCCGCGCTCAACTGCCCGCGGCGCGGTCCTTGAGCCACACGTGCGCCTCGGCGAATGCCGCCTCCAGCGGCAGCGCGCCACCGGCGGCGTGGGCGGTCGCGAACTCGGACGAACCCATCGCCTCCTCGGCGCGGCGCCGGAGCGGGTCGTGGAAGCGCGCGTCGGCCGGCTCGCGCTGCGCGCCGGTGCGCGCGTACGCCGTCTCGGACGCGCCGTAGAAGCGGGCCGTCGTCGCCGGCTCGCCGAGCAGCGCCGCGAGTCCCGCGGTGACGTCCAGCGCCGCGACGAAGATGCGCTTCGAGCCGGAATCGGCCGCGTGGCCGGCGGCTTCCGCGATCGCCGCCAGCGCGCCCCGCACGTCGCCGACGGTCGCGCGGAGCATGGCGAAGTTGCCGAGCGTGATCGCGAGGCCCGCCGGATGGTGGCGGTGCCGGGCCATCGGCAGCAGCTCATCGTAGATCCGCAATGCGGATTCCGCGTCGCCCTCCGAGCGCAGGATCTCGCCGAGGTAGGTGAGCGCGCTGGTCAGCGGCTGCGCCTTCCGTGCGCTGCGCGCCTCCGCCACGTACTCCTCACACAGGGCGCGGGCCTGCTGGACCTCGCCCGCGGCATAGGCAGCGCACGCGGCGGCATCGAGGGCCGACAGCAGCACCATCGGTTCCGCGAGCCCGCGCGCGATGCCGAGCGCCTCGCGCCCGGTCGCGAGCGCGTCGCCGTAGGTGCCGCGGAAATAGCACATGTCGGAAAGCATCGAAAGGGCGCGCGCCCGGCCCCCGGTCCGCGCCGACTGGTCGCCACGGGCGAGTGCCTCGCGGATCACGCGCATGCCCAGTTCGAGCAGCCCGCGATCGGGGCAGTATCGGCGGAGCGGCACGAGCAGCGCCAGCCCGAGCTCAGCGCCGTTCTCGGCGTGGTCGCACCAGACATGCGCGGCCAGGATGTTCTCCAGCTCGCGGTCCACCATGCGGTGCAGTTCCGACGTGGGCTGCTCCTCGTAGCGACGGTCGTAGTCCTGGACGAACCGCACGAAGCGCCCGAGGTGACGGCCCCGAACCGCGTCGCGACCCGGCGAGGCGTTGAGCATCTCGAGCGCGTACTGGCGAACCGTCTCGAGCATCGAGTAGCGAGCCTCGCCGTCCTCGCGGCCCACCGTGACCAGCGACTTGTCCGCGAGGTGCGTCAGCCGGTCGAGCACGTCGAACTCGTCGGCGTCCTCGCCCGCGACCGCGACCGCATCGGGAAGCGTCCAACCGCCCGCGAACACGGCCAGATCGCGGAACAGGGCCTGTTCGGGCGGCTCGAGCTGGTCCACGCTCCACTGAATCGTTGCCCGCAGCGTCTGGTGGCGTGCGAGCGCCTTGCTGCCGCCGGTCAGCAGCTTGAAACGGTCGTCGAGCCTGGCGCGGATCTGCTCCGCGGTGAGCATCTTGATCCGCGCCGCCGCCAGCTCGATCGCGAGCGGCATCCCGTCGAGACGGCGACAGATCTCGGCGACGGCGGGCGCTGTGGCCGCGGTGAGCGCGAAATCGCTCGACGCGAGTCGGGCGCGGTCCACGAACAACTGCACCGCGTCGGACTCCTCGACCGCGTGCAGGTCGGTCTGCGCGGCGGCGCTCGGCACGCCGAGCGAGCGCAGCGCGAACACGTGCTCGCCCTCGATGCCGAGCCCCTCGCGGCTGGTGACGAGGATGCGCACGTGCTCGGTCGCGGACAACAGCGCGTCGGCCGCCTCAGCCGTCGCCGCGAGCAGGTGCTCGCAGTTATCGAGCACGAGCAGCACGCGCCGGCCCTCGAGGTGGCGTGCGATCGTCTCGAGCAGCGGACGGCCCGCCTCCTCCTGCACGCCCAGCGTGGTCGCCAGCGCGAGCGTCAGGCGCGAGTCCTCGGACACCGGCGCGAGATCCACCCACCAGGCGCCGTCGGGGTGGGTCTCGAGCAGGCTCTCGGCGAGCCGCAGGCCCAGCCGCGTCTTGCCGCAGCCTCCCACGCCCGTGAGCGTCAGCAGGCGCGTCTCGCCCATGCGGCGCGCACATTCGGCCAGCTCGCGCACGCGGCCGACGAAACTCGTGCGCTGTTTCGGCAGGTTGCCCGGCACGGCGCGCTCGCGCTGCGCGGGCGCCGGTGTCGGCGTGCGCGCGCCGGCGACGGCCATCGCCAGCGCCTCGGCGAAGCGTGCCATGCCGGCGTGCCGGTCCGCCGGCGCCTTGGCGAGCGCCTTCTCGATCACGCGTTCGACCGCGTCGGGTATTCCCGGCCGCACCGAGCGCAGGGGCGGCACCGGGTCGCGGGCGTGCCGGGCGAGCAGTGCCGGTACGGACCCCGCGGTGAACGGCGGCTGGCCCGCGAGCATCTCGTACAGCACGCAGGCCAGGCCGTACTGGTCCGCGCGCCCGTCGAGCCCCGCGTCGCCGGCGGCCTGCTCAGGCGCCATGTACAGCGGGGTTCCGAGCGTGAAGCCCGCTTCGGTCGCCGCGTGCGTCGCCGCGATCGTCGTCGTGGCGGCGTCGCGCGAGGTCGCGCGGGCGATGCCGAAGTCCGCCACCATCGCGATACCGTCCGAGAGCAGCACGTTCTCGGGCTTGACGTCGCGGTGCACGAGGCCCTGCGCGTGCGCGTGCCCGAGCGCGCCGGCGATCTCACGGGCGAGCCGCAGCGCCTCCTCGAGCGGCAACTGGCGCTCGCGATCCAGCCGCGCGCGTAGCGACTCGCCGGCGACGTACGGCATCACATAGTAGAGCTGCCCGGCGGCCGCGCCCGAGTCGAAGAGCGGCAGGACATGCGGGTGCGAGAGCCGCGCCGCCACTTCGATTTCGCGGAGAAAGCGGTCGGGGCCGATCGCGGCCGCAAGCTCCGGCCGCATCACCTTGAGCGCCACCTTGCGACGGTGCTTGAGGTCGTCGGCGAGGTACACCGTCGCCATGCCGCCGCGTCCGAGTTCGCGTTCGATGAGGTAGCGGTCGGCCAGCGCCGTCGCGAGGGAATCAGGGAGCGTGCTCAGAGTCGGGTCCGGGACGGAAGGCGGACGATTCGTGGCGAGAACGGGGAAACAAGTTATCACGCGAACGGCGCGACCCGCCGCAACATTCTCGCGATGCCTCCGCTTCGGAGTGCGCGATCCACGCGCGTTCAGGCCCGCGCGCGCTCCGGCGCGAACCAGCCGGCGACCCGGCGCACGAGGCGATGCAGGAAGCGCGCGAGCATCCACGTCACGGCGACCATCGCGATCACCACGACCGCGAGCACCGGAAAGAAGATCCACGGGTGCGCCCAGGCGAGCCACAGCGCGAATGGCGCCGCCACGTCGTCGAGCAGCGACAGCCCGAAGTTCGAGAACGGCTCGGGCGAGGTGTTCGCGGCGGTGCGCGCCGTGGACCTGGCGGTGTGGCTCACGGCCGCCAGCGTGCCGCCGAGCAGCCCCGCGATCACCGCCATGCTGCCGTGGTCCACGCCGAACACCGCCGCCGCGAGCGCCGCGCCGCCCGGCACGCGCACGATCGTGTGGACGATGTCCCACAGAGAATCCAGCGCCGGAATCTTGTCCGCGAGGAACTCGACGAGCAGCATCAGGCCGCTCGCTCCGAGCACCAGCGGGCTCTGGAGCACCTCGAGGCCCGGCGGCAGGTGCACCCAGCCGAGTCGGCCGACGAGGCCGGTGACGAACACGACCGCGTAGAAGCGCAGGCCGCTGGCCCAGCCGAGCGCGGCGGCGATCGCCATCAGGTGCGTGGTGTCGGGCTGCAGGTTCACGGCGCGGAAGTTACCCCGGCGCGGCGACCGTGGCCATCGCGCGACGATCCACCGCCGCCGGCGGGCGTCGGGCGTGTCGCGCCGCGGCGGGCCATGCCGGCGCGCGCCGGCCGGGAGGAGCGGCTAGACTGCGTCCGCCGGAGCCTGAGCGGCGCCGCTGCGCCGCCGACCCACGGCTTCCGGCGAGCCACGGACGGACCATGAACCTGCGCGAGAGCGCGGGCGTCGCGCTGACGGCGCTGCGCGCGAACAAGATGCGGTCGTTCCTGACCCTGCTCGGTGTGATCATCGGCGTCTCGTCGGTGATCGCCGTCATGTCGCTCGTGCAGGGCCTGAACCAGTATGTCGCGAAGCAGCTCATGTCCTCGGGGTCCAACGTCTTCACGATCGACCGGGTCGGGCTGGCGTTCGACAACCTCACGTTCCAGGACCGCCTGCGCCGCCCCCCGCTCACACGCGAAGACGCCGCGCTCATCGCCCGCAACGCGCCGCACGTCGCGGCCGCGGTCGCCGAGCGCCAGGCCAGCGCTCCGCTCCGTCGGGGCTCGCGCTCGCTGGGCAGCGTGCGCATCACCGGCGTGGAGCCCGACTACATGCTCGTGGACGACCTGCCCGTCGCGCGCGGGCGCGCGTTGTCGGAAGCCGACGAACTGGCCCACGCGCCCGTGTGCGTGATCGGCGCCGACGTCGCCGACGAGCTGTTCGGCAACGCCGACCCGGTCGGACGCGACCTGCGGCTCGGCGCGAACCGCCTGACCGTGGTCGGCGTCGGCGAGCGCAAGGGCTCGGCGTTCGGCCAGAGCCGCGACCTGTACGTCGTCGTTCCGTTCGGCCTGTTCGAGCGGATCTGGGGGCGGGTCGCGAGCGTGGACATCAAGGTGCGCAGCCACTCGCCCGCGGACTTCGAACAGGCGCAGGACGAGAGCCGCGCGATCCTGCGCGTGGCCCGCCACCTGCGACCGGGGCAGGCCGACAACTTCGAGATCGTGACCCCCGAGATGCTCATGAGCCTGTGGAAGAACCTCTCGGGCGCGCTGTTCGTGGTCATCGTCGGCGTGTCGCTCATCTCGCTCGTCGTGGGCGGCATCGTGATCATGAACATCATGCTGGTCTCCGTGACCGAGCGGACCCGGGAGATCGGAATCCGCAAGGCGCTCGGGGCGCGCCGCCGCGACATCCTGTTCCAGTTCCTGATCGAGTCCACGACCATCGCCATGGCCGGCGGCGTGGTCGGGCTGGCCCTGGGCGTGCTGATCGCGCTGCTCATCGGCGCGGTGTCGCCGCTGCCGATCTTCGTGAGCCCGCTCGCGGTCGTGCTCGGGCTCGTGACCTCGACCCTGGTCGGGGTGTTCTTCGGCTCCTACCCGGCGACGCGCGCGGCCCGCCAGGACCCGATCGAGGCGCTGAGGTACGAATGACGGAAACGGGAACGGGGACCCCGGCGGGCCCGCCGGCGCCTTCCGCCGCGCGCGGCGCGACGACCGGCATGCTCGGCGAAGTCCTGCGCATGGCGTTCCATTCGCTGCGCGCGCACACCCTGCGCTCGCTGCTCACGACGCTCGGCGTCGTCATCGGCGTGATGACCGTGGTGGCGATGGCCAGCATCATCGAAGGCTTCAATCAGAGCGTCTCGCGTTCCATCAACCAGTTCGGCTCGCACGTCATCTACGTGCGCACCTTCCGCCCCGGGTTCTTCGTCGGGGGCTTTCCCGACAGCCTGCGCCACCGCAAGGCCTTCACGCCCGAGGACGCCCGGGCGATCCGCGAACAGTGTCCCGACGTCGCGTACGTCAACGTCATGAGCTTCGCCGAGGGCGCCACCGTCTCGTACCGCGGGCACACCTCACGCGGGCTCCAGGTGCTCGGCTCCGACACGCAGGTTCAGTACGTGCTCAAGTACGACCCGGCCGTCGGGCGGTTCTTCACCGACGAGGAGGTGCAGCGCCGCGCGCAGGTCATGGTCATCGGCAAGGACATCCGCGAAGGACTGTTCCCGAGGGGCGGCAGCGCCATCGGCAAGACCGTGCACCTGGGCGGGCAGCCGTTCGTGATCGTCGGCGAACTGGAACCCAAGGGTCGCAGCCTGTTCGACAACCCCGACGAGCTGATCACGATTCCCTACACGACGCTCGAGAAGTATTTCCCGCCGCCTCCGAACGCGCCGTTCTACGTGCCCAAGCGCGGCTACTACTACTTGAACGCCGTCGCCGTGAGCCCGGAGCGGACGGCGGCCGCGGTGGACGAGATCCGCGAGCTGCTGCGCACCCGCCGCGGGCTGCGCTCGGATCAGCCGGACAACTTCGCGGTGCTCACGGAGCAGTCGCTGTCGGAACTCTACGACCAGCTCACCGGGGCGACCTTCGCCGTGATGCTGATCATCTCCTCCATCGCGCTCGTCGTCGGCGGCATCGGCGTGATGAACATCATGCTGGTCGCGGTCACCGAGCGGACCCGCGAGATCGGACTGCGCAAGGCCGTCGGCGCCCGGCGGGTGACGATCCTCGTCCAGTTCCTGCTCGAGGCGACGATGCTGACCGGCCTCGGCGGCGTCATCGGCATCACCCTCGGCGCCGGCCTCGGACAGATCGTGCGCGCCGTCAGCCCCCTGCCGGCGCACACGCCCCTGTGGGCCGTGCTGCTCGCGTTCGGGACGTCGGTGGCCGTCGGCGTCTTCTTCGGCCTGCAGCCCGCGATGAAGGCGGCCCGGCTCGATCCCGTCGAGGCGATGCGCTTCGAGTAGCGCCGGCGGCGGATTTTCCCGTTGCGCCCGCGGCCGGATCCGACTAGATTGCCGCCCACGTCGCCGCGCGCGTGGTGCGCGCGGCCGTACGCCGGAAGGAGCGAGTCCATGGAAGCCACCGTGTCGGTTTCCCGCGCGTCACGCCCTGTCCGGCCCAGCGCCTAGCGCCGAGAGAGCACCCCTCGCCGCCCGCGCCGCTCCGCTCAGGAGCGGCGTTTCGTTTTCGCGCCCGATCGTGACGCCCGCGCCTCGTCCCGACCCATCGGTCGCGCCGCTCGGCGCGTCCGCGCGCAACCCTCTCGAAAGGCGCCACCGCCATGTCCCTGTCTTCGCTGGGCTGGAATGCCCGCTTCGAAACCGCCTTCGCTCCGCACCGTGCCGCCGGCCTGACGCCCGCGCGCGTGGCACGCGAGGACCGCGACCGCTACGTCGTGCTCGACGAAGGCGGTGCCCGTTCCGCCGAGCTGGCCGGCCGGTTGCGGCACGAGGCGCGCTCGCGCGCCGAGCTGCCTGCCGTCGGCGACTGGGTGGCCCTGCGGCCGGGCGCCGCGTCGTCGGCCGTCGTGCACGCGCTGCTGCCGCGGACCAGCGCGTTCGTGCGAAAGGTCGCCGGCGGGAACACCGAGGAGCAGGTCGTGGCCGCCAACGTGGACACCGTCTTCCTGGTCAGCGGGCTCGACGGCGACTTCAATCCGCGCCGCATCGAGCGCTACCTGGCCTCGGCGTGGGATAGCGGCGCCGAGCCGGTCGTGGTCCTCAACAAGGCCGACCTCGCCTCCGACCCCGGGGCGCTGATCGCCGCCACCGAGGCGGTCGCGCCGGGCGTCGCCGTCGTGGCGCTCTCGGCGCTCGAAGGCCGCGGCGTCGGGACGCTCGCGCGCTGGCTCGCGCCGGGCCGGACGGTCGCTCTGCTGGGCTCGTCCGGCGTCGGCAAGAGCACCCTCGTCAACGCCCTGCTCGGCGAACCGCGGCAGGCGACGGGCGGCGTTCGCGAGGACGATTCGCGCGGGCGGCACACGACCACGCATCGCGAGCTCGTGCCGCTGCCCGGCGGCGCGCTGCTGCTCGATACGCCCGGCATGCGCGAGCTGCAGCTGTGGGGCGACGAATCGGGGCTCGGCGAAGCGTTCCCAGAGATCGCCGAGCTCGCCCGTCGCTGCCGGTTTCGCGATTGCCGGCACGAACGCGAGCCGGGCTGCGAGGTGCTCGCCGCGCTCGAACGCGGCGAGCTGGACGCGGAGCGGCACGCGTCGTGGGCGAAGCTTCAGCGCGAGCTGGCCTGGCTCGCCGCCCGGCAGGACGCCCGCGCGCGCTCCGAAGCCGCCTCGAAGTGGAAGGCGATCTCGAAGTCCATGAAGCGGCACCCCAAGGCGGATCGCTGGAGGTGAAGGGTCGTGCGCGCCAGCGCGCGGATCGGAACCGCAGGGCCGATCCGGGGAGGTCAGCGCAGCAGCTCCTCGATCTTCCGGTCCAGTTCGCGGTAGGACACGTCGCAGGAGCGGTGCAGAAGTTCCCCCGAGGGGTGGTATTCGCCACCCCCGTGCACCCAGCGTACGATCCCGTCGCGATCGAGCAGGAACGAGACCGAGACCCAGTTGCGGTCGGGATGGCCGTCCAGCCACCAGTGCCGGAGCGTCGCCCACTGGTCGTCCACCGCGATCGGACCCCCGAAACCGTACCTGGACGCCCACGCGAGGACGAGGCTGTCGCTCACGGCCCCGGGCTCGTTCGGATGGTAGGCGCCGAGCACGACCAGCCCGCGAGGCGCGAAGCGTTCGCGCAGCTTCTCGACCGCCGGCAGCGTGTTGCGGCAGAAGCGGCAATCGTCCGTCCAGAAGCGGATGAGCACGACCTTGCCGCGCAGCGAGTCGGGCGTGAGCGGAGCCGTGCGCAGCCAGCGCGAGAAGCGGAACTCGCGCGCCGGCCGGCCGATCAGCTCGACGCCGGAGTCCGGGCCCAGCTCCGGGTGCGCCCGCAGCGAATCGAGCGGCACGCGAGGCTGCGAATGCTCGTGCGCGCCGGCCCGCGCGACGGGCCCGCCGGCCACGGCCAGCACGCCGAGGCACAGGGGCAGGAAGATGCGCGGTAAGACTCGCGGATCAGCACGGGTGTATTTCATGGCCGCGAAAGGCTAGTCTACCCGGGCAGTCCCAACAACCATCCAGGGGAAGTTTCACTCGAACGTGAGGAGGCACGCATGAACAGGAAGTTCAACCTCATTGCCGGCCTGCTGCTGGCGCTTGCCACGACGATGATGGCGGCTGGGCTGGCGTCGGCCAACCCGCTGCCCAAGTCGCTCGGCAAGGTGGACCCGAACGCGCCGTGCTTCCGCTGGCCGGCGGTGGACCTGGACGGCGACGGTGTCTACGACCGCGTGGACTATTGTCCGGACACTCCCAAGGGTTGCGCCGTGGACCAGTGGGGCTGCTCCTCGGACGCGGACGGCGACGGCGTCTGCGACGAGCTGGACCGCTGCCCGAACACGCCCAAGGGGGAGAAGGCCGACAAGCAAGGCTGCTCGGCGAGCCAGTCGCCGATGGCCGCCGTCACGCCCCCGGTCGAACAGCCCAAGCCCGTGACGCCGCCGCCCGCGCCGGCTCCGCCGCCCCCGCCGCCGGCGCCCAAGACCGAGGTCGAGCGCCAGCTGGTCGAAGGCGGCACCGTGCGGCTGCAGAACATCCTTTTCGAGACCGGCAGCGCGAAGCTCCTGCCGGAGTCCGAAAAGTCGTTGAACGAGGCCGGTGAGGCGCTCGCCAAGTATCCCGACCTGCAGATCGAGATCGGCGGGCACTCCGACAGCCGCGGCGCGGCGGCCGCGAACCGCAGGCTTTCGCAGTCGCGCGCCGAGTCGGTGCGCGAGTACCTGCTCAGCCATTTCTCGGCGCTGCGTTCGGACAACCTCGTCGCGAAGGGCTACGGCGAGTCGCAGCCGCTCAACCAGGAGCGCACCGCCGCGGAACTGCAGGAGAACCGCCGCGTCGAGCTCAAGGTGCTGAACCCGCAGGTGCTGCCCGGCAACGTCAAGATCGAACGCTGAAGCCCGCGGCTCCGCCGCGCGTCGAACGGGCCGGGGACGCCGACGTCCCCGGCCCGTCTTCACGTCCGCCCGAGCCGGAGGTTCCGTTCGCCTTCCGGCTTTCGGCTCCGCGTCCCCCCGTCCTGCCCGGAGGCTTCCGACATGCGCCCACGTGCGCTCGCCGTCGTTCTCGCCCTGTTGCTCTCCAGCCCCGCGCTCGCCGACGAGGCGAAGTCCCTCGAGCCCGGCCCGTGGAAGTACACGACCGTCCTGAACCTCAACCTCTCGCAGAGTTCGTTCAGTTCGAACTGGGCGGGCGGTGACAAGGGCTCGATCGTCTGGGTGCTCGGGGCCAACGCCTCGGCCGAACGGCAGTTCAGCTCGCACTTCAACCTGCTCAACACCCTCCAGCTCGCCTACGGCCAGACGTCGAAGCAGGTGGAGGATGGCGCGGGCGGCCGGACCTGGGACACCCCGGACAAGACCACCGACCAGATCGTGCTCGAAACGGTCGGCCGCTGGACCACGACGGGGCCGCTGGATCCTTATCTTTCGCTTCGCGGGGAGACGCAGTTCGAAGACCAGAGCAACCCGCTCGGCGTGCTCCGCTTCAATCCGGTGAAGCTCAAGGAGAGCGCCGGCATCGCGCGCGTGCTGCGCAAGTCCGCCGACTCGGAGGCGATCACGCGGCTCGGCTTCGGCCTGCGCCAGGCGATCGGGCGCACGCTGACCGCCGGCCCGCCGATCGGGAAGGAGCGCTACACGACCCTCGACGGCGGCCTCGAATGGCAGACGAGCGTCAAGCAGCCGATCCTGCAGAAGAAGGTGCTCTGGACCGGGTCGCTCCTCGTCTTCCAGCCGCTGTTCTTCTCGGACGCGAGCGACCTGAAAGCCTTCGACGCCGAGGCCCGCGCGGCGGTCCCCGCTCATGAGAATGTGGCCGGCTACTGGCGAACGGCCGACCTCGGCGCCCAAAGTCTCTTCTCGGCCCAGATCACCAGGAGCCTCGGTGTCGAGCTGTTCGCCCAATGGGTCTACGACAAGTTCGACAACGCCACGAACGTGGATCCCTCCAGCCCGCTGGCAGTCCGGACCGCCGAAATCAGCAGGAGCGTCCGCAAGGCCGGCCAGTTCAAGGAGACCCTGGCTCTGGCGCTCAAGTACCAGATCTTCTGAACTTCCGGGGGCCGGATTGGGGCTCACAGACAGCGCCGCGCAGGCTGGCCGGGATCGGCGGGCGACCCGGGCGGCAACCTGATGGCGGCCAACGCGCCCGGGCCGGTCGCCCCGGGGTGCGAGTGTCCACTCGCGTCGGGGCAGGGCTTCGGCCTGCCGGCGTCGAACATGGCGCCCGGGAGGCGCCGGGCCGCCCGGCCCGCCCCATTCCAAAAACACCACTGGAATCGCGGGTCCGGCACTGGATAAACTTTCCGCACTGTAATCCCCCGCTGGCCGCCGGCGATCGCAGGAGCGCCCGGACGTCTTGCTCGACATCACCTGCCGAGGATGCTTCGTGAATCGCTGGCTCCTTCTGGTCGCGTGCGTGCTGCTGCTCGCCGCCGCTCGTCCCGCCGCGGCCTTCCCGGTCGTGTGGGGCGCGAGCTGGGACGGCCCCAACAACGAGCTGCAGAAGATCGTGGACGCGAAGTACGGCGTCGGCGCGATCAACGTGCAGACCGACTATCTCGGCTACCACGCGGGCGATCCGGATCCCTGGTACTGGGTGGACGGTGGCTTCGAGGCCCTCATCATCAAGGAGGTCGCGGGCAACGCGAACTCCAACTACGTCGGCTGGTACAAGGAAACCGGTTCGATGCCCGTCATTGACGGCATTGACGACGGCCTCGTGTTCACCGGCCCGGCGAACGCCTCGAATCCTCCGGTCTTCATCGCGCTCGGCGCGGCGCAGCATTTCGGCTTCTACATGAACCCGAACGGCACCTACGGCGCCGTCAACGCGCCGGAACCGGAGAAGTTCTTCACGAACCGCTTCTACAACGACCGCGGTCCGTCGGGAGCCGGAGCGCTGCACGCGCCCTTCGACGGCGACGTCCAGGCGCTCGTCTTCGACATCTCGCGCCTGCGCGGCCCGAACACCTGGCTCGTATGCTTCGAGGATCTCGATACCGGCGCCAACATCGGCCCCTGCTGCGCCGCGACCGACAACGACTTCAATGATTTCCTCTTCGAGGTCACCGCGGTCGGCGTGACGCCGGCGCTGCGCCTGTCCATGGGCGCGCTCAAGATCCGCTACCGCTGAGTCCCGCGCCGAACGCGAACCGCCCGGCGAGTCCGCTCGCCGGGCGGTTCGCGTTCGCTCCGCCCTCCGCCGCGGGCCCGCCCGCTCCCCGGGGCCGCCGACCGGCCCCGCGCCGGGGCCACTTGCCGGAGTGCGCTCGGACGCCTTCCGCCGTTCGCCGCCCGGCGCCCCGCTCCACGCTTGCCCTCGCTTCGGGCCGCCCGCATATTCCCGCGCGCGCGGCGCACGCCGCGCGACATCGGGAGGTGGGTCGCATGAACGTCTGGAACTGGGTGCTCATCGTCGCGGGCGCCGTGCTCATTCTCGTCGAGGCTTCGCTCGGCGGCTTCGCCGGCTTCGACCTCGTCCTCATCGGCTCGGCGTTCGTCCTCGGCGGCGGACTCGGGCTCGCCTTCGGCAGCCCCGTCGCGGGCTTCATCACCGCGAGCGTGCTCTGCATCCTGTACATCGCCATCGGGCGGCGAATGGTCCGCAGCCGCATCCATACGCCGAAGGTCAGGACCAACACCGATGCGCTGGTGGACCGCGAAGGCGTGGTCGTTCAGCGCATCGCCGATCACGAGGCCGGTCAGGTGAAGCTGGGCGACGAAGTCTGGCGCGCCGAGCCCGCACCCGGCGCGGGGCCCTTCGAGCCGGGAGCACGGGTCACCGTGGCCGGCATCCACGGCGTCACCCTTCAGGTGAGGTAACCATGATCGCGCAGATCGGCTTCTTCCTGCTCATCATCGCCCTGTTCATCACCCTCATCTCGCTCGCGCGCTCGGCGCGCATCGTGAGCCAGTTCGAAAAGGGGCTGGTGCTGCGCCTGGGCCGCTACCGCAACACCGTGGACTCCGGGCTGACGTTCCTGGTTCCGATCATCGAGGACATGATCAAGGTGGACATGCGCGAGCGCGTCATCAACGTCGAGCCGCAGAAGGTCATCACCAAGGACAACGTGCTCGTGACCGTGGACGCGGTCATCTACTACCGCATCAGCGACCCGGTGAAGGCCACCTTCGAAGTGCAGAACTTCGCCTACGCCGCGACGACGCTCGCGCAGACCAACCTGCGCAACCTGATCGGCGACAAGTCGCTCGACGAGACGCTCACGGCGCGCGACATGATCAACTCCAACCTGCGCAACGTGCTCGACGAGGCGACGAACACGTGGGGCGTCAAGGTGACCCGCGTCGAGGTGCAGAAGATCGACCCGCCCGCCGACATCACCGAAGCCATGTCGCGCCAGATGAAGGCCGAGCGCGACAAGCGCGCCGCGATCCTCGAGTCCGAGGGCGTCAAGCAGTCGCAGATCCTTCAGGCCGAGGGCGTGAAACAGTCCGAGATCCTCAAGGCCGAGGGCGACGCGCAGGCGCGGATCACCCGCGCGACCGCGGAGGCGAAGGCGATCGAAATGGTCTCCAACGCCGCCGAGAGCTTCTTCAAGGAGCGCGCCGAGGCGAGCAAGCGGCTCGACGTGCTCAACACCGTGCTCGCCTCGCAGGCCAAGTACATCATTCCGACGGGCTCCGAGCTCGTGAACGTGCTCGGGCTCGATGACAAGAACGTGGTGCCGCTCAAGCGCTGAGCCCGGAGTCCGACGAACGGCGGCGGCCCGCGCCCGAATGGGGCGCGGGCCGTTCGCGTTGCGGGCGGTTCGTCAGCGCCCGGCGACCGTGAGCGGGACCTCGCGCTCGGCCCCGTCACGCCGGATCACGAGCCTGACCGCCTGGCCGGGCGCGAGCGCCTTGAGCATCGCCGAGTAGCCGCGCAGGTCGGAAATCTCGCGGCCGTCGAGCCGGACCAGTATGTCGCCCTCCTTGAGCCCGGCTTTCTCGGCGGGCGAGCCCTGCGTCACCGCGGCGACCTTCACGCCCGGGCCCGCGAACGCGAAGTCGGGCATCGTCCCGATCGTGACCCGGCGGCCCTGCGCTCCCGAGGCGGTGGCGTCCGCCGCCGGCGCGCCATTCGCGGGCGGCCCGGGACGGGCGGACTCGATCGTGTTCGTGAGCGGCTCGGCGCGGTCGCCGAGGTACTGGATGGCTTCGCGCACGAAGGTCGCGACCCGCACGAGCCCCGGGCCGTCCACCTTGTCCGCGGTGTCGCCCGGCCCGTGGTAGTCCTCGTGCGCGTCGGTGAAGACCTGGACGGCCGGCACGCCGCGCTCGATGAAGCTCTGCTGGTCGGAGGATTCGAGCGCCTCGGGAATCAGCCGTGGTTCGACGCCGGTGACGAAGCCGGCGCCGCGGAAGATGTGCTGCCACTCCGACGCCGTTCCGGCCGCGATCACCGAGAGCTTCTTCCCGTCGAGCCGGCCGACGGTGTCGAGGTTGATGACGCCGAGCATCTTGTCGAGCGGGAACGCCGGGTGAGCGGCGTAGTACCGCGAACCCTGCAGGCCGGATTCCTCGCCCGTGAAGGCGACGAAGACGAGCGTGCGCCCGGGCCGCTCGCCCGCCGCGAGCGACTTCGCCAGCTCGAGCAGGACCGCGACCCCGCTCGCGTTGTCGTCCGCCCCCGGATGCAGCCGGCCCTCGTCGCCCCGGTGAACGTCGGGCCAGCCGAATCCGAGGTGGTCGTAATGGGCGGTGAGCAGCGCGGACTGTCCGGCCCACGCCGCCTCACTGCCGCGCAGCACGCCGATCACGTTGCGCAGGCGCACCGGCACGCCCGACGGCGAGCGCGTGGACGGGAACTCCTGGAAGTAGCCGCCGCCGTCGCCCCCGGGCTCGAGGCCGGCCTTGCGGAACTCGGTGGCGATGTACTCCGCGGCCGCGTCCAGTCCCTTCGTGCCGACTCCACGGCCTTCGCGCTCGGGCGAGGCGAGCCAGCGCACGTGCTCCATCAGCGCCTGCTGCGAGAAGACCGGGGGCAACTCGGCGAGCGCGCGCCGCGGGGGCAGGGTCTGCGTCGCGGTCGCGAACGCCGCGAGAGCGCCGGCCGGCCCGGTTTGCGGACCCAGCTCGACCCGCAGCGGCGAATCGGCGGTCGCCCACTGGCCCTTGAGCACGTTGGCGGGCTCCGCGCCCTCGAACCCGAGGTAGGAATACTTGCCGTAGTGCGGCAGCTTGCGTCCCAGTCCGGGAAGAGCCGCGAGATCGTCGGCGAAAATCCAACCAATCGCCTTCGCCGGGTCCGCCGGATGCCTGCGCACGAGCACCGCGCAATGCCCGGCCAGCGGCATGGACTCGCGATCCACGGCGAGCCGGTCCGGACCGAGCGTGAAGTCGCGTCCCGAGGCGAAGAGCTTCGGTGCGAGCGCGTTGCCCCGGCCGAGCAGCCACACCGGCCGGTCGGCGGGCAGCATGCGGAGTTCGGCGTCCGTCGTGAACTCGGGCGCGTGAACGTCGCTGCGCCAGCTTTCGACCAGCGCGCGGTAGGCCTTGCGCTCGGACTCTCCGGCGCGCGCGGGCAGCACCGCCAGCACACGAGGCTCGCCGAGGATCTGCCCGATGGAAGCCGGCGTCTCACGCGGATCGAGCAGCCGGAAGAGGTCGAACGAGGGGTCCACCTCCACGGACAGCGGCCGCGCGACGGTGCGGACCGAGAACGGCGTTCGCGCACCCCCGGTCCGGACCGTGTCGAGCACCGGCCCCGCCACCGTCCGCACCACGACCGGCACGTCGAGCTGGAACGCTTCGCCCGCCTGGGCCTGTTCGACGCTTCCGCGCAGCTCGTATCCGCCGCCCGAGGGACCGCTGCCGGAAACGCTCAGGCGCAACTCCGGCGCGCCGGTGCGGTTCAACTGCTCGGCGAACAGTCGTCCCAGGTCCTGGCCGGAAACCGCCTCGAGCGAGGCGCGCACGTCCGCGAACGACGCCTGCCGGCCACGGAAGTCGCGATAGAACGCCGCGGCCCAGCGGCGGAACGCGTCGTCCCCGATCCGGCGGCGGACCATGTGGAAGAGCATCAGCGCCCGGCCGTAGCCGACGGCTTCCGTGGCGGCGCTGTGGCGCGAGCGGAACCGCGAGAGCGGAAAGTCACGGCCCTCGCGCACGTAGTCACGATACTTCTGCAGCACGTCGCGCCGGTACGCCTCGCCCTGCCCGCGCTGCTCCTGGATCAGGTGGTCGGCCATGTAGGCGGTCAGCCCCTCGCACCAGTTGCCGCCGCCGTAGTCCACGAACACCGAGTTCCCCCACCAGTTGTGGAGGATCTCGTGCGGGTAGGAGGACGTGAGGATGAACGGGAAGCGGATCACCTGCGAGCCCAGCAGCGTGAAGCTCGGCATGCCGTAGCCCGTCTCCCAGAAGTTCTCGACGAGCGCGAACTTTCCGTACGGGTAGGGCCCGATCAGCCCGCGGTACATCTCGAGGTATTGCGCCGTCGCCTCGAGGTACTTCGCCGCCAGCGCGTCGTCCTTCCGGCGCAGGTAGACGAGCGCTTCGGCCGCGCCCGCCGACGCGCGATAGACGAGCAATGGCCCGCCGCAGACCGTGATCTCGTCCACGGGTCCGTGCGAATCCCAGCGCGCCACGCCCGCGTCGTCGCGCGAGGTGCCGTTCCCCGGGCTGATGACGTGCCAGCCCCCGGGCTCGGCGGCCTCGAGCGTGAACTCGATCAGCCCCGGCCCCAGGCGCGGGTACCAGAAGCCTTCGCCCGCGAGATAGAGGCCGTCCTTCGAGACGATTCCCGCGGTCTGGCGGAAGCCTCGCGTGTACTGCTCGCGCTCGTCCGAGAGTGCGAAATCGAAGCGGCCGTCGTAGCGCAGCACGACCTGCCCGCCGGAGGCCGGCAGCGCGACGCGCCAGCGGCGCAAACGAACGGTCGAGTCGCGGTCGGCCGCCGTGGCGTCGAGGCCGGGGAAACGCCCGGCATCCTGTCCGGCCCGCGCCCCGGGTGCGTGGAGCGGGACCTCGGTGACCGTCGGCTCGGATCCGCGCAGCTCGAGCGCGGCGTTGAGCAGGAACTGCGCCTCGCCGTCCTTCACCTGCGATGCCGGGACGGTGAGCGTGTCGGTGACCGAGAGCCAGCCTCGCGCGGGGTCGAGCGCGATCTTCAGGCCGTGCCGGACGCGTGCTTCTCCCGCACCCGCGGCCGAAGCGAAGGCCGCGAGCAGCGCGAGCGCCGAAACCCAGCGCGCGGGGGCCGTCACTTGGCGCTTCCGGCCGCGTCCGGGCTCGCCGCGGGCCGCCCCGGAGCCCGCCGCCGCAGGTGCACCCGCAAGTCGAGCTCGCGGCCCTCACGCCTCACGCGGTAGAGCACGTCGTCGCCCCAGCGCTTGTCCGCCATCAGCCGGTTGCTCGTTTCCTTGTCCGGGATCGGCTGGCCATCCATCGAGACCAGCTCGTCGCCTGCCCGGACGCCCGCAGCCTCGGCCGGTGAATCCTCGGCGACGTTGATCACCCGGTAGTACTCGCCGCGCCGCGACTCGAGCGTCGAGATTCCCGAGGACGGATAGAGCGGGTCGCTCGTGGGCGGCAGACCCCAGACGAAATCGGCGTAGGAGGCGCGCACCGTTCCGACCGGCGTTCCGCCCCATTCGTCGGCCACCGGCACCGGGATGACGCACGCCGTGCGTCCTTCGAACCACGGCTTCGCCTGGCGCTCGGCCCCGAGCCCGTAGGCCACGTGTCCCGAGCCGATCAGCACGACCATGATGGACTTCGCGTCGCCATGCCGCTTCAGCGCCTCGAGAGCGTTCCAGCCCATGGCCGCGTCCCAGGCGCACTGCGCGCGGTACATCCCCTCGAACATCGCTTCGGACATGCCGCCGTGCAGCGCGTCGGCGTCGCCGAAGTAGGCGCGAAAGAGCCGCCGGTGCTCGGCGCTCCCCAGGTCCACCCTGGGCGGCAGCATCGCCCTCGTCTCCACCGACAGCGAGTCGAAGCCCTTCGTTCGGACCGTGGTGACCGCGGCGCGCGGCAGGTTGACGGCGTACATCGGCAGATCCTTCTCGCGCGCGAATCGGAAGATGTCCCGGTAATAGTTCCAGTTGTATCCCCAGTTCCCGTACCAGTGCGAGTCGGAGAGGAACGCCTCCTCGGTCCACTTGCGGTCGGTGTGCCAGCGGTCGAGCCACGGCTGCTCCGGCACCGGGTACATCTCGAGCCCGATCATGACGTGGCGGCCGCGCCGTTCCAGCTCGCGAAGGACGGCCAGCTGCACGCGGTGGAATTCCATGTCCACGTGGCTCTCGCCGACGAACAGCAGCCTCACGTCGTCGAGTCGGGCGGCCAGCTCCGCCGGTCCGATCGTGTCGCCGCGCGCTGCGTCGGTGATGCCGTCGAGCACCACGGCGAGCTCACGGTCCCGGCGCGCCGGATCGCCGATCGGGAGGTTCGCGACGCGGTCTTCGGCGCGCGCCGCGGGAACGAGCAGTACGGAAAGCAGCAGCGCGGCGCGGGCGAATCGCTTCATCGGGGCACCTCGAAGGGGCGGGAACCGGAACGCCGCAGTCGAGCACACGCGCGCGGCGCGGGCAAGGCGCGGCGCGAGGGTCGAGGAGTCCCCGCTTCTCAGGCCGCCTTGCTCGCCGGGGTCGCGACGCGGTTGCGCCCGCCCTGCTTGGCGACCTTGAGGGCGCGCGTCACGGCCCTGACCAGGTCCTGCAGCGCGCTCGCATCGGTGGGAAACGCGGCGACGCCGACGCTCACCGTCACCGGGACCGGCGTTCCGGTCGAGAACGCGTGCTGCTCGACCGTGGCGCGCATGCGCTCGGCCACCTCGGTCGCGCCGTCGCGCCCGGTCTGCGGCAGGATCACCATGAAGGCGTCGTCGCCGCAGCGGGCCAGCACGTCGAACGAGCGCACCTGTCCGGCCAGAGCCGTCGCCAGCTCCTTGAGCAGCAGGCTGCCCTTCATCGCGCCCAGAGCTTCGCCGTGAACCTTGAGGCGGTCCACGTCCACGAGCACCAGCGAGAGTTCCTGGTTGTAGCGCCGCGCCCTGCGAACCTCGCGGCGCAGCGCGGTCCGCAGGTAATGAACGCCGTAGACGCCCGTGAGCGAGTCGGTGACCGACGTGCGCTCGAGGCCGCTCGCCAGCCGCAGGCTGTCGAGCACCGAGCCGAGCCACGCGGCGAGCAGCAGCATCATGCGGATCTCGACCATCGTGTAGCGCGCCCGCGCGCGCCGCCGGTAGGCGGCGAGGTACGCCGGCGCCGCGTCACGGCCACGAACCGGAATGAACAGCGTCGGCCCGGGTTCGACACCCGGACAACCGTCCGCCTCCGCCACGCGCGCGTCGTCGGTGACGACCGCGAGCGCCAGCGGCTCGGGCGCCTCGGCGAACCGGCGCAGCACCTCGCTGCCGCCCTCCGGCATGGACATCGCCGCCGCCGATGCGCTGCCCGAATGCAGGACCATGCGCTCGGCGCGTTTGCCGTTCGTCGTGAGCGCGACCGCGTCGGCATCGAGCAGCGTGAGCGCCGTTCGCAGCGCGAGATCGAACACCTCGGAACGGGTCCTGCGCTCGGCGGGGTCCCCGAGCTGCATGAGCACTTGAAGCGCGCGATCCGGCGCCGCCATGGCCATCTCCTCCGACGGGGTGGGTTTCGTCACCACCGTTCATCGGCAGGCCACGGCCGGTTCCCCAGCCCGGAATCGGGGCCGTCCGGCCCGGGGAGCCGGGGCGATGGGCCGTCCGGCCCCCGCCCGCCGCTCAGGTCGCCTCGCCTCGCAGCTCCCGCGGGCGCAGTTCCGCGTCGATCCGGGCCGCCGCCCGCACGAGGATGCCCGGCAGCGCCTGCACGTCGGCCGACGCGGTGTGGAAGTTGACGATGCAGGCACGCAGCACGTACCGCCCGCGGACCACCGCGTTCGACACGAACGCCTCGCCCTCGCGCTGGCTGCGGTCGAGAACCGTCCGGTTGAGCGTGTCGAGGTACGCCTCGGCCCGTTCCTCGCCGACGCGCGCACGCAGGTCGCGCGGAACGCAGCGGAAGGTCGTGATGCTCAGGGCCTGCGTGAAGAGCTCCAGCTCCGGGTGCGAGCGAACCGCCTCCGCCAGCTCGCGCGAGAGGCGCATGTCCTCCCCGATCATGGCGCGATAGCCGGCCGCGCCCGCGTGCTGGAGCATCAGCCAGACCTTGAGCGCGCGAAAGCCGCGCGAGTTCTGCATTCCGAAGTCCACCAGGTTCATCGCGCGTTCGTCGAAGTGGTAATAGGGCGGGTGATAGGAAAACGCCGCGCGCAGCGCATCGGCGTCCCGAACGAGCGCGCAGCCGGCCTCGAGCGGCGCGTAAAGCCACTTGTGCGGGTCCACCGCGACCGAGTCGGCATCGGCGAGCGCGCGCAGGTCGGCGGGCGCTCCCGGCGCGGCGGCGGCGAAGCCGCCGTAGGCGCCGTCCACGTGGAACCACAGGTCGTGGCGGCGGCAGACGTCGCGAATCGCCGGCAGCGCGTCCACGGCGCCGGTGCTCACGGAACCGGCCGTGCCCACCACCAGGAACGGCCGCTCGCCCGCGGCCAGATCCGCCTCGATGCGCCGATCGAGCGCCGTGACGTCCATGCGCTGCGCCCCGTCCACCGGAATCCAGCGGATCGAGTCCGTTCCGAGACCGGCGAGGTCCGTCGCCTTCTGGATCCAGGTGTGTGTTTCGGAGGAGCAGTAGGCGCGCAGGGGCGGGCCCGCGGACGCGCCTTTCGCACGCACGTCCCAGCCGGCCTTCGCGGCACGCGCGGCGATGAAGCACACGAAGTTCGCCATGTTCCCGCCGCTCACGAGCAGCCCGCCGGCGTCGGTCGGGTAGCCGATCAGTCCGGCGATCCAGCGCACCGTCTCGAGCTCGATTTCGGTCGCCGCCGGCGCCAGCGCCCACGAGCCGCAGTTCGGGTTCACCGCCGAGGCCAGCAGGTCGCCGAGGATGCCGATCGGCGCGGGTGGCGCGGTGATGTATCCGAAGAAGCGCGGGTGCTGGTTGAAGAGCGAGCGTTCGAACAGCGCGCGCGTCGCGCCGGCGAGCAGTTCGCCCGCCTCCGTGCCGCGCTCGGGCAGCGGCCGGCCCAGGCCGATCGCCTCGCGCAGGGCCGAAGGTGAAACGTCACGCGTCACCGGTCCGTCGGCGATCGCGGCCAGGCGCCCGGCCAGTTCGTCCACCAGACGGTGGCCGGCGGCGCGAAACGCCTCCGGGTTCATCGAAAGGGGCGTGGGTCGCGGGATTCGTCCGGCGTCGCTCATGCGGTTCCCCCCGGGGCTTGTCCGGTGTTGGCGGCCTGCGTGGCGGGCTCAGGCCCGTGTCGCGCGTAATCCTTCGAACAGATCGGTTTCGCGGGCCCGGCCGCCGTTCACCGTGCTCATGGCGCGGTAGTACGACTGCCAGCCCCACAGCGCCTCGTGCAGCTCCGGCGTGAGCGTGGCGAGCTTCTCGTAGGCGGTGACCTGCGACTCGTGGCAGGAGACCGCCCGCCACACGGTATCCCAGCAGACCCGCGTATCAATGACGGTCGTGATCGCCCACGCCGGCCAGCCGCGGGCCTCGCGATCCACGCCATCCACGCGCGAGATCAACTTCCGGAACGCGGCCTCGTACGCGGCCATCGCGGTGGGCGGCCAGGCGGCGAAGTAGAGCTTGGCCGCCGCATGCGGCGGGAGCCCGGCGCCCTCTCCCGAATACGCCCCGTCGGCCGCGGCGACCAGCGCGGCGGTCGTGAACTGCGAGATCGCGATGTGGTCCGGGTGGCCGTAGGAGCCCTCGGAGTCAAAGGTGAGCACGACCTGCGGACGAACCCGCCGCACCTGCGCGACGATCCGCCCGACGGCCTCGCGCGGATCGGCCTGGTCGAGGCGGCCGTCCACGTAGCCGAGCAGCGAGACGCTCCGCAGCCCCAGGACCTCCGCCGCGGCGCGCAGCTCGCGCTCGCGCAGCGCTCCCAGGGCGTCGGGGCCCGGGTGTTCGGGCGAGCCCTGCGGGTGGCCGCGAAAGCGGCCGCTCTGGCCGAGCGTCGCGGTGACCACGTGGGTTTCGACGCCCTCGGCGGCGTAATGCACGAGGGTGCCACCGAAGCCGAGCGACTCGTCGTCCGGGTGGGCCAGAACGGCGAGCAGTCGCAGGTTCTCGTCCAGGTGAATTCCTCCGAAGTCAGGGCTGGAGAATGACAGGTCCGGCCCGCGAGGTTAGCGAGGCCGCCTCGCGGTCGGCAATACTAAACACGCGACGGAAACCTCCTCCTCACCGCATGAAGGCATGGCGGAGCCTGCCCCGCCGCGGGTAGGATTGACGCGGGCCCGTCTGCCCATACGGTTCCCGACATGCGACACGCGGCGCCGTTCGACCATCTCGCGCCCGCTTCGCGCACCCGCGCAGGACCCCCCGCTCCCCTGCACAGCCGCTCTGGAGGCCTCCGCCATGCGTTCCTTGCTTCGCATCCTCGCCCTCGCCGCTCTCGCGGCGGCCGCCATCGTCCCGGCCGCGCTCGCGCAGAGCGACATCATCATTTCCGAGTACGTCGAAGGCAGCAGCAACAACAAGGCGATCGAGCTCTACAACCCGACGGGAGCCGCGATCGATCTCGCCGCGGGCGACTACAAGCTGCTCCTCTACTTCAACGGCTCGGTCACGATCGGCAACACGATCGGCCTGACCAGCGTGCTACCCAGCGGCGGCAAGTGGGTCGTCGCTCACGCAAGCGCGTCGGCCGGGATCCTCGCGGTCGCGAACCAGACGAGCACCGTGCTCCAGTTCAACGGCGACGACGCCGTCGTGCTCGCCAAGGGCGCGGTCAACACGGTCGTGGACGCCTTCGGTCAGGTCGGCTTCGATCCCGGCACCGAGTGGGGCACGGGCCTCGTGAGCACCGCCGACAACACGCTTCGCCGCAAGCCGCTGGTCTGCGACGGCGACACGAACGCGACCGACACGTTCGATCCGTCCATCCAGTGGGACGGTTTCGCGACCGACACGATCAACGGGCTCGGCCAGCACACGATCGCGTGCGGTCCGACGCCGGCCGCCGGCAGCACCTGGGGCGGCCTCAAACTGCTCTATCGGTAGGCTGAACCACGTTCGCCCGACGGCTCCGGGCTTTCGCGTCCCGGACCGAGAGCGCTGGAAGCAGGGTCGGCGCGTGAACGCACCAGAGTCGAAGCCGCCCGGCGGGGACTCCCGCCGGGCGGCTCGCGTTTCACGCCGGAGCCTCACTCCATGCGCACCACGTGCCGTGTCGCTTGGAAGCGGCCGGCGCGCATCCGCGCGTAGTACACGCCCGCCGCGGCGCGCGCTCCGACGTCGTCGCGTCCGTCCCATGCGATCGCGTGGCTGCCGCCGCCCAGCTCGGCGTTCACGAGCGAGCGCACGTGCCGGCCCTGCATGTCGAAGACGTCCACGCTGACGCGCTGCGACTGCGGCAGCGAGACGATGAACGCCGTGTTTCCGCGCGCTGGATTTGGCCGGGGCGACGAGAACGCGACGACCGACGGCAGCGACGGCGGCGGAGTTCCGGTCACGGAGGTGTAGATGAGGAAGTTCGCGGCGCTGGCGTCGTTCACGTTGGGCCGCGCCGAGTCGCGCACCCGGACACGAGCCTGTTGCGTGAACGGCCCCGAGACGTTCCAGACGAAGCTGCTCCCGGTCTGGCTGCGCGCCAGCGTTTCCCAGTTCTGCCCGCCATCGCGTGAAAGCTCGACGTCCACGGCCATCACCGACGGGCTGTGGCTCCAGCTGATCACCTGCTGCGCCTGGACGAGCCATTCCTCGCCACCGTCGGGCGCCGCCAGCGAAACCAGCGCGGTGTCGGGGATGCAACCGCCGAGCAGTCTCATGTACTGGCTGGACGCGGGCGCCCCGAGCAGCGCGTCCACCTCACCGTCCTCGTCGAAGTCCGAGAGCACGACCGGGCCGAGTGCGACACCTGTCGAGTAACGCTCCGGCACGGTGAAGGTGGCGTCACCGACGGTCCCCGCTCCCTTGCCGAACAGCAGCTGTGCGGCGCCCACGGGCGAGATGCCGCTGAAGCTGACCAGCAGGTCCGCTCGACCGTCGCGATTGAAGTCGGCCACGCCGAGGCGCCGCGGCCCGAGCTCGTTCGTGACGTAGGACACCGGGAGGAACGAGCCGTTGCCGATGCCGCCGGCGCCAAGGCCGATCGAGACCGCGGTGCGCAAGGCGCCCGCGAACGCCAGGTCCGTGATGCCGTCCTCGTTGAAATCGGCGGCGACGACGTCGGTCACCGCATCGCTCACGCCGCCGCTGGCGGCGATGCGGCCCGCCGCGGAGAACGCGCCGTTGCCGAGGCCGGCGGCGCCAGCGCCGAGCATGATCTGCACTCCAGGGACACTCGCCGAAGGGCTGGCGATGGCGAGGTCGAGAACGCCATCCTCGTTGAAGTCGCCGGTCGTGATCCTTCCCGGTGAATCGCCGGCGTAGTAGCGGTTGCGGATCGGGAACGTGCCGTCTCCGACACCGTTCGCGCCGCCCCCCTGCAGGACGAAGATCGAGTCGGTCGCGAGGCTCGAGACCACGAGATCCTGGATGCCGTCCTCGTTGAAGTCGCCGGTCGCGATGCCGGACGGATCCGCGCCCGCCGGCACCAGCGACGCCGGCCCGAACGTGCCGTTGCCGACGCCGCCGGAGCCGCCGCCGGGCAGCACGGCGACGCCCCCCGCACGCGTCGTCGCCACGTCGAGGATGCCGTCCTCGTTGAAGTCGGCGGTCGTCAGGTTCCGGCCGGCGCCGCCGGCGGAGTAGGTGACGTCCGTCGCGAACGTGCCGTTGCCGACCCCCGCCGTGCCGAGACCGCGCTTGAAGGCGATCCCGACGCCCACGTCGTGGACGAGGTCGGGGATGCCGTCCTCGTTGAAGTCGGCCGTAATCGCGTCCTGCGGGCCGCCCGCGGCCGTCGTGATCGCCGGGCCGGTGTTCGTCAGGGTCGGGCAGATCGTGAAGTTCGCGTTGCTGATGTCCGCCAGGTGGGGCTGACCGTGCGCGAGGACGCGCAGGCGCGCGGTGTTCGACGCGGGCAGCGCGACCTTCCAGGACAGGCTCGTACCCGGCGCATCCGTGGCGATCCGCTCCCAGTTGGCACCACCGTCGCGGGACAGCTCGACGTCCACCGAGGTCGTCGTAACGCCCTTCGTCCACGAGAGCGTCGCGAAGGTGACCGGCTGCAGCACCTCGCCGCCGTTGGGGAACGAGACGACCGGTGGAGTGCTCACGGCCGAAGCGCAGCCGCCCGTGAAAACCGTCAGGTTGTTCGTCGAGAGATTCGCGACCACGAAGTCCATTCGGCCGTCTTCGTTGAAGTCGCCCGCCGCGAGCGCGTCGGGCGCCGTACCCGTCGTGGAGGCGCCGCCTCCGATCGTGAACGTTCCCGTCCCGATCGCCGAGGAGCCGTTGCCGAAGAACACCTCCATCGCCCCGATCACGCTCGCGCCGACCAGGTCTTCGATGCCGTTGCGCGAAGGGTCGGCGACCACCAGGTCGGCCATGGGCAGTCCGCTCAAGTAGTTCTGGGCGGCGCCCAGAATCGAGACGCCGTTGGCGAGCGAGTTCAGGTGGACGCTGATCCCGCCCGCGTTCGCCACGGCCACGTCGGGGTCGCCGTCGTCGTCGAAATCGTGCAGCACGACCGCGTGCGGCCCGCCGAAGGTGGTGTAGCTGGAAACCGAGAACACGCCGGTGCCGAAGCCGTTCGTGCCCGTGTTGCGCAGGCGCGAGATCGAGTTCGAACCGAAGTTGGCCGTCACCAGATCGAGATCGCCGTCGAGATCGAGGTCACCCGCCGCGATGCCCTCGGGGTTGCCTCCGGTGCCGTAGAAGACCGGGCTGCCGAACGTGCCATTGCCGTCGCCGGTCGGGAAGGCGCCTCCCGGGAGGATGCCGACGCGGTTGTTCAGGCTGTCGGTCACCGCGAGGTCGAGCACGCCGTCGTTGTCGAGGTCGGCGGCCACGATACCGACGCACTGTCCGATGCCCGCCTCAGCGACGCCGGCCGCGAAGGTGCCGTCACCAACCCCGCCCGCGCCGTTGCCGCGGAAGATCATGAGCCCGCTCGCGTGCGTCACGGCGAGATCGAGGATGCCGTCCTCGTCGAAGTCGCCGACCGCGACCCGATTCGCCACCGAGGGCGTTCCGTACACCGTGGCGCCCGTGAAACTCGCGTTGCCCACGCCCCCGACGCCGTTGCCGCGCAGGATCGCCACGCCGCTCGAAACCGTGACCGCGAGATCGAGAATGCCGTCCTCGTCGAAGTCCCCCACCTCGACGTCGCGCGGGGTCGCGACCGGACCACCGACGGTCACCGGGGTGTTCACGGTGGGACAGATGCTGAAGAACGAACCGCTCAGGTCGGAGACTCCGGGCTCGTCCACGCTGCTGATCCGGATGCGCACCTGGTTCGAGTTGAGAATGGGCGCGAACACGGTCTGTGATCCGTCGGCCGTGGTCGAGCTCACGAGCGTGACCGGCGCGCCGTTGTTCACGGTGTATTCGATCTTCACGTTGCCGCCGACGTCGCCCGACCAGGTGACGACGATCGGCTGCAGGGCGCCGAAGAACTCGCCGCCATCGGGGCTCGTGACCGTGAGCGAGGGAACGTAGAGCGAACCGCCCGACTCGCGGTGGTTCGCCGTGATGCCCGCCGGATTCGCCCAGGCGAACATCACTCCCCCTCCGCCGTCCTCGGCGAGCATGACGTCGTCCTGCTGGCCATCGTTGCCGGCGGGCTGGGTGCTGCCCGAATGGAAGGTGTTCCACAGGACGGCGCCCGACGAACTGATGTGCGTCACCTCGACGTCGGCTGTGAAGTCGATCTGGTCATCGTTCCGGGGAATGGTCTCGTAGGCGAGATAGGCCCCTCCCGAGATGTCGGGAATCATGGTGAGGCGCAACTGGTCGTTCTCGCCCGTGTTGACCGCGACACCGCCCGAAGTCCATTGCGGCGTGCTGAAGGCGTTGAAGCGCTGCGCGCGAATGTCCCGCCGGTACGGCACGCCGCCGGGTCCGACCACGGCGTTGTCTCTCATGTCCACCCAGCCGACGATGCACCCGCTCGCGCCGTCGTCCACGAGCCGGAGCGAACGCTGCACGGAGGCGTCCATGCCGGAGCTGACGACGACCTGGGCGTTGCCGGTCGAGCCCCACGAGGAGTTCACCGCGCCCGACGGAGTGACACGGGTCACGAACAGATCCGTGCCGCCGTTCGCGAAGTCCGTGGCCGAGAAGGCGATCGTCAGGCCGAGGGTGGCGTCCCAGATCGCGTCGGCGCACAGCACTTCGAAGTCCGCGTCCTCAAAGACCGTGTTTCCGAGCGCCCCCCAGGTGATCGCTCCGGTGACGTCCACGCGGCTGGCGCGCAGCCGCTCCGGCCCGGTCGAGTTGGTTTCCTCGGTCCAGACCGCCACCAGGCCGCCGCCGTCGGCAACGATTGTCTGCGCGCGCAGGTCGTCACCCGCCCCCGTCGAGCGGCTCAGGACGAGCCCGGCGGCGCCGAACTCGAGCGCTCCGGTCTTGGAGACGCGTTGCACGCGCACCGTGTCGGTTCCGCCGACCCCGCCCTGCCCGATCCACAGCGCGAGCAGCTCGCCACCCTTCGCCAGCGCCACCCGCGGCTGGCCGGTCATGCCGCTCGAGAGTCCACCCACCCGGATGCCGGGAAAGGCGATGGTCGCGTCGCCGTCGCCATCGAAGTGCTGCGCGTAGAGCCCGTTGACGAATCCGCTGCCCGAGAAGCCGTTGAAGTAGGCGACCCACACCCCGCCGCCGCCGTCGGCGAGCACGGACGGCGTGTTTCCGAGGCCCTCTCCGGGTCCGACGGGCAGCCCACGCTCACCGACCCAGACCGTCGCTCCGTCGCGATCGAGCCGCTGCACCTTGACCGAATCGGGCGACGTGCTGGCGTTCTGTCGGAACGCGACGAACATGCCCCCGTGTCCATCGGAGCACATGCTCGAGAAGCCGCCACCCGGCACGGGGAAGTCGAACGTGAAGGCGCTGTTCGTGACGACCGGGTTTCCGGCGGCGGCCCAGGCGGCGAAGACGGGTCGAGGCGCGAGCAGGACGAACAGGGCGAACAGCGGCGCGAGGATCGCGGCAAGGGCACGCATGGGACCTCCGGCTGGAGAGAGGTGGGTTCCAGGGGGTAGTGGCCCGGAAACCGCCGGAAGTCACACGATATTGTTCGAACGATCGGTCGGAGCAGGCCGCCCGTTCATTGTTTGGCCTGACCGAACGAAAGGGGGCGCGCCTCACGGCACGCCCCCAGAGCCAGCACGGGCTGGGCTCCTACTTGGAAAGCTGGCACATCGTGCTGATCACCCAGCCCTCGTTGCCCAGCTCGTCGTTGACCTTCCAGAACACGCCCTGCTTGTCGCCGGTCGGATAGAGCATCAAGCCGGGATCGAGGTCGCGCACGACGCTCGAGGTGTTCTTGGGCTCGGAGAAGAGCTTCGTGGCCTTGGCGACGGTGATCGCCTGCTGCACGTTGTTCGCCTTGGCGTCGGGCTGCACCTTCTGTACTTCCTCCATCAGCTTGATATAGGCGTCGAGGTACGCCATCGCCACCACCTGGCCGATCTCGGTGTTCGAGTAGCTGCTCGCGCCGGCCGCGGCGAACATTCCGAAGTAGCCGCCGCCGCCGGCGCCCCAGCCGAGGTTGGTCTTCTTGGCGTGGCCCTGAACCGTCGCGATGATCTCGGTCGAGCGCACGTCGGTCAGCGTCAGCACCACGTCGGCGGTCTTGCTCTTGAGGCTCACCCCGCCGAGCACCGCGCCCACGCCGCCGCCGAGCAGCCCGCCGACCACGCCGCCGATCTTGGTGCCCTTGGCGTTGTTGTTCCTGTTGGCGATGTCCGGCACGAGCGTGTAGTCGGCCGCCTTCATCTGGCCTTTGCCGATGTTCGATCCGCCGCGCATCTCGCCGCCCGAGGCGAGCGCGCGCTCCTGCTGCGCCGCCTGCAGGCCCTTGCCGCGGTCCACCAGCGTCCAGCACTTGCTCTGCTGCGCGTACACCTTGATGAGCGCCTCCGGCGATTCGAGGCCGAAGCGCGTCCACCACTTGTCTTCGGGTTCGTTCACCGCGAGCGTGCCGATCTTCTTGTCGCAGATCGGAATCTCGGTCTTCATCGCGGCTTCTTCCTTGTCCTTCGCGAACGCCTGCGTGACGCTCGCGAAGCCGATGGCGAGCGCGAGCAGCGCGAGGCCGCGAAGCGTCGGGACCGTGCGGTTCATGCCTACCTCCTGCGTGGGTCGCGGAATATGCTTCGGGAAACGATCGTGCCGGACGTGGGACCGTCTCAAAGGGGGAGCCCGGAAACTACCACGGCGGAGCGCGCGGAAAGCGCCAAATGTCGCCGCCCCGTGGGCTTGCATCAGCCCCGCCCGGCCAGGGACAGGGGCGGGATCCGGACCCGCCGCCACCCAGTTCGCGGTTGAACCCGCGTCTCTCGGCCGGGGATACTGACCCCATGCGTTCGCAAACGACCGCACGTTTGCTTCTCGCCCTGCTCGCGCTCTCGGGTGCCCTCCTGCCGGCTCTCACGGGCGGTTGCACCTTCAAGGATGTCCGCGGCCTGCATCGAGTCGAGGTGCCGGCGGGCGACCTGAAGCGCGCGCAACGGAGATCGGACGTGCTGGCGGCGCACCTGCGCGACGGTGGCGTCGTGCTCTTCAGCTCGTGGTCGGTGGACGATTCGATCCGGACCGTGGCCGGCACCGGTCGCCGCCTCGACCCCGATCGCCGTCCCGTCGCCGGGGAGTCGCACGTCGTGTCGCTCGATTCCGTCGCGCTCTTCGAGAGCCGACGGACGGATGTTCCCGCGGCGCTCGCGCCGATCACGCTCGTGACCGCGGCCAGCATCTCTCTCAGCGTCTACTGCCTGTGGAATCCGAAAGCCTGCTTCGGCTCGTGCCCCACCTTCTACGCCCATGTTGGGGATCGGCAGACGCTGGTGGCCGAAGGATTCTCGGCGAGCGTCGCGCCGGCGCTCGAGTACGACGACCTCGACGCGCTCGACCTCGTCCACGTGAATGGACCCCGGTTCACCCTGACGATGACGAACGAGGCGCTCGAGACGCACGTCGTCCGCCGCGCCGACCTGCTGCTCGTTCCGCGTGCGGGCGACGAGCGCGTCGTCGCGGACGAGAGCGGCACTCTGTGGGCCACCCGCGACTGGCTCGCTCCCGACGCGGCGCGGGATGAAGCGGGCGATTGCCGCGATGCGCTCGCAGCGCGGGATGCCGGGGAGCGAACGAGCCTCGCGGATTCCACGGACCTCGCCTCGTCCGAGTTCGTCACACTCTCCTTCGCCCGCGCGCCTCCGGGCGATCGCGCCCTGGTGATCGTCGCCCGGCAGTCGCTGCTCTCGACCTACGTCTTCTACCAGACGCTCGCCTGGATGGGCCGTTCCGCCGGGCGCTGGCTGGCTTCACTCGCGAGCGCGGACACCAGCCTCACCCGCCGCATCGAAGGCCCCGCGCGCGCGCTGGGGCCGATCGAAGTGCAGGTGCTGCAGGACGGCCGATGGGTTGCGGCGGGCCGCTTCCATGAAACCGGTCCGCTCGCCTGGGACTCGCGGCTCGTGCCGCTGCCCGCAGGTCCCGCGGGGCCGCTCGACGTGCGACTGCGGCTCACCCGCGGCATGTGGCGCATGGATCAGGTCGCGCTCGTCACCGTGGCGGGCCGGCGCGAGGTCCAGCGGATCCGTCCCGCGGCCGTCCTGCGGCGCGGCCATCCCGACCCGGCGGCGCTCGCTTCGCTGCTCACCGGCACGCCGCCACTCGTCACCTCGCCAGGAGACACGCTGGCGATCGAGTACGAGTTTCCGCCGGGCCTGCTTTCCGCCGAGGCGTTCCTCGAGACGCGCGGCTACTACCTCGAATGGATGCGCGAGGCCTGGATCGCCGAGGAGAATCCCGAAAGGCTCGCGCAGCTCCTGCTCGACCCCGCGGGCGCGCTGCGCCGCATGGCGCCGGAGTACAAGCGCCTCGAGCCGGAAATGGAGCGAAGCTTCTGGGGCAGCCGCTATGCGCGCTGACCGCGCCGCCTGGTGCGTGCTCGCCGTTGCCGGGATCGCGTCCCTGCCCGGCTGCACGGCGTCGACCGCGCCGCCCCGTTGGCTGCCGAACGCGGTGCAGGCCCGCGACGAGGCCTGGGGAGGCTGGGTGGAACTCACGACCGGCAAAGGGGCGGCCGCCGACACCGTCTCGGGCGAGTTGCTCGCCGTTTCGCAAGACAGCGTGTACACGTTGCGTGACACGCTCGTCCTGGCCACCGCACTGACGGAGGTCACCCGCGGGCGGCTCGAGTATTACGACCCACGGAGCGGCCAGCTCGCCAGGGCAACGCTCGCCGGCACGATCTCGACGATCTCGCACGGCATTGGCCTGATCGTTTCGGCGCCCCTCTGGATACTCGTGGGCTCGACCTCGACAGCGCTCGTGTCCGGCGACGGTAAGTACAGGCTCGATCCTGCGCGGCCACGCGATCGGGTCGTGGCGAAGCCCGGCGCCAAACGCGAGCGGCACGCTTCCTGGCGGGACCTGAGCCTGTACGCGCGCTATCCGAGTGGCTGGCCGGTGGGGCTGGATCGCGCCTCGCTGCACGAACGGCCCCTGCGAGAGATTCCGCGCAGGGTGCCACGGCAGCGCGGCCTCACGTCCTACTGAGAGCAGGCCGGAGCGCCGAACGCCAGCGACCACTGCCGCCACACGTTCCGCAGGCCTGGATCCCACGAACTGGTCGCCTCACCGCCGCCGCCGGAACCGTCCGCGGGGGCCACTGTCCGCTGGATCCCGCGGCGCCATCCGCCGTACTGACGCGCGAAATTTCTCATGAAACGCCGGCGCTGGTCCTGGGACAAACGGGCATCGAAGTCCGTCCACGTCCTTATCGGGAAGGAGATCGTCGTCATGCACCGCAGCCCACGGATCACCTCCGCGGCCCACGCCTCCTTCCTGGCCGGACGCCGGGGGAGTTTCGTCCCCGGCGCCGCGCTCTCGCTGGCCACCTGTCTGGTCTTCGCACTTGCCTCGGCTGCGGCGGGACACGACTCCGACCGGCACGACGGGCATGCCTCGCCCATGAGCGAGGCCACAATGCGGGCGCAGTCGGATGCCTACTGGTCGTCGCACGCCCGCGTCGGCTCGCCGGCGCCGGACGCGAAGCCGACGCGCGCGACCGCGGCGGCAACCTTCACCGTCTCGAACTTCAAGTTCGACGCCGGCGTCGCGGGCGCCGTGGACACGGCGAAGATCACCGCCGGCCAAACCGTGGACTGGGTGTGGAGCGGCGGCATTCACACGATCACCAATGGCGAGGGCAGCGGCGACCCCAACATGGGAACGATCTTCAATCAGCCGAGCGACTCCGGAAACCCGACCTTCTCGTTCACGTTCCCGAACCCCGGCACGTACCCGTTCTTCTGCGTGTTTCACGAGGACTTCAACATGCGCGGCGTGATCGTGGTTTCCGCCGTGACCGGCGTCGGGAACCCGAACGGTGGGGCACGGCTCGGCTTCACGCGCGACCCCGCGCCGAACCCCAGTTCGTCGGGCGTCCGATTCGAGTACGCCCTCGCCACTCCGGGGCACGTGCTCGCCGAGGTGTTCGACCCGGCGGGCCGGCGCGTGGCGGTGCTGGTGGACGCCGTCCGGCCCGCGGGCCCCGCCAGCGCGGCGTGGGACGGGCGGACGAGCGACGGGGCGGCGGCGACGGGAGTCTTCTACGTCCGATTGAGGCTGCCGGGCTTCGATCAGAGCCGGCGGGTCGTGCTTCGGCGCTAGGTGCCCGCTCGCGGGGGCGCACGCTCGCCGCGTCGTACCAGCTCACGTCCACGATCGCAGCGCCGCCGGGCCGTGGACAGGCGCCTGCCGCGACCGCCGTCCCGAATCCGCGCCGGGTTCGGGTCCAGGGCGCGCCCGGCCGTCCCACCTCCGGCTTGGACTCTTCCATCGAATCGCACACACTGCGTGCATGTCCCGCATCACCAGCGCCACGACCCGGCCCCTCAGCCGGATCCGCCCCTCGGGAGATCCCGGAAGGCTGCTGCTCCTGCCCGGGCAGGTCGTAAAGAGCCCCGAGACCGGCGTGAGCTACCACGTCGAATACCTGCTCGGCTCGGGCGGGTTCGGGCAGGCGTTTCGCGCCCGCCGCGACGACGACCCGCGCCAGCTCGTGTGCGTCAAGGCGAGCACGCACATGGACGGCTGGCTGCGCGAGGCCTACTTCGGACAGCTGCTCGAGGGTCAGCCGCGCGCGATCCGCGTGCACGACACGTTCCCGCTGGTGCTCGAGAACGGCTCGATCCTCTACTGCCTCGCGCTCGAGTACGCGCGCTACGGCGACCTGCGGCTGTTCCTGCGGCGCGCCGAACGGGCCTGGCCCGAGCGGCGGATCCGCACCGAGATCGCCGGCGTTCTCGAAGTGCTCGTCAAGCTCCACCGCGGCCAGCTCCTGCACCGCGATCTCACGCCGCTCAACGTGTTCGTCTGCGACGCGCAGGCGCTCAAGCTCGGCGACTTCGGCATCGCCCGCCAGCAAAGCGACCGTCGTGGCGTCACGGCGCGCACTATGAACTGGCTGACCGCGCCGACCGACATTCTCGAGGGCTCGGTGCCCAAGTGGCAGGCGCGCGACGACGTGTACCAGGTCGGCCAGTTGATCGGCATGCTGGTCCGCAAGGATGCCGACCGGCGCATCGGCACGGCGGACGTGCGCCGGCTCGATTGCAGCGACGAGCTCAAGGAGGTCGTCCACCGCTGCATCGGCGAGCGGCGCAAGCGCTACGAAAGCGCCGACGAGCTGATCGAGGCGCTGCGGAAACGGCCGGCGGCGCTGCGCTCCGGGGGTCTGCGCTCGCTCAAGGGAGTGCACCTCGCGTTCACGGGCGTGCTGCGGCGGCCACGCGCCGACGCGGCCCGCGCGGCGCGCCGCGCGGGCGCGGTCGTGCACGGCGGACCTTCGGCGCAAACGACGGTGCTCGTGCGTGGACGGCCGAACGCGCTGCAGGCGGCCGGGCGCGACGCGGGGCTCAAGCTGATGGAGGTGAAGCGCCTGCGCGACAGGGGCCACCGCATCACGATCCTCGATGAAGCACGGTTCTGGCGGCTCGCCGCGAAGCGCTGAGACGCGTCCGCTGGGTGCCCGGGCCCGCCGGGCGCCCCGACGGCGTCGTGGAATGCGCCCGGCACGTCGGGCGCCCGCGCGGGCGCGCCACGGGCGCCTCGCCCCGGCAGGGGCCTGCGCTGATCAGCGCAGGAGCATGGCCTTCTGCTTCGCCGCCTGAACTCCGTTGACGACGAGCCGCGGGAGGTACTCACCGGGTCCGAGCATTCGAGCCCCCTGGCCGCGGCCGTCCCAGCCGAGCTGATGCCGCCCCGCGACCGCTGCGGCGTCGGCGGCAGTGACGATAGGGACCACCTTCACGACTCTCGCTCCGACACCGGACAGGAAGTGGTGACCGATCCGCGCGGCACGACCGTCCGCGGCGGTGTGCACCGTCATCGTGGCGCGCATCACCACGATGCCGTTGTGTCGCTGCTGGAGGTACGCGTGGGTCGCACCGTTGTGGTCGCTCGAGTAGATGTCGGTGACGATGACGTCCGTGAGGTCGGCTTCCTCCGGCCCCCATCTCGGCCCGATTGGCTCGAATGTGCTCGAATGCCCGTCCTATCGCCTCGACGCGCGAAATCGCGGTGACCGCGCCGGCTCCCGGTCCGGCCAGGGTCGGGCGCTTCGGCCACGAGTCCGGACGGTGCCGGCGACGGGTGCCGACGCGCATCCGCCTAGCAGTCGTAGGCCGGGAATGAAGCGCATGCACCCGAAGTCCGAAGGCCGAGGCGCGCTCAGCCGCCCCGGCCTTCGACTTCACGGAGGAGCGTCACCGGGCCGCTTGACCCGGCCCGCCGGCAACGCTGCAACTTCCCCCCGATCGGCGAAGCCGTCGGGCGTCTCCGCGGCGCCACTCGTTGCTGGTGGCCCGCTCCGCCCGCCTCAACGGACGACGACGAACCTTCCGAAGTCAACGCGTTCGCCGTGCTCGAGGCGCACGAGGTAGACACCCGCCGGCAGCTTGGAGCCTCCGGCCTCGCGCGCGTTCCACGCAACGTGATGCAGCCCTGCCGGCATCGGCCCTTCCGACAGCGTTCCGACGCGCCTTCCCCCGATGTCGAACACGTCGAGCCGAATGTGCTCCTCGACGGGCAGTCTGAAGCTCAGCGTGATCGCCGAGCGGCAGGGATTGGGAGCGATCGAACGCAGCGCGGACTCCAACGGAATGGCCGGAGAGACGGCTGCCGGGCTGTCGTGGAACCGTTGCAGGCGGGAGTTCTGCTCGTCGGTGGCGTAGATGGAGCCGTCCAGGCCGATCGCGAGACCGCTCAGGCCCTGGAACTCCCCGGAACCGGTGCCGACGGCGCCCGTCGAGTCGAGCGGGGTGCCGTCCGGCGCGAACACGCGGATCAGCCCGTTCTCGTAGTCCGCGAGGAACAGCTGCCCGCTTCCGTTCACCTCGATGTCGGTCGCGTTCTGCGCCCCCGTTTCGAAGGAGCCGAGATAGGTTCCGTCCGCCTGGTACTGCTCCACGATCGGCGCGAGCCACTGGACGACGTGGATCACTCCGCCCCATTCGACCACTCCCGAGGGGTAGGTCGGGCCCTGGCTTGTCCAGTTGAGAATCGGCACTCCGGCGGCGGTGTACTTGTGCACGGACTGGTCGGAAAAGCCGCTCACGTACACGTCCCCCGCGGCGTCGAGGGCGACATGATCGGTGCGCTGTCCCGGCGTCGGCCAGGAGAACAGGAAGTTTCCGGAAGCGTCGAACTTCTCGATCCGCACCCCGACGTAGTCGCAGACGTACACGTCGCCGGCCGCGTCGAACGCCATGCCATAGGGCGTCTGAAACTGCCCGTCGCCCGTGCCACTGCCGCCGAAGGCGAACAGCAGCTCGCCGCCCGTCGCCGCATACACGCGAATCGAGTCGTCGTTGCACGCGACCCAGACGCGGCCCGTCGGGTCCACCTCCACTTCGATAGGGTGCCCGGGCACGAACCACTCCTCGGCGAACGGCGGGAACGCGGCGGAAGGGGCGGCGAGCAGCGCACAAGCGGCGGCCGTCGCCCCCGCGGCGGAGAACCACCTGAGCGCGGCACGGCGGCGACGAAGCGGACGCTCCTGCGCGAGCCCGTCGCCACGAAGCAGGTTGGAAAGGAACGGAACGCGAAACGGCATGGAAGGTCCTCCTCGATCGTTGATCGTCCCGCGCGGCCCCGCCCCTGTAGGCGGGCTTCGTCGGCGATCGCCCTCGGACGACCGGGAGCGAGCCGGGGGCGGGACCCCCGGCGCGGGGTCGTCCGTGAATCCATCAACCGGACGACGGGCGGAGACCGCACGCGAGATCCGTCCGACGCGGTTTGGCAGCCGCCGCGGGCCAGCGGCCGGCGCGGGGCGGCGGCCGCCGCAGGTCAGCGTCCGGCGCGGGGCAGCGGCCGCCGCGGGTCAGCGTCCGGCGCGGGCCGGTGGCCGACGCACGGGCGGCCTGGCCGAGGCCGGGGCGCGGAGGACCAGGGAATCGGGGCCGCGGCCCTACTTCGCCGTCGGGAACGCGAACTCGGCGCCCTTGGCGAGGGTCTCGGGCCAGCGCTGCATCACGCTCTTCTGCCGCGTGTAGAAGCGCACGCCCTCCTCGCCATAGGCATGCATGTCGCCGAACAGGCTCTTCTTCCAGCCGCCGAAGCCGTGCCAGGCCATCGGCACCGGAATGGGCACGTTGATGCCGACCATGCCGACCTGCACGCGGCGCGCGAACTCGCGCGCGACGTGGCCGTCGCTCGTGTAGCAGGCCACGCCGTTGCCGAACTCGTTTCCGTTGATCAACTGCACCGCCTCGGCCAGGTCCTTCACGCGCACGCAGCTCAGCACCGGGCCGAAGATCTCCTCCTTATAGATGCGCATCGAGGTCGTCACGCGGTCGAACAGCGTGCCGCCGGTGAAGAAGCCGCCTTCCAGCCCGGCGAACTTCCGCTGGCGACCGTCCACGACCAGCTCGGCGCCTTCCTTCGCGCCGATCTCGATGTAGCCCTCGATCCGCTCGAGCGCCTGCTTCGTGACGATGGGTCCCATCTCGGCGTCGGCTTCCATCGGGTGCTTGATCTTCAGGTTCTTCGCGCGCTCCGCGAGTCTGGGGATGATCCGGTCGCCGACATCGCCCACCAGCACCGCGACGCTGATGGCCATGCAGCGCTCGCCCGCCGAGCCGTAGCCGGCGCCGATCAGGCCGTCCACCGCCAGGCCGAGGTCGGCGTCGGGCATGACGACCATGTGGTTCTTCGCGCCGCCCAGGGCTTGCACGCGCTTGCCGTGGCGCGCGCCGGTCTCGTAGATGTACTGGGCGATCGGCGTCGAGCCGACGAAGCTCACGGCCTGCACGTCCGGGTGCGTCAGCAGCGCGTCCACCGCCACCTTGTCGCCCTGCACGACGTTGAAGACCCCGTCGGGCAGGCCGGCCTGCTTGAGCAGGTCGGCCATGAACAGCGAGGACGACGGATCGCGTTCGCTCGGCTTGAGGACGAAGGCGTTGCCGCACGCCAGCGCCAGCGGATACATCCACAGCGGCACCATGCACGGGAAGTTGAACGGCGTGATGCCGGCCACCACCCCCAGCGGCTGGCGGAGCGTCCAGTTGTCGATGTCCGTCGAGACCTGGTCGGTGAAACCGCCCTTGAGCAGCTGCGGGATGCCGCAGGCGAACTCGACGACATCAATGCCGCGCGCGACCTCGCCCTGCGCGTCGGTGAAGACCTTGCCGTGCTCGGCGGTGATCATCGCCGCGAGCGTGTCGCGGTGCTGCGTCAGCAGCCGGATGAACGCGTGCAGCACGCGCGCGCGCCGGATGGGCGGCGTGTCGCCCCAGGCCGGCTGCGCGGCACGGGCCGCGGCCACCGCCGCCCCGACCTCGTCGGCCGAAGCGAGCGCGAGCTGGCGCGCGACCTTGCCGGTGGTGGGGTTGTAGACCGGCTGCTGCCGGCCGCTGTTGCCGGAAACGATTCGTCCGCCGATGTAGTGGCCGACGTCGGTGGTGGCGGTGAAAGCTTCAGTGGTGGCCATGGCGGATCTCCGTGCAGGCAGGGGTGGCGTGATGACGATGAGCGCGCAGCGTAGGCGACTTCGCCCGATTCTGCATCCAACCGCGGCTGGCGCACGGTGCCCGGCGCCCGCTCTCGCGCTCATCTCCGGTTGCCGAAGGGCTTGCCGGACCGGGGAGCGAAGGTCGCATGGTGACGGTCGTGTTGAAGGCGCGTGGCTTACACGGTCGCGACCGGCCGCGTCACTCCCCCGGGTAGGTCACCCGCGTCCCCTGAACGCGCGCAAAAGGCGTCAGATGATGGGGCCGAAGGCTCCCCGGACCCAGGATGTGCACGACCGTCGCGCCCCGGACCGTCAGGGCGTCCGCAATGAGCGAGCGGTGGCAGCGCCACGGAACGGCTTCGGCGCACATCAGGGCGACGCCCTCCGCGACAAGCGGCCGCAGGCCGACGAGGCCGTTCTCGAAGTCCGGCGTCAGCATGTAGTCGGCGAAACCCCGGAAGCTCGCGTTACGCCAACCCGCGTTCGGCGAGTCCGGACGCGCATGGCGCAATCCACCGAGCGCAGGGAGATGAACGTAGCGCACCCCGTGCGACGGCAGCGTCACCCGCAAGGCGTCCTGGCCGAACTGCGGATTGTGGCGGGAGCGCGGGATCGTCCGGATGTCGGCGAGCACCGCAACCTTCGCACCGCGCAGAAGCAGGATCAGTTCGTCCAGCGCACGCGTGGAGTGACCGATCGTCCAGATCCGTGCACCCTCGAAGTCGCGGACCGCCTCGGTCACGTCAGCCGTCCAGCTTCATGCCCGTCGGCCCGCATGCAGGATCCTCCATGGACCGGACAATCCTGCCATACCCGATGGTCCTCGGATCAGGGGGCATCCCGACGGGATCAGGGCCTGCCGCAACGCCCCCGAGAAGGGTGGATCGTCGTGCCCGGTACGGACGAAGCAGCCGACCCGGCCGAGTTCCTGAACCTCCCTCCTTCGTTGGCTCCCTGCTCCAGGCCGGCGACAGCAAAGGGAATGGTGCGCAATCGCCGACACCGAAAACGAATGCAGAGCGGTCGCCGGCTGGCGTAGCATCCATGAGTTCCCGCCCGCAGGCCCGGGCTGCTGACGGCGGCGCTTCACGGACGCGTCCCGGGCGAGAACGTCGCGCCGACGGGCCGGAACGCCACTGATCCATCCCGGGGCGATGCCGAGATCGCCAACGTTCATGCGTGGAAGGAGTGCCATGCACCATGCCCGCTCCAGGCTCACCGGGATTCCGAACCACCGGGGTGTCCGCAAGCCCTGTTCCCCGAACGGCCGTAACCCCGGGGCCCGTGGGGGCCTGGCGGCGATGGCAAGATGCGAAGCGACCACGCCGGTGATCTTGGAGGCCCGTGGATGGCGACTGAAGCGAGGTCGCCAGTGAGGGTGGTGCGGCGGCCGGGAGCGGGCGCGTGATCGCAGGGCGCCGGGCGCGGCCCGAACGCGCCACGCAGTCGCTTCGCGAGCCATGCGGCCCGAACGATTCCTGTCGGATCTCGGCGGGCCCGCGGTCGTCTCGAAACATCGGAACGCGCGATCCCTCCCGCCTCTCGGAGATGCGCAGAACCCGGAAGCCCTCCTCATGATCGGAACCACCGTTTCCCATTACACGATCATCGAGAAACTGGGGCAGGGCGGCATGGGCATTGTCTACAAAGCCCGTGACCTCGAGCTCGAACGCTTTGTCGCTCTGAAATTCCTGCCCGCGTACATGACGGATGAGGAAGACCAGCGGCAGCGTTTCATTCGCGAGGCGAAGGCCGTTTCGTCACTCGACCATCCCAACGTCTGCACCATCTACGAGATCAGTCGAACGCCGGAAGGACAGTTGTTCATCGTCATGGCCTACTACGAAGGGATGACACTCAAGGCGCTGCTGCTGCGAGGGCGATTGTCCCTGGATAGGGTCCTCGGCTACTCGGTTCAGATGGCCCGCGGCCTGGCGCGCACACATGACGCGGAAGTCACGCACCGCGATCTGAAGCCCGCCAACGTGATCATCACCCGGCACGACGAGGTCAAGATTCTCGACTTCGGACTCGCCAAGCTGGCGAACTCGACGGGACTGACGCGGACCGGCTCCACCATGGGCACCATCTCGTACATGTCGCCCGAGCAGGCCCGGGGAGACAGCGTGGATCTCCGGACGGATATCTGGTCGCTCGGGGTGGTCATGTACGAAATGCTCACCGGTGGGCGCCCGTTCCATGCTGACGTGGATCAAGCCGTGATCTACGCGATTCTGAACACCAGGGAACGCAGCCTAACCGAGATCGTTCCCGGGGTGCCGGAGTCGCTGGCGCGTATCGTTCATCGTGCCCTGGCGAAGGACCCGAACAAGCGCTTCGCGTCCATGCACGACCTGCTGGCCGGGCTCGATCCGCTTCAGTCCGGGACGTCGAGCGAATCTTCGATCACCAGGACGTCGGCAAGGATACCGGCGAGGAAATCGAATCGGCGATGGATCGCCACCGCCCTGGTGGGAGGCATCGTCTCCCTTCTCGGACTCTTCCTGATTCTGGAACGGCCTTTCAGCCGTGGCGTTCACGACACGGCGGTGGCCGTTCGGGATGTTCCGCGTGAAACGGTCGGTGATGGCCGGAAGCCGGCCGAAGCTGAAGCCGTTGCGCCCGAGGAGGCGAGGCGGGACGGGGACTCGAAGAACCCGGCACGGGCCCCTGCCGGGCCGCTGGATGCCGGACCAATGGCGAACCAGCAGTTGGCGCCCGAGGCGGCCACACCAGGTCCGCATCCGGAGGCGTCCGCGACGCCAGGCCCCGCCGGCGATGCGGAGCGCGCCCGCATCGGCATGCAGCAGGCGAAGACCGCGCTGGAGCGCGCGGCCGCAGGAGAACAGGTGGCGGAGATCGTGGACATCAGCGCCGCCGTCCAGGCGGAAAGCGTGGCCGGGCTGGCGCTGGCGGCCGGTGATTTCGGCAAGGCGAACGCGCGGTTCAGCGAAGCGGCGAAGCTCTACCAGGCTGCGGAGGGCGCGGTGAAGCGCAGGCTCGAGCAGGCGCAGGGCGGGGCGCTCGCCCAGCGACAAAGCGTGCAGGGCATGCGCTCGGGGATGCCTTCGGACATGACGGCCTTCCCGTCGTACCGCGAAGGATGGGCCGCGGAGCAGGCTGGAGACAGCGCCCTCGCGGCCGGCCTCTTCGTCGCGGCGCTGCGGAGCTACCAGTCCGCCCGCCAGAGGTACGGTGCCGCACAGGACGCCCGGCAGAAGGAGGTCGGGGGCATCGAGGAGCTCGTCGGACGATATCGCGCGGCGATTGAGGCGGAGGACCTTCGAGCCCTGGGCGCGCTCCACATGAATTTCACGGATGAGATTCGAGACGGCTGGTCGAGCTTCTTTCATGACGTGGGAAGCGTGCGAGTGCAGCTCGCCATTGATTCCGTCAGGTTCGAGCCGGCTCGTGCCGTCACCCATGTCACCGCCCATATTTCGTACTCTGGCGCCGGGGGCAGGAATACGCATCCATGGGACATGATCATGTCGGAGCGCAATGGCCACTGGCTCATCGCGGAAGTAAAGACGAAACCCTAGGAGGTCGCACATGAAGCGGTCGTGGGGTCTCGGAATGCTGCTGGTCCTGCTGCTCGCCGGCCCTGCACACGCGCAGAGCCTGCGCTACGAGATCGGCAACATCTTCGATGAGGTCCTCCGGCTCCATCTTGCCGGAAGTCCGGGAGCGCACGGGAAGCACTTCAGCCCTGAGAACGTCGAGTCGAGCAAGGAGGTCATCAACGCGCTCACGAGCTTCCTGGGCGCCAACATCGCTTCATTTCCGTTGAGTTCGACGGGCGCCACGGCCGCCTTCGACCTGAGCTCGGGAGCCCCCGTGCGTGAGACGGAGAACCTGGGACCGATCTTTTCGGAGGCGGGGACGACGCTCGGAAGAAATCACGTCATCCTCGGCTACAACTTCACCTACATGGGCTTCAAGCGAATCAGGGGTCTGCCGCTCGAGGACATGCAGTTCACCTTCACGCATCAGGACGTCGGTAGTCCGGGCCTCGGGGACTCTGACAATGAGCTGGACACGATCGATCTCTTCATGAACATGCAGATCGACGCCTCGGTCATCGCGTTCTACATGACCGCGGGGCTCACGGATCATCTCGATGTCGGACTGGCCCTGCCGATGGTGGACGTGCACATGGTGGCGGACCCGTCCGCCGTGATCAACAGCTTCACGCTGGCTGCGAACGATTCCGCCAACCACTTCTATGGGGGCACCGCCACATCGCCGATCCTGTCGACCAGCCCCACACCGATGAACGACGAGGCGTTTGGGATTGGTGACATCGCGGCGCGGGCGAAGTTGAACGTTTACCGCGGCAAGGGGAACGTGGCCCTGTTGCTCGAAGCACGTCTTCCGACGGGGGACGAGCAGAACTTCCTGGGGACCGGTTACACGACCATTCGAAGCGCGCTGATCGGGTCCCGCGCCTGGGGCAGTACGAGCGCGCATGCGAACATCGCGTATGTCTTCAAGAACACCGATCTGGTCGGTGATGACCTCGATCTCTTTCTCGGCTACGAGCAGGGTTTCGGAAGGCAATTTACGGCGGTGTTCGACTGTCTGGGCAGGTTGCAGGTCGGAAAACCCGTCGAAGCGCTGCGCTTCGGAGAGAACGCGATCATCAACCGGCCGATCGGCAGCACGACGCTGGTTCGCAAGGTCAATCTGTCGAATGTGCCCAGCGCGGACCGGGACCACATTCTGGATCTCTCCGTGGGCGGAAAGTACGCGCCGCGCGACTTCCTGATTCTCATGGGCAATGTCATCGTGCCGCTGAACAACGGCGGGCTGCGGCCGGATGTGTCAACGACGCTCGGTTTCGAGTTCAGCTTCTAGCCCGACCTCAGCCCCGGGACTTTCGTTCCACCGGTTCGCCGGCTCCTTCCGGCGTTCAGGGCGGCGCACCACGCCGGAGTTTCTGGAGCGGGCGCGAGCGGCGGTGTTCTCCCCGGGAGTCCGGCGAATTCCCCGGCCGGCCGGGCGAGCCGTCCGTGCCTCGTTCGTGGGTCTCGTCCGGCCTGTGTTCGAGAGGTTTCCGGCCACGGCCGCGCGCACCGGCGTCTCGAGCGCGACCGTGACGAGCGCGTCGCCCTCGTTCTCGTCGCGGCCCGCGGCCGCGCCGCACTACGCGATCGAATCCGCCAGCACCGTCGCACGGTTCTTCGAGACCTCGAAGAACCCGCCGCTCACCCGCCAGCTCCGCTGCGCGCCGGTGGCCGTGCGCACGGTGAGCGTGCCCTCGGCCAGACCCGTGACCAGCGCGGCGTGGTTTGCCAGCACCCCGAAGCTGCCCTCGGTGCCCGGCGCCTCGACGTACTCGACCGCGCCCTCGAACACCGTTCGCTCGGGCGTCAGGACGCTCAGCTGGAACGTGCCCGCCATCGGCTCAGCCCTGCGCCTTCATCTTCTCGGCGGCCTCGATCACCTCGTCGATCCCGCCGCGCATGTAGAACGCCTGCTCCGGCAGCTCGTCGAACTCGCCGTCCACGATCCGCTTGAAGCTCTTCACCGTGTCCTCGAGCTTCACGTACTTGCCCGGCGTGCCGGTGAACGCCTCCGCCACGAAGAACGGCTGCGAGAGGAACCGCTGGATCTTGCGCGCCCGCGCGACCGTCACGCGGTCGTCCTCCGAGAGCTCGTCCATGCCGAGGATGGCGATGATGTCCTGGAGGTCCTTGTAGCGCTGCAGAATCCGCTGCACCGAGCGCGCCACCTGGTAGTGCTCCTCGCCGACGATCTGCGGATCGAGAATGCGGCTCGTCGAGGCCAGCGGGTCCACGGCCGGGTAGATGCCCAGCTCGGCGATCGAGCGCTCGAGCACCGTGGTGGCGTCGAGGTGCGAGAACGCGGTCGCCGGGGCCGGGTCGGTGAGGTCGTCGGCGGGCACGTAGATCGCCTGCACCGAGGTGATCGAGCCCTTTTTCGTCGTGGTGATGCGCTCCTGCAACGCGCCCATCTCGGTCGAGAGCGTCGGCTGGTAGCCGACGGCGCTGGGCATGCGGCCGAGCAGCGCCGACACCTCGGAGCCCGCCTGCGTGAAGCGGAAGATGTTGTCCACGAAGAACAGCACGTCCTTGCCTTCCTCGTCGCGGAAGTACTCGGCCATGGTCACGCCGGTCAGGCCGACGCGCAGGCGCGCGCCCGGCGGCTCGTTCATCTGCCCGAACACCATCACGGTCTTGGCGATGACGCCGGACTCGGTCATTTCGCGGTACAGGTCGTTGCCCTCGCGCGTGCGCTCGCCCACGCCCGCGAACACCGAGTAGCCGCCGTGCTGGGTGGCGATGTTGCGGATCAGCTCCTGGATGAGCACGGTCTTGCCGACGCCGGCGCCGCCGAACAGGCCGACCTTGCCGCCGCGCTGGTAGGGCGCGAGCAGGTCCACGACCTTGATGCCCGTTTCGAAGAGCTGCTTCTCGGTCTCCTGCTCGTCGAACGCGGGCGCCGAGCGGTGGATCGGAAGGCGCTTCGTGCCCTGCGGCACCGGCCCCTTGCCGTCAATGGTCTCGCCGGTCAGGTTGAAGATGCGGCCGAGGCCGGCCTCGCCGACCGGCACCGCGATCGGGCCACCGGTGTCGTGCGCGGGCATGCCGCGCACGAGGCCGTCGGTCGAGTCCATGGCGATGCAGCGGACGACGTTGTCGCCCATGTGCAGCGCCACTTCGACGGTCAGGCGAATGCCGCGCTGGCCGTCTTCGATGACGATGGCGTTGTAGATCTTCGGAAGCTTGTCCGGTTCGAACAGCACGTCCACGGTGGGACCGATCACCTGCACGACCTTACCGACGTTCATTCTCAGTGCTCCTCGTTCGAATCAGCCGGCGCGCGTCCGCCCGCCAGTGCCTGGGGTTACTTGAGCGCTTCCGCGCCGCCGACCAGTTCCGAGATCTCGCGGGTGATGGCCGCCTGGCGCAGGCGGTTCCGCAGCAGGGTGAGCGTGTCCACGAGTTCGCCCGCGTTCTTGCGCGCCGAACCCATCGCGACCATGCGCGCCGAGTGTTCGCTGGCGAGCGAGTCGGCGAGCGCGGCGTAGAGCTTCGCGGTCGCGTAGCGTGGCAGCAGGGCGGCGAAGATGGTCTCGGCGTCCGGCTCGAAGATCATGCCGGAGTCGGCGCCGCCCGACTGCTTCGCGTCCGCCGAGCCCACGGGCAGGAACGTCTCGTGTCGGACGCGCCGCACGATCGCGTTGACGAAGTGCGTGTACAGCAGCTCGACGCGGTCCACCTCGCCGCTCAGGAATCGCGCGGTCAGGTCGTCCGTGAGCAGGCGCGCGAACTCGAGGCTCGCCTCGCCCGGCAGGTCCGCGTGCGCGGCGAGGATCGGGTAGCGGCGGCGGCGCAGGTAGTCGCGGCCCTTGCGCCCGACGACCACGAGCTGGACCTCGCCCGGGGCCGCCTCGTGCAGCCGCGCCTCGGCCTGGCGCAGGATGGTCGAGTTGTACGTGCCCGCGAAACCGCGGTCCGCGGTGATCACGACCAGCGCGGTCCGCCGGACCTCGCGCACCTTGAACAGCGGGTGCTCGAGCTCGGCCGCGGCGCCCGAGAGGTTCGCGAGCATCTCGCTGATCTTCGCCGAGTACGGGCTGGCCGCCTGCGCGCGCTGCTGCGCCCGGCGCAGCTTCGCGGCCGAAACCATCTCCATGGCCTTGAAGATCTGCTGCATGCTCCGCGTCGAGCGGATGCGGCGGCGGATGTCCTTGAGGTTCAGCGCCATCGTTCTTCCGGTCAGGCCTTGAACTGCGCCTTGAAGGCCCTGCACGCCTCGTTCAGGCGCTTGTCGTTCTCGGGGCTGATGACCTTGGCGGTCCGCACGTCGTGCGGCAGCTCGGCGTAGCTCTTCTCGAGGAACGCCAGCCACTCGGTCTCGAAGCGGCGCACCGCGGCGACCGGGACGTCGTCGAGATAGCCGTTCGCCCCGGCCCAGATGGAGAGCACCTGGTGCTCGACCGCCATGGGCTGGAACTGCCCCTGCTTGAGCAGCTCGACCATGCGCTCGCCGCGCGTGATCTGCGCCTGCGTCGTCTTGTCGAGGTCGGCCCCGAACTGCGCGAACGCGGCCAGCGCGCGGTACTGCGCGAGGTCGAGCCGCAGCCGCCCGGCGACCTGGCGCATCGCCTTGACCTGCGCGTTGCCGCCGACGCGCGACACCGAGATGCCGACGTTGATGGCGGGCCGGACGCCCGAGTAGAAGAGGTCGCCCTCGAGGAAGATCTGCCCGTCGGTGATCGAGATGACGTTGGTCGGGATGTAGGCCGACACGTCGCCGGCCTGCGTCTCGATGAACGGCAGCGCCGTCAGCGAGCCGCCGCCCTTCTCGTTCGAAAGCTTGCAGGCGCGCTCGAGCAGCCGCGAGTGGAGGTAGAAGACGTCGCCCGGGTACGCCTCGCGGCCGGGCGGGCGGCGCAGCAGCAGCGCGAGCTGGCGGTAGGCCGTCGCGTGCTTCGAGAGATCGTCGTAGATGCACAGCGCGTGGCCGCCGTTGTAGGTGAACTCCTCGCCCATCGCGACGCCGGCGTAGGGCGCGATGTACTGCAGCGGCGCCGACTCGGAGGCCGACGCGGTCACCACGATCGTGTACTCCATCGCGCCGTGCTTCTCGAGCGTCGCGACCACGTTCGCGACCGTGGACTCCTTCTGACCGATCGCGACGTAGATGCAGACGACGCCCGTGCCCTTCTGGTTGATGATCGTGTCGAGGGCGATCGCCGTCTTGCCGGTCTGGCGGTCGCCGATGATCAGCTCGCGCTGGCCGCGGCCGATCGGGATCATCGCGTCAATCGCCTTGATGCCGGTCTGCAGCGGCTCGACGACCGGCTGGCGCTCGATGACGCCGGGGGCCTTGAACTCGACGTTGCGGAACTTGTCCGCGCCGATGGGGCCCTTGCCGTCCACCGGCTGGCCGATGGCGTTGACGACCCGGCCGATCATGGCCTTGCCGACGGGCACCGAGGCGATGCGTCCGGTGCACTCGACCCGGTCGCCCTCCTCGATGTTCTCGTCGGAGCCGAACAGCACGACGCCGACGTTGTCCTCTTCGAGGTTGAGGACCATGCCCATGATGTCGCCGGGGAACTTGATCAGTTCGCCCGCCATCGCGTCCTCGAGTCCCCAGACGCGCGCGATGCCGTCGCCCACCGACAGCACGGTGCCGACGCTGCGGGTCTCGAGCTTCGCCTCGTAGCGTTCGAGTTCCTGCGCCAGGATGGCGCTCACTTCTTCCGGTCGAAAGGACATCGGTGCGAACCCCGAATCTTTGTGGGTGTCGTGCGGCGCCGGCTACACGCTGGCGTCGTAAAGCTGATGGGAAATGGTCTCGAGCAGGGTCTTGACGCTGCGATCGATGATCCGGTCGCCGAGGCGCACGTAGGCGCCGCCGACGAGCGACGCGTCCACGGACTCCGTCAGCACGATCTTGCGTCCGGTCGTGCGCTCGAGCTCGGCGTGCAGCCGCGCGACCTCGTCGCGCGTCAGCGGCACCGCGCTCACGAGCTGCGCCCGCTGCAGGCCCTGCGCCTGCTCGACGAGCGTCTGGAAGTCGTGCGCGATCGCGTCCACGTACGCGAGGCGCTTCTTGCGCAGGAGCAGGTCCACGAAGATCGTGACGCTGCGCAGCGCGCGGCCCTCGAAGCCCGTCCTGAGCACTCGGCGCTTGTCGGCCGGGCTCACCTGCGGGTTCGAAAGGAATCCGCCGAGCCGCGATCCCGGCCGCACCAGCCCGGCCACGCCGCGCAGGTCCGCGAGCGTGCGCTCGAGCAGCGCGACCAGCGGCTGACCGTCCTTCGCCGCCAGCTTCTCGGTGAGGAGGTAGAGCGCCTTCGCGTAGCGGGCCGCGACGTGTTCCTGCTTCATCGCACCCCGCCGACCTCGTCGATGAACGCGGCCGCCAGCCGGCGCTGCGCCGGATCGTCGAGCTTGCTCTGCAGGATCTTCTCGGCGGTGCGCATCGAGAGCGCGACGACCTGCTCCTTGAGCAGTTCCTTCGCCTTCTCCCGCTCGCGCGCCATCTCGTCGTCGGCCCTCTGCAGCCGGGCCTGCGCCTCGGCGTTGGCGTGCTCCCTGATCTCGGACGCCACGCGCTGCCCTTCGGCGATGCCCTCCTGGATGCTCGCGCGCCGCAGCGAATCGATGCCGCGCAGTTCGGCCTCGAACTTCGCCTTTTGCGCGTCGGCGTCCTTCTGGCGGCGCTCCGCCTCGGCGAACTCGTCGGCGATCTTCTGCCGGCGCGCCTCGAGGCCGGACATGATCGGGCCCCAGGCGAAACGCCCGAGGATCCAGACCAGGATCACGAAGCCGAGGATCTGGGTGAGGACGAGTTTGATGTCGATCAGGTTATCCATGCGTGCTCCTCGCGGTGCGCGCGCCCGCGGGCGGCGCGACCGGACGGTCGGGACACGAACGTCAGATCTTGCCCATGAGGAGGAACACGGTCACGAACGCGTAGATCGTGAGCGCTTCGGCGAACGCGCCGATGATGATCATCGCGGTCTGCAGCTTGGCGATCGCTTCGGGCTGGCGGCCCATCGCCTGCAGCGCGCCGTTGCCGATCATGCCGAGGCCGATGCCCGAGCCGATGGCGGCGATGCCGACGCCGAGGGGAAGGGCCAGGCCGAGTGCGCTGTGGGAATCCATCTTCGAAACCTCCTGGATACGGGTCAGTGGGCGGGGTGGTGCGCTTCCACCGCAGGCTCGTGATCGTGACCGTGGTCGTGATCGTGCGGCAGCATGAGGAGGAAGTAGATGGTGCTGAGCATCGCGAACACGAGCGCCTGCACGACGCTCGTGAGCAACGCCAGGAACAGGAACACGAAGTGGAACGGCACGCCGAACGGCACCGCGCCCAGGCCGAGCGTCGTCATGAGCGTGATGCCGAGGCCGGCGAAGCCGACGAGCAGCATGTCCTCGCCGAAGATGTTGCCGAACAGTCGGCACGACAGCGACACCGGCTTGGCGAGCTCGCCGATCAGGTGGATCGGGAACGCCAGCGGCACGAGGCCCCACTCGATCGCGGAGCGCGGGCTGCCGGCGAGGTGGTCGAGCCAGCCGAGGAAGCCCAGCTCGGTGATCGCCGTGTACTGCACGTACACGAACACCGTCACCGCCAGAGCGAAGGTGACGTTGAGGTTCGAGGTCGGGGCCTTCATCAGCGGCACCACCCCGAACAGGTTCATCACCAGGATGTAGATGAACAGACTGCCCAGGAACGGCACGTAGCGCGGTCCGTACTTCGGGCCGAGGATGTCCACGACGCCGTTGTAGACCGGCTCGAAGAGCGCTTCGACCGCGTTGCGGAACGGCCCGGGCACGAGCTTCTTGTCGCGCGCCGCGACGGCCGCGACCACGCACAACAGCAGCGCGACGATGACGGCGAAGACGACGCTGTCGAGGTTGCCGAGCCGCTTGTGGTCCTGCGCGACCGGCAGGTGCAGGGCCTTGGCGATCACCGCGACGAGGTTGTCGAACTCCTTCGGGCCCACTTCGTGCGCGGCCGCGGCGTGCCCGCCCGCCGGCGCGGAGTGCACCTCGGCGGGAACGGGCTCCCCGCCATGGCCGGTCTGCGCGCGGCCGAGCGGCGCGAGCGCGAACCAGGCGATGGCGGCCAGCGCCGCGACCAGGGCGGTCGCGCGCCATGGGCTGCGCGTGATCGCCGCCCACGCGCGCGAGTCGAGCAGCGCGCGCGACGCCGCCTTGAGGAAGATGATCGCGAACGGCAGCGTGAAGCCGGCGGCCAGGGCGGGCACCGGCAGCTTCACGAGCAGGAAGCCGCCGAGCACCAGCAGCGCGACGTTGGCGGCGCCGGCCAGCGCCGCGCGGCGTCCGGCGCGCGCTCCGCCGGTCAGGCTCGTGACCAGGGTCTCGAGCAACCGGAGGTTCGCGAGCGACCACAGCGCGCCGGCGGCGAAGGCGATGCCGATCGCGAAACCGGCGTACACGGCCGCGAACAGCGAGCCCGCGACGGCGGCCAGCAGCGACGTGCGGTGGATTCTGCGAAGCAGGTCGAGACCCATGTTGGCGGCGGCGCCTGACCCCTCGGGGTCAGCGTTTGTCGCGCTCCTCTTCCGCCTGCACGCGGCGGATGATGACGTAGATTTCCCGGCCTCCGGCGATGAACCCCAGCACGACGCCGACGATGGACCACGCCGGTTCGGTCTTGAGCCACCGATCCACGAGCTTGCCCAGGAAGAAACCGACGAGGGGCGAAACCAGCAGCAGGCTCGGGATGGCGAGCAGCATTCCCGCGCTCCGCGCGCCGGCGGAATTCCGCTTGGGAGTGCGAGGTGAACTCATGCGACTCGCCCCGGTGAAAGTTTTCACAAGCCATCGCCCGCCCGTCACCGTGCATGGGGTTGGCAATGGCGCGCGGGAAGGTAGGCGATGCCCCTGCAAGCGGTCAAGCGCCTGGGGCGGGATTCTGCCGAAATCGTCGGGGCCCTCGCCCGCCGGCAGGTGCGGACGCCCCGAAACGTCGCTTTCGCAGGCGGTTTCGACCTGCTTCTGGATCAGGCACCAGGCGCGAAAGGCCGCCCTGCTCTCGCGCCGCCGCGAGGGTCGGACGGACCGGCCCGGAGTTCCCCGGGCGGCGCTGGCGCCCCGGCTCGGCGCGACCTTATCCTGCCGCGCCATGATTCCCCTGCGCTGCCGGCAGATCGAGGTGCACCTGTTCCGCCGCCGCGCCCGCCGGGCGGAGTTCCTGCTGCTGCGGCGCAGCGCCGAGCGGACCCTGCCGGGCGTCTGGCAGCCGGTCACCGGCGGCGTCGAGCGCGGCGAAACCGCCTGGCAGGCGGCCGCCCGGGAGGTCCTGGAGGAAACCGGGCTCACGCCCGTCCGCTGGTGGGCGCTCGAACACCTGACGGTCTTCTACTCCCCCGCCCGGGATGCGGTGCTCGCGCTGCCGGTCTTCGCCGCCGAAATCGCCTGGACCGACCCCGTCCATCTTTCCCGCGAGCACGACCGCTACGCGTTCGTCCCGCCGGCCGTCGCCGCCCGCCGCGTGCTCTGGGGCACCCAGCGCGCCGCACTGCGCGCGGTGCGCGACGAGGTGTTCGCGGGGGGGCCCTCGGCGGCGGCACGCGACATCACCGATCGCATCGCCGCGCGCCCGGCGCGCCGCCGGCCGGCGCGAACCTCGCGGAAACCCGCGCGCTGAAGCGCGCCGACCGAACCGACAGGAGACCAAAGTGGCCAGCAACAGCTCGTTCGACGTCACGACCGGCGTGGACATGATGGAAGTGGGCAACGCCGTGGATCAGGCGACCAAGGAGATCACCCAGCGTTACGACTTCAAGGGCGTCAAGGCGGGGATCGAGTTGGACGCGAAGGCCGGCACCCTCACGCTGACCGCGCCCGACGACTACAAGCTCGGCGCCGTCTGGGAAGTGCTGCAGGGCAAGATGGTCAAGCGCAAGGTGCCCGTGCAGAACCTGACGCGCGGCACGGCCGAGTCCGCCGCCGGCTCGTCGCTGCGCCAGACCGTGACGCTCACGACCGGGCTGTCGAGCGAGTTGTGCCGCGAGATCGTCAAGTTCCTCAAGGACGCCAAGCTCCGCAAGGTGCAGGCCGCGATCCAGGGCGACACCGTACGGATCTCCTCCCCCAGCAAGGACGACCTGCAGGGGGCGATGGCGCTGCTTCGCGGGCACGACTTCGGCGTCGAGCTCAAGTTCGGCAACTACCGGACGAACTGAGCGTGGAAGACGCCCCGCTCCGCTGAAGCCGCGACGGCTTCGTGGTGGACACCGGCCGCGCGCGCGTGAACCCCGACGTCGTGCACGGCTTCCTCACCACCAACTACCGGGCGCGGGGCATCCCGCTCGCGGCGGTTCGAGCCCGCCTCGTCGTGCTCCCTTCCTTCATCGCACGCGAATCAGGAGCCGATGGAAGCTCTGGTCGCCGGCGAGCAGCCGGACGAAGTAGGCCCCGGCCGGCACCGCGGCGCGCGCGTCGTCGCGGCCATCCCAGTCCACACGGTGGGCGCCGGCCTCGCGCAGGCCCCGATCGAGCACCCGGACGCGGCGGCCGCCGACGTCGAAGACCGAGAGTTCGATCGCGCCCGGTCTCGCCAGCGTGTAGCCGAGCGCCGCGCTAGTGCGGAACGGTGACGGCCGCGCCGCGGCGAGGCCGGTGACCGCCGGTGGCGCATCGCCGGCCGCGAGGGTCCCCTCGGGCTCGCCCACCGCGAACTCGCCGAACGAGCCGAGCGCCGTGGCCTGCGTGCTGATCGCGGTGCGCGTTCCGACCGCCGGCAGGGACCACGCGCCCTCACGCCGGGCGACGCGGAAGAGGCTCGAATCCGCACCCGGATCCAGGTCGTCGGGATGGAAACCGAAGGTCACGTCGCAGGTGGTGAACGGCAGGCCGAGGTTCGTCACCGTCCACGTGCGGTTGACGCCCTGGTCGGGATCCAGGGCGGAGGCGGCGAGATCGGCATGGTCGCCGGGGTCGGTTCGCACGACCACCGTTCCCGAGTCGCCGACACTGGCGAACGCGAGCGTGACGGGGGCCGCGCGGGCCGCGTCTCCCACGCGGTAGTCCCGCGTGAGCGTTCCACCCGGGCCCGGGATGAGCTGGCCGAGATTGCCATCCACCCAGTAGCTGCCGGTGATGCCGCCGGCGGGGCCCAGGTGCAGCACGTGCGCGCCGGTCAGGAGGCGCCCGCCGCTCAGCTTCACGGAGCCGTCCGAGACGAGATCGCTCGCGAGCAGGACGGCCACGGGGTTGACGACCTCGATCTCGCTGCGGACCCCGAGCACGACGTTGCCCGACGCGTTGATGTTCTGCGCGGCCGATCCGGCGAGGCGCATCCTCGCGACTTCGGGACCCGCGGGATCGAGCTCGAGTGTTCCATTCCCGAGAACGACGAGGTCGCCGCGCAGGTCGAGGGCCGAGTCCGGCGAAGTTGCGAGCAGCTGCAGGCGCCCCGAGAGGATCGAGAGGTTGTCCATCGTGCAGCCGAGCGTGAGGGCGACGGAATAGGTGGCCAGGGAATCGGGCAGGTTGATCTCGCAGTCCCCGTACCTGCGGCCGTCGAACGCCCCGCCGCCCGCGAGCTCGAGGTGGCGGTAGAGGCTGCCCGCCTGCAGCACGACGCGGCTGGCGGGCGCCGGCAGTCCGAACGCCACGTCCCCACCCTGCTGGTGGTAGCTGGAACCGGACTCGAAGACCACCACGTCCTCCGCGCCGGCATCGCCGAACGGGCTGCCGACGAGCTCGTCCATCGCCCGGAAGCTGGCACCGCTGGCGAAGACCAGCGCCCCCGCGTCCATGGGCAGCACCCGATGCGAACCCTGGGAGGCCCACAACTCTCCCGCGATGCGGCCCGTCGCTCCAGGGGCCAGCGCGATCCTGACCGAGCTCCCCGAACCCGGCGTCGCGAACAGCCACAATCGGGACCCGGCTTCGACGATGAAGTCGTCGCCGGCGGCCCCGGCGATACGTAACGTGTCGCTCGCGCCGTCGTTCTGGATCGTGACGGCGGCATTGCCTCTGACGTGCAGCCGGCCCAGCGTCTGGAGCGGAACGTCGGTGACGGTGGCGGCCGGAGTCATCGCCCCGTCGAAGATCAGCGCGTCGTCGGAGGCGGGCGTGTTGCGTGCCGGCGTCCAACTGGAGGGCGTGCTCCACGAGCCACTCGGCGCGTTCCAGGTGTAGGTGTGCGGCGACGGAGCGCGCGCCGCCAGGCGCTGCCAGAAGCCTCCTCGGAGCACGAAGGTCCCGCCGGCATGCGCTCCGGCATCCGGCTGGCCGATGGACCCCGAAAGGCGGTGGCCGCCGCCGGCCGCCGCGGTGCGGCCGCCACCATCGATCGTGTACCAGGTGACCGTGTCCGCGGCCCGACAGGGCACGGTGACGAGGGCGAGAGCCGCGACCACCCAGCCGACCGCGAGCGCCGGCGGCCCGACGAGTCCCTCCCGGGGCGAGCTCATCGCCGGCCGATCGCGATGAGGTCGAACGTGCAGTCCACCGGCGTTCCCGACCCGCTGACGACCCGGATCGTGCACGAGCCGGCAAAATGCGAACTGATGATGGCGATGCGGTCCAGGCTGGGGTGCTGGCAGGTCGCCGTGATGGACGGCTGATCCACGAACGGCGTGTCGAACGTGATGGAGTAGACGCCGGTCCCGGTGCGAGTGGACGCGAATCCGAGTCCGAAGAGCCGGAAGCCCGAGCTCGACACGACTCCGCGCACGATCTTCAGGTCAATCTCGGCGCCGGGCACGAAGTACTCGCCCGCGGATCCCACCTTGATGCTGCCGCGGACGTCGAGCCTCGCGGCGGGGGTCGAGGTGCCGATACCCACGTTTCCAATCGGGCTGATTCTGAGCCTTTCAGTCCCGAGCGTGTAGACGAGCACCGCGCCGTTCGAGCGTGAGTTGAAGATCGAGAGGTTCGGGCTGCCCGTATTGCCGAAGCCCATCCATCCGGTTTGGGCCGAAAGGCTGTTCGAGAAACCGACGAATCCCGTCTGGTTCGCCTCACTGGCGTCGTCCTGCAGGATCATCGCCGGCCCCGTGCTTCGGGCGTGGATGAGGGCGGCGGGCGCCGCGGTTCCGACGCCGACATTGCCGCCGGTGTAGCTGAGATTCGTGCCATTGAGCTGCCACGGTCCGAGCGAGTACGGGGTGGCGGTCATCGCCTGCCGCGGGCCGAGCGGGGTGGCGGAAGTACAGGTTCCGTCGGCGCACAACTCGATCTGGAGCCAGCGGGCTTCGCCGTTGAACGCCGTCGCGCCGAACTCGTCTCCCGCGTTCACCTGGGCGGAGAAGAGCCCGCCGTTCACCGTGATGTTCGAGACGACCTGGCTGGTCCCGATCTGGGTTCCCCCGGTGGGCGGATCGCCCGCGCCCGCGGCATCCCACAGGCTGAAGCGCAGGTGAACCGTCCCCGTGACGAGGGAGTCGGCCTCGCTCAGCTGCCCCTGGTAGGTGAAGGAGCGGCCGAGCGGCGCGCCGACCGCAACAGCCGGAAGGAGCGCCACAAGCAGGAACGCGCCGAGAATCCCGGGTCGGACTGACATGGTGGCCTCCGCAGGGACCGAGAGCGGGCCGTGAGCCGGGCCCTGTGACGCAGCAAGGGAACGGGCGATGAGGGTGGACACCCCTACATGCGCCGAACCGGGCGCCGTGGTGTCACGCGGCCGGCGACACGCGGTTCCTTCCCGCCCGGGCCGAGCGTCAGTACTGAACGAGGCGCGGCCAGACCTCGCTCGCCAGCTCGGGGGCCGCGGCGCCGCGCCGGATCGCGGCCCGCAGCCGCGCGGCCAGCGTATCGCCGGGCGCGAGGAGCTCGGCCTGCTCGAGCGCGGCCGCGGCGCTGTCGCTCCGCCCGAGGCCGAGCCACACGACCGCCGACGCGGCGCGGTAGCCGGCGACGCCGGGCGCGAGCGCGAGCAGCGTGTCGAGCTCGGTGCGCGCCGGGCCCAGCTGGTGCGAGCGGACCAGCGCGTCCACGAGCTGGAAGCGGTAGAGCGCCATGGTCGGCCGCGAACGCAGCGCCTCGCGAAACGCCCGCTCGGCGATGTCGTAGCGCCCGCGGTGGAGCGCGATACGCCCGAGCTGGCTGTGGGCGTGGTTCTGCAGCGGGTTCTCGTCGAGCGCGCGCCGGTACCATTCGAGCGCCTCGTCCTCGCGGCCCTTCGACCAGTACCAGTCGGCGACCATCACCTGCGCGCGGCCGCGCCCGAGCGGCAGCACCTTGTAGCGTTCGATCGTGCGCTCGGCCGAGGCGTTGAGCGCGATCCACGGAACGGTGTGAAAGAGCGAGGCGAGCGCCAGCACGAACAGCCAGCGGCGCAGCCCTTCGCCGGTCCACGCCGCGCGCGTCGCCAGGCCGAGCGCGACCAGCGTGAAGACGAAGCCCGCGGGCGCGAGCAAGTCCCAGTTGCGCGCCACGCCGAGGTTCGAATCGCCGGCGATGAGCGAGGCGGCGAGGTAGCCGGGAGCGAGCGCGGCGAGGAACAGCGATCGCCCGTGGCGCCACAGGCGCAGCCGCAGCGCGGCCACGCCGGATACGCCGAGCAGGAAGATTCCCAGCGGGCCGATCAGCAGTTGCTGCTGCAGGAACTGCGCGGGCGTGGGTGGATGAAAGCCGTAGCTGGTCGTGGAATCGGTCGTCCTGCGGCCGAGCGCGAGCAGCATCGCGGTCCAGTCGTAGCCGTGGCCGAGGCGCGAAAGCAGCAGGTGCATCGCCGCGAACAGTCCCGCTCCGATCGCCAGGTCGCGCAGCGCCGCGACCCGCGCGCGGGGGTCGAGCAGCCGGTGCGCGACCAGCACGGCGAACGACGGCGCGACGACCGCGGCCGAAAGGTGGAGCGCCATGGCCAGCACGAGCCACGTCGCCGGCAGCAGAAGCGGCGCGCGCCCCCGCAGCGCGCGCAGCGCGGCGAGCGCGTACGCCGCGAGCGCGAGCGCGAGGAACGTGTAGTTCTCGACGTAGCCGAAGAAGAGCTGCAGGTAGCCCTGCGCGACCAGCACGACGAACGCCAGCGCGTGGACCGCGCGCACGGCCCGATCCCCGGTCGCGGCGGGCCGTCCGGCGGCCGTGCCGCCACCCGCCAGTTCGCCCGCGAGCGCCCAGGCGATCGGCACGAACAGCGCGCCGCACAGCGCGCTCGAGAGCCCGACCGTCGCGTGCGCGACTTCGGCCGCGCCCGCTCCGCCGCGCGCGAACCACGGCCCGAAGAGCAGGTAGAAGCCGCGGTGGAGCGCGAGCGAGAGCGGCTCGTCCGGGTGGAACGCCTGCCCCTCCGGCACGAAGCGCACGATGGCGTTGCCGTCGCCGAGCAGGGTGTGCCCTTCACGGAACGCCCAGAAGAACGCCCCCGCGAGGGCGGCCGCCACCGCCCGGCCGGTCCAGCCCGGCAGCGCCGGCGCCCACCCGAGCGCGCGCACCAGCGTGCGGTCGAGCGCCGCCGCCCCGCGCCAGGCCGCGAGCAGCCCGAAAGCCACCAGCGCGAGCGCGGGCACGAACGCCGCGCGCGGCAGGAACGCCCACGAGTGAACGCCCCACCAGCGATCGCGCAACACGGTCGCGCCGGCGACCTCGGCCGCGATCGCGGCCAGCGCGAGCGCCACGCCGCCGGCCGCCAGCCAGCCGGTCGCGGGACCGGCCGGGGGCGGAGCGATCACCGCGGGTCTGGGAGTTCGGTTCCTGATCGGGTCCTCCGCAATCGCTCGCCGCCGCGACATTCACGGCGCGCCGCGCGCATCCTCCCACAGCCCGCGCGCCGGACCGCGGGTCAGCGCCGAAGGGGCAGCAGCACGATGCGTGTTTCCGTGGCGCCCGTGCATGGGACGACGCGCGTGGAATCGCCGCGGGCGTCCGCATAGCGAAGCCTGCCGCCCGCCTTGTAGCCCAGTCGCCATTCGCCGCACGGCAGCGGGCCGAAGCGGAACTCGCGCGGCGCGCCCATGAAGAGCGAGACCTCGACGGGCCTGGCGCCGGGAGCGTCGAGCACCAGGGTCACGGGCGTGTGCTCTTCGAGCGGACGGTCCCAGCCGATCTCCACCGTTCCGCGCACGCTGCAGCGGCACGTGTCGGCCCGCGGCACGCTGTCGCGCCGCACGTACGGGTCCATCGCGCGCACGGCCGAGGGCCGGGGCGGCGGCGCGGCCACCTCGCGCGAGCTGGCGACGACCCGGGGCGGCGGCGGCGCGCTGCGCGCGCTGTTGCGGGGCACGGCGCGCGGGGCGGCCGGCGGCGGTGCGGTCGCGAGCGCGACGCTGTCGCGGGTCGCGGCCGGCGGCGCTGGAGCGAGCACGACGCTGTCGCGGGTCGCGGCCGGCGGCGCTGGAGCGGGCACGACGCTGTCGCGGGCCGGGGCCGGCGGCGGCACCGTGGCAACCGCGGCGCTGTCGCGTGGCGCGGCCGGCGGCGGCGCCGTGGCAACCGCGACGCTGTCGCGCGGCGCGAGCGGCGGCGGCGCGTCGGCGAGCGCGACGCTGTCGCGCGCGATGGCCGCCGGCGCAGGGTTGGGGTCCGCGGTCCCGGCCGGGGGCGCGACCGCGCGCGGCATCGGCGGCGTCTCGGCCGGCGGCGGCGGCGCTTCGCCCGGGAGAATCGCGTCGTGGCTGAACGAGCCCTCGGTCCCGCCGGTCGCGGCGCCGCCGAAGTCCGCCTCGATCCACGCGACCGGAACGCTCTCGAGCTCGAGCGCGGTCACGACCGCGTTCGCCGCGGCCGCGCGGTTCGAATGGACGCGCACGCGCCCGCCGCCGGCCTGCCAGGCGGCGTCCACGACGAGCGACGTGCCGCCGCCCGAAAGGCCGAGCCGGCGCCCCTGCGCTTCGGCGCGCACCTCGATCCGGAACGGCAGGCGTTTCAGGGCCGCGGGCATCCCGAGCGGCAGCGACAGCGCGTAGCGCCCTTCGTCGTCCGTGAGCGCGCTGACGCTGACGCTGCCGCGCGCCATGACACGCGCGCCGGCGAGCGGCTTGCCGTCGGGCGCGAGCGTCCGCCCGCGCACGACGATCGTGCGCGGCGCGACTTGCGCGCTCGCCGGCCCGGCGAGCGCGGGCACGAGCAGCGCGAGAGCGGCAACCGCCACCCGCCGCGCGAACCCACGGCCGGCGGCTTTCCGGCCCTCAGCGCTTCGCAAGCTCTTCGTACAGATACGCGCAGCTCTTCGTGCCGCCATGGAACGACGAAAGGGAGAACTTCTCGTTGGGAGCGTGAACCTGGTCGTCGTGCAGGCCGAAGCCCATCAGGATGCACGGGTAGCCCAGCACCTTCTGAAACGACGCCATCACCGGAATCGAGCCGCCCTCGCGGAACAGCGCCGGCTTCTTCGTCCACGAGCGGGCCAGCGCGCGCACCGCCGCCTGAAGCAGCGGGTGCGAAGGGTCGGTGATGAACGGCTGCGCGCCGTGCAGGTTCGCGACCTTCACCGTGACGCCCGCGGGGGTGAGGCGCCGGACGTGCGCCGCGAACGCGGCGAAGACCTCGTCGGGGTCCTGGTCGGGCACGAGCCGCATGCTGACCTTGGCGGCGGCGAAGCTCGGCAGAACGGTCTTCGCACCCTCGCCGGTGTAACCGCTCCACATGCCGTTCACGTCACAGGTCGGTCGCGAAGTGACGCGTTCGTACGTCGAGTAGCCCTTTTCGCCGAAGGGCCCCGGCGAGCCCGTCTCGTGCAGGAACTTCGCCTCGTCGAAGGGCAGCGCTTCGATCGCCTGCTTCTCGAGCGCGGTGAGCGCGCGCACCCGGTCGTAGAAACCCGGGACGGTGCACCGCCCGTCGGCGTCGTGCAGCCCGGCGAGGATCGCGGCCAGCGCGTTCGCGGGATTGCGGACCGCGCCGCCGAACTCCCCCGAGTGCAGGTCGCGCGCGGGGCCGGTGACCTCGATCTGCGTGTAGCACATGCCGCGCAGCGCGTAGCACAGCGCCGGCTGATCGGGGCCGAGCATGCTGGTGTCGCTGACGACGATCACGTCGGCCTTCAGCCGGTCCTTCCAGGCGGTCAGGAACGGCTCGAGGCTGGTGCTGCCGGATTCCTCCTCGCCCTCGATCATCATCTTGAGGTTGACCGGCAGCCGTCCGTGGACCGCCAGGTGCGCGGCGACCGCGGCGCAGTGCATGTAGACCTGGCCCTTGTCGTCGCACGCGCCGCGCGCCCTGATCTTGCCGTCCTCGACGACGGGTTCGAACGGCTGCGTCTTCCACAGCTCGATCGGGTCCACGGGCTGGACGTCGTAGTGTCCGTAGAGCAGCACGGTCGGCGCGCCCGGTGCGCCCAGCCACTCGGCGTAAACGATCGGGTGGCCCTTCGTCTCGACCAGCTCGGCGGTGGTCATGCCGATCGCCTTCAGGTGCGCCGCCAGGTGCTCGGCGCAGCGGCGCACGTCGCCCTTGTGCTTCGGATCGGCCGAGATGCTGGGGATTCGCAGGATGGCCTTCAGGTCGTCGAGGAACCGGTCGCGATGGTTTTCGAGGTATTGCGCCAGGGCGTCCATGACGATGACTCCGTTGGGTGGGCCGTGATCGTACGTCCGGAAGCGAATACTGTATCGCGCCCCGCCCGCCGCCCGCCAACCGGGACCCGCGCGCGTCGCGCGGGCCCGGCGCTTGTCACGACGTCGCGCCCGACCGCATGATGCGCGCCCGTCCCTCCCCTCACCCGGTCCGCCTGAGAGCCATGCAGATTCGAATCCGGCGAAGCGACTGCTGTGGAAGCGGCCTGTGCGTGGAGATCGCGCCGGCCGTGTTCGCGCTCGACCCGAAAAGCAAGTGCATGGTCCTGGACCCCGAGGCCGACAGCCCCGAAAAGGTGCTGGAGGCCGCCGAAGCCTGTCCCTGCCAGGCGATCGAGGTGCTGAACGACGACGGGGACCCGATCTTCCCGTGAGCGCGCGCCGCGCCCTGGCGCTGCACCCGGAGCGCTTCGCGGTCTGCCGCTTCGCCCCCGACGATCCGCTGCCCGCGTGGGTCTTTCACGCCGGCGCCACCACCTGGAGCCTGACCCGCACCCCGCGCGAGCTGTCGCTCGTCTGCCCCGAGGACGACCTGCCCCCGGCGATCGAGCGCGCCGAACGCGGCTGGCGCGCGTTCGAGGTCGCGGGCCCGATCCCGTTCGAGGAGACCGGCGTGCTCGCCGGGCTCGCCGCGCCGCTGGCGGCCGCCGGCATCCCGGTGTTCGCGCTCTCGACCCACGACACCGACCTGCTGTTCGTGCGCGAGCGCGACCTCGAACGGGCGACCGCGGCGCTCGCGGCGGCCGGGCACGAAACGAGCGCGTAGGCGGAGTGCGCATCCGCGGCGCGCGGCGTGGTTTCGCGCGCGAGCCCGATTGCTCCTATGCTGCGCGCGGCGATTCGCCGATGCGCGCGGATCCCGCACTTCGAGGCCGATCATGCCCCCACGTGGCCGTGGCTACACCAAGGTGGACCTGCGCCACCTCCTGGAGGACCTGCGGGACGCCTATCCGGGCGGCCTCGAGGAAACCATCCTCACCGAACTGGTGGCGAACTCGCTCGACGCGGGAGCCGCGAACATCCGGCTCTTCGCCGATCCCGCCGCCGCGGAGTTCCGGCTCGAGGATGACGGCCGCGGCATGGTCTGGAAGGAACTGCGGCAGTTCCACAATCTCGCGGCCAGCTCCAAGACGCGCGGCGAGGGCATCGGCTTCGCGGGCGTCGGCATCAAGCTCGCGCTGCTCGCCGCCCGCGAGGTGCTGACCGAGTCGCGCCGCGGCAAGTCCCACGCGGCGTCGCGCTGGCACCTCGCGTCGCGCGAGTTCGCCCCCTACGAGCCCGTTCCGCCGCCCGGGTTCGTCCGCGAACGCGGAACCGCGGTCTCGCTGCGCCTCGACAACGCGCTTTCACCGCTGCTCGACGCCGGCTTCCTCGAGCACGTGCTGCGCACGCACTACCAGCCGCTGCTCGATCCCGAGTTCGCCGTCGCGCTCGCGTCGCTCTATCCCCGCGGCGCGCGCTTCGAGGTGAACGGCCGGGTGATCGAGCCGCGCCGGGAGGGCGCCGCCGAGCACGCCCGGATCGAGGTGAAGGTCGAGCGTCAGCGCAAGCCGTCGGGTTTCGGCTACGTGCAGCGCCACGCGCTGCCGCTGCCCGAACACCTGCGCGGCATCGCGATCAGCACCTACGGCAAGGTGATTCGCCGCGGCTGGGACTGGCTCGGCATCCTGCCGGCCGCGCCCGAGCGCGTCACCGGGATCGTCGAAGTGCCCGCCCTGTCGCAGTCGCTCACGCTCAACAAGGGCGACTTCGTGCGCACCGGCCCGCGGGGCGCGCTCTACCTGTCCTATCGGCGCGCCGTCCAGGAGGCGGTCCAGGCGCAACTCTCGCGCTGGGGGGACGCGCGCGACACGGCACAGGACGAGCGCCGCCGCATCGCCCGGCCCCTCGAGCGGGATCTCGAACGCGTGCTCGAGGGGCTCACGGACGACTTCCCGCTGCTCGCCTCACTGATCGAGCGCCAGCACGGCGGCCAGCGGCGCATCTCGCTGGCTCGCGGCGAAGGCGGCGCGGCTGCGGCCCTGCCGGCCGCGGCCGAAGTCGGGGCCGCGGGCGAGGCGCCGGCTGCCGGCGACGCTGGTCCGGAGCCGGACGACGCCGGGCGCGACGCCTCGGGCGACGAAGGGCTTTCGGCGCCGGCCGGAGCGCCGCCTCCCGAGATGCCTGCCGCCGGCACTCCCACGGCCGATCCCGCAAGCCCGGGCGATGAAACCGCCGGGGCACCCAGAACCCGTGCGCAACGCTACGGCCTCTCGCTCCAGTTCGAGGATCGCCCGGGCGATCCCGAGATGGGGCGGCTCATCGAGAACACGGTCTGGATCAACACCGTGCATCCCGCCTACGTGCGCGCGGAGTCCACGCGTTCGACCGGCTATCACGTCGCGGTGGCGGTCGCGCTCGCCCTCGCGACGCTCGCGACCGGCGGCGCCGGCGTGCAGCAGTTCGTCACGGTCTTCCTCGCGCAGTGGGGCGAGGCCATGCGGGCCGGTCCGGCGCGTCGAACACGCGGCCGATAGCCGCTCTCAGCCCCCGCCGCCCGCCGAGGCGGCGCTGCCCTCGAGGTAGGCGTTCATGATGCCGTCGAGCACGGACTTCGACGGGCGCAGGTCGGACTGAGCGAGCGAAACCAGCGGGGCCTCGACCAGCCCGAGCTCCTCGGTGAACGGCTCGACGGCCGGGTTCACGTAGATCAGGCCGGTCACGAACTTGCCTTCCTGGCGCGTGTCGTGGAGCACCGTGATGGCGGCGCGCGCGTCGGTCGGGTCGTAGTCCGCGCCGAGCTTCTTGAGCAGCAGGTGCGAGCCGTCGGGCATGCCCACTTCGCGCGTCGTGCCCGGCTCGTAGTCCACGGTGATGTCCTCGAAGTACGGCACGAACTCGATGTCGTGCAGCGGCGCGTCGTGCTCCTTCACCGCGGCGTAGGACTTCGACGACCCCTCGTGGTCGGCGAACGTCACGCACGGGCTGATCACGTCGAGGATCGCCGTTCCCGGATGCGAGAACGCCGCCTGGAGCAGCGGGCGGAGCTGCTTCTGGTCGCCCGAGAAGGAGCGCGCGACGAAGCCGCAGCCCAGCTCGATCGCCAGCGCGCACAGGTCGATCGGCATGAGACGGTTGGCCTCGCCGCTCTTGCGCGTGCTGCCGATGTCGGCGGTGGCGCTGAATTGCCCCTTGGTCAGGCCGTAGACGCCGTTGTTCTCGACGATGTACACGACCGGCACGTTGCGGCGCACGAGGTGCGCGAACTGGCCGATGCCGATGCTGGCCGTGTCGCCGTCGCCCGAGACGCCGATCAGGGTCAGGCCGCGGTTGGCGACCGCGACCCCGGTGGCGATGCTCGGCATGCGGCCGTGCACGGCGTTGAAGCCGTGCGAGTGCCCGAGGAAGTAGGCCGGCGTCTTGCTCGAGCAGCCGATGCCCGAGAGCTTCGCCACCCGGTGCGGCTCGAGCCCCGCCTCCCACGCGGCCTGGATGATGCCGCCGGTGATCGCGTTGTGGCCGCAGCCGGGGCACAGCGTCGTCTTGCTGCCGTCGTAGTCGGCTCGCGTCAGTCCGACGCGGTTGACCGGCGGACCGCCGGCCGGCGGGGTGCTCGTGGCGCTCATCGTGAGGCTCCTTCGCTGATCGCGGCCGCCGGCACGCCTTCGTGGGCGAGCACGCCGTCGGTGACGCTGCGCGCGTCGAGCGGCAGGCCGGAGTAGTGCAGCACCGGGCGCAGGGCCGCCGCGCGCTCCGGGAGTTCGGCGCGCAGCCGCTCGGTGAGCTGCGCGTCGCGGTTCTGCTCGATCACGTACACGCGCGGGTGCCGGCGCGCGAACGCGTGCACCTCGGGGTGCAGCGGCAGCGCCCGCACCCGCAGGTAGGACGCCTTCACGCCGGCGGCCGCGAGCTGGTCCAGCGCCTCGATCACCGCCCAGTGCGAGGTGCCGTAGGCGATGAGGCCGACCTCGGCGCCCTGCGCCTCGCGAACCTCCGGCGCCGGCAGCAGCGTGCGGGCCGTTTCCATCTTCTTCTTCAGCCGGTCCATGTTGCGCACGTACACCTCGGGGCTCTCGGTGTAGCGCGCCGCCTCGTCGTGGCCCGAGCCGCGCGTGAAGTAGATGCCCTTGTGGTTCTTCACGCCCGGCAGCGTGCGGTACGGGATGCCGTCGCCGTCCACGTCGCGGTAGCGTTCGAACTTCGCGACCGTCTCGAGCGCCGCGTCGTCGAGCACCTTGCCGCGGTCGAACGGCGCCGCCGGGTACTCGAACGGCGCGGTCATCCAGTTGTTCATGCCGAGATCGAGGTCGCTCAGCACCAGCAGCGGGCACTGCAGCCGCTCGGAGAAGTCGAACGCCCGGCCGCCGAACTCGAAGCACTCCGCGACCGAACCCGGCAGCAGCACCGGATAGGCCGTGTCGCCGTGCCCGAGCCCGTAGGCGAACGACAGGTCGCCCTGCGCCGTGCGCGTCGGCAGGCCGGTGCTGGGTCCGACGCGCTGCACGTCCCAGACGACGCCGGGGATCTCGGCGTAGTAGCCGTAGCCGAAGAACTCGGACATCAGCGAGATGCCGGGGCCGCTGGTGGCGGTCATCGCGCGCGCGCCCGCCCAGCCGGCGCCGAGCACCATGCCGATCGCCGCGATCTCGTCCTCGGCCTGCACGACGCCGAACGTCGCGCGGCCGGTCTTCGGATCGTGGCGGTGCTTCTCGAGCAGGCCGATCAGCGACTCGACGAGCGACGAGGACGGCGTGATCGGGTACCAGCTCACGACCGTGACGCCGCCGAACATCGCGCCCAGCGCCGCCGCCATGTTGCCGTCCATGAGCAGCTGGTTGCGCGTCAGGTCGCGGCGCTCGATGCGGAAGCGCACCGGAGCGGCCGGCGCGTTCGCCGCCGCGAACCCGTAGCCGGCGCGCACCGCCGCCAGGTTGAGCGCCATGGCCTTCGGCTTGCGGCCGAGCTGCGCGGCGAGCGCCTTCTCGACCTCGGCCGGATCGATCCCCGTCAGGCCGCCGACGACGCCGACGTAGATCATGTTCGCGACCAGACGGCGGAGCTTCACGTCGTTCGTGATCGGCTCCATCAGCTTCGTCATCGGCACCCGGTAGACGATCCGGTCGGCCGGCGGTTCGGGCACCTTGATCGAGTCGTTCACCACGATCAACGTGCCCGGCCCCATCGCCGCCACGTCGGCGGCCGCCGTCTCGGGGTTCATCACGACCAGCACGTCGTTGTGCGCGACGCGCGCGACGTAACCCTTCTCGCTCACGCGGATCGTGAACCACGTCGGCAGGCCGGCGATGTTCGACGGGAACAGGTTCTTGCCGCTCACCGGCACGCCCATCTGCAGGATCGAGCGCAGCAGGATGTTGTTGGCGGTCTGGCTGCCGGAACCGTTGACGGTGGCGACGTGGATGCTGAAATCGTTGACGACGGCTTTCACGTGCGCGCCGGGCCCGCGGGCCCGCTCCTCACGGATCGAGAAGTCTGCAAGCAGGCAGACGGCGTCGCCCCGGGCGGCGCCGTCTGGAGTGGGCCGAAACCGTAAGGTCCGCTTCCGCGAGCGTCAACCCGCGCGCGGGGGGCGTGGCGCGGCCGCCGACGCGTCCCGGCGGCCCTCTCGGGGCTTGACTGGGGCGCGCGCGGCCCTATCGTCCCCGGCCATGAAGACGAGCGAAGCCCGAATCGAGCCCACGTCCGAGGTCCTCGACGCCGCCCGCCGATGGCTCGCGCCCGTGCGCGGCGCGCTCGACGCCGATTTTCTCGCCGCGTATCTCACCGGCAGCGTGCTGACCGCCGGCTTCGACCCGGCGAGTTCGCGCGTCAACCTGCTCGTGGTCGCGCGCGCGCTGCCGCCCGAGACGCTCGACCGGCTCGCCGCGGCCATTCCGGTCACGAAGCAGGCGCCGCACTTCGACCCGCTGTTCATGACGAAGGACCAGGCCGTGCGCTCGCTCGACGTGTTCCCGATCGAGTGGCTCGACCTGATCGAGCGCCACCTGCGGCTCGAGGGCGACGACCTGTTCGCCGGCATCGAGGTGCCGCGCACCTGGCTGCGGCACCAGTGCGAGCACGAACTGCGCGGCAAGCATCTCCGGCTGCGGCAGGCGTACCTGGCCTCGGCCGGCCGGGGCGAACGGCTCCGCGAAGTGCTCATGCGCTCGGCGAGCGGCTTTCACACGCTGTTCCGCACGCTCCTGCGGCTGCGCGGCGAGGATCCGCCCGCCAGCACGGAGCGCGTCGTGCAGCGGGTCGCCGACCTGTACGGACTCGACTCCCGCTCGCTGCTCGGCGCCTGGCTGCTGCGCTACTCGCGCAAGGACGAAAGCGGCGACGCGAAGGACCTGTACCGGCGGTTCCTCGTCGAGATCGAGCGGCTGATCGCCGCGATCGACAACCTGCGCGTCTCATGAGGCTCCCGCGCGCGCTCGCGCGCCCGTGGTGGACCCGCGCCCTGGCGCTGGCCGCCCTCCTCGTCCTCGCGCCCCCCTCGCGGGCCGCCGAAACCGGGCGCGCCGGGATTCCGGCCTACTCGGGCTACGTCAACGACGAAGCCGGCGTGCTCAGCGAGCCGCGGCGCGCGCAGCTCGAGGCGTTCCTCGATCAGTTTCACCGGAAGACCGGCGCGCAGTTCGCGCTGCTCACGGTCCGGACGACCGACCCGGAGGAGCCCGACGCCTACAAGGTGCGGGTCTTCGAGAGCTGGGGCATCGGCGCGAAGGATCGCGACGACGGCCTGCTGCTGCTGCTGGCGCTGAAGGAGCGGCGCATCGTCTTCGAGACCGGTTACGGGCTCGAGGGCACGCTGCCCGACGGCTGGCAGGCGACGATGCTGCGCGACCTCGCCGTGCCGCGCTTCCGCGAGGGCGACTACGAGGGAGGCGTCACCGCCGCGGTGCTGGCGGCCGCGCAGCGGGTCGCCGCCGAGAAGGGCGTCACACTCGAGTGGGACGGCAAGGAGCTGCGCTACTCGCGGGCGCGCTCGGGCAAGCTGCCCTCCTGGGTCGCGCTGCTGGTCCTGCTCGTGGTCCTGCAGATCGTCTTCATCGTCGTGCGCTCCTCGCGCAGGCGCGGCGGCCGCGGCCGCAGCCGCAGCAACTGGGACGACTGGTTCTGGGGCGGCGGCGGTTTCGGGGGTGGCCTCGGCGGCGGATTCGGCGGCGGATTCGGGGGCGGCTCGGGCGGCGGCGGCGGGTCGTTCGGCGGATTCGGCGGCGGCGGCAGTGGCGGCGGCGGCGGCGGGGCAAGCTGGTGAAGCGTTGACCGTACCGGCGGCGCACGGAGCGCGGCCGATTCGAAAGGAGAAACCCGGATGCGTGGTGCATTGATCGCGGTGATCGTGGTCGTGGCCGTCCTGCTGCTCGGCGGCGGCTGCGTGGCGGGCAACTACAACCAGCTCGTGCGCGCCAAGGCCGAGGTGGACAACCGCTGGGCGCAGGTGGACAACCAGCTCAAGCGGCGCGGCGACCTGATCGGCAACCTGGTGAACTCGGTCAAGGGCGGCATGATCCAGGAGCAGGAGGTGTTCGGGCGCATCGCCGACGCGCGCGCGGCGATGTCGGGCGCGAAGACGCCGCAACAGTCCATTGACGCGGCGCGCGGCATGGATTCGGCGATCGGCCGCCTGCTGGTCGTGATCGAGAACTACCCGAACCTGAAGAGCCTCGACGTCGTCCAGCAGCTGATGACCGAGATTTCGGGCACCGAGAACCGCCTCGCCACCGAACGCATGCGCTACAACGACCAGGTGAAGGAGTACAACGTGCTCGTTCGCAGCTTCCCAATGAACCTGTTCGCCGGTTTCTTCCGCTACGAGCCGGCGATTCCCTATCCGGTCGCCGAAGCCGACAAGGCGACGCCGAAGGTGGACTTCTCCGACGTGCGCGGCGGCGCGGCGGCGCCGGGCGCACCCGCGACCGGAACGCCCGCGCCCGCGGGCGGCACGACGAAGTAGCCGGACCGCGGCACCCCGAAAGAACCGGCCCGCCGCGCGAACGCGCGGCGGGCCGGTTCGCGTCCGCTCGCGGCGCGCCTCAGGCCGCGCGGTGGCCCGCCGAAACCGCGGCCGCGGGGCTTTCGCCGAACGCCCGCGCGAGCGCCTCGCTCACGAGGCCGTCGAGGCACGCGCCCGTCCACGCCAGCGCGGTCGTGCGACTCTCGATCGGGCTGCGGCCCGAGGCGCGCATCATCGCGTAGCGGACGCACACCGCGGTCACCAGCATGGCGTGACGCTCCTCGATCGGCGCCCCGTTGCCCGCGTCGAGCGACTCGCCCGAGTCCACCAGCTCCTGCAGCAGCGCCAGCCGCCGGGTCGGATCGTCGCGGCGCAGGTCCTCGATCGCCGCGCGCCCGGGAGCGCTCCAGCCCCACGAGCCGAGCGCGACGGCGTGTCGCACCAGCGCGCGCTCGCGCGCCGGCAGCGCCAGCTCGCGCGCGGCGCGTTCGGCCAGGGCGCCCGCCTCGGCCGCCGCGAGCCGGTCCCGCTCGCGCGGGGTCGCGCGCTCGGCGACCAGCTCGAGCGCGCGGTCCTGCGCCGCACGGAAGCGGTTGGCGTTCTGCAGCGCGGTGGCCGCGAGATCGCAGAGCGCCCCGAACGATTCGAGATCGTCGGCGGTGAAGGCGGCGCCATCGGGCCGCTCGTCGGCGACGAGCACGGCCTCGAGGCCGGCGCCCGAGCGCAGCGGCGCGAGCAGGGCCGCGCCGAAGGCCGAGAGCGGGGCCAGCTCCTCGCGGACCTCGGCGAAGCGCTCGAGGTCGGCCCGCGTGATCGGCCGGCCGAGGCCGGTGAGCAATTGCGCCAGCTCGCCGCCGGCGGCGATCCGCGCGCGCGCGCGCGTCGCCCCGGGCTCGCCGCGACTCGCGCGGACCGTGAAGGACACCGCCGGGTCGTGGTCGGGATCGGGCGCCAGCAGCGCCAGCATGCCGCAGCCGAGCATGCGGTGCGCGAGCGCCAGCACGCGTTCGGCGAGGTCGTCCGCGTCGAGCACGCGGGCCAGCTCGCGCCCGGCTCCGAACGCCAGCGCCCGCAGTCGCTGCTCGCGCCGGGCATCGGCCTGCGCGCGGCGCGCCTCGACCTGCGCGCGCACCAGCTCGCGCTCGAGCTCGCCGCTGCGGCGGCGCTGGATGCGCGCCTCGCCCTCGCGCACGAGCAACCGCTGCACGCGCGCGATCAGTTCCTTCGGCGAGAAGGGCTTGGGCAGGAAGTCGTCGGCCCCGCGCGAGAGCCCGTCAATGCGCGCCTCGGTGTCGCCGTGGACCGACACGAGCACGACCGGCACATGCGGGTCCTCGGGGTCGTGGCGCAGCCAGTCGCAGACTTCGAGACCGCCCTTGCCGGGCATGCGCACGTCGAGCACGGCGACGTCGGGGCGCTCGGCGCGCGCGAGCCGGATGGCTTCGTTGCCGTCGGCCGCCGCGACGACGCGCCAGTGCTGGTTCGCGAGCGCGATGCGCAGCAGTTCGAGCACGCGCGCGTCGTCGTCGGCGACGAGCACCAGCGGGGCGGGGATGCGGCGGGCGGTGGCGAGTGGGGGAAGCGGGGTCACGTCGGGCTCCGGGTGGGGATCAGCGGGAGAGCAGATCGTCGAGCGTTTCGGCGTCGAAAGGCTTGCGAAGGCACAGCGTGGCGCCGGCGGACGCCGCCTCGCGTTCCTCGCCGGCGTCGCGGGTGAGCAGGATGAGCCGGAAGGGCTCGCGGCAGGCGCCGCGGAAGTCGAGCAGCCGCTCGACGTGCCCGCGTCCGTGCGAGTCGGGCATGGTCGCGTCGGCGCAGACGAGTGACCAGGGCCCGCGGCTGAGCGCGTGCCACATGCTCTCGCCGTCGCCCACCAGCTCGACGAAGAAGCCGCGGCGCTCGAGCAGCCGGGCGAGGAAGATGCGCGCGACGAGCGAGTCGTCGGCGACCAGCGCGCGGCGGCCGGGCATGGACATGCGCCGCGAGGGCCGCTCGCTCTCCGCGTCGCCGGCGGGGGCCGCCGCGACCACGCCCGCGGCGGGCGCGGCGGAGGCGGACGCGGCGACGTCGCCCGCTGCAGGCGAGGCGGCGACGGGCGCGGCCGGCGGGAGCTCGCCGCCATCCGGCGAGGGCGCCGCGGCAGCGGAGGGCTCTTCGGTGGTGTTCGCGGGCGCGGCGGCAGCCCCGGGCCGCTCCGCGACGCTCGCCGGTGATTCTGCGTTCACCGTGCCCGGCGCCGGAGCGTCGTTCGTCGGATCTGCGGTCGCCACGACATCGGACCCCGGCTCCGGCGACCCGTCGAGCGGCGTCACGTCCTCGGGCCGCAGCACGGTCAGGCTGGGCTCGACGACTCGTGGCGGCGGCGCCGAAGCCGCGGCGGCCTCGCGCTCGCCGCGCAGCAGATCAATGGCCCGCGCGACCGCGTCGGCGAGCGAGTGAGCCTCGCCCGCCGCGCCGCCTGCGGGCGGCGCGCCGGCACGCACGCGCGGCGCGTTGGCCAGCGCCGCGGCCTGCGCGGCGGCCATCTGCACCTCGGGGCCCGGCGCGGAAACGACTCCGGGGCGCGGGCGCGGCGCGGGCGGGGCGACGGCGATCGGGACCGTGGTGCGCAGCAGCCATGCGGGCTCCAGCACCCAGTAGAGCTCGCCGCTCTCGACCCGCACGGCGCGCGTCGCGGCGCCGAAGGGTCCGCGTTCCTCCGCCGGCTCGGCGTGGGCGGCGATGCGCCAGACGATGCGGTCGGCGACCAGCCACGCGCGCGTGAGCCCCAGCGCCACGAGCGCGCCCGGACGTTCGTCCTCGCCGCCGGACGGCGTGGCCAGCGGAGCCAGCACGGGCTCGGGCGCGGCCGACCACTCGGCCGGCGAGTGCATGCGCAGGCGCGCGACCGAGTGCCAGGGAATCGCGGCCGGCACGTGGCCGATGCGCACGAGCAGGAAGGAAGGCCGCTCGACGTGCAGCGGCACGCGCAGCGTCCAGCGCCCGTCGCTCTCGGGCCCGAGGCTGCCTTCCACGGTCGCGAGCACGGCGCCGGCGGGCGCGAGCCCGCCTTCGTGCGCGACCGGACAGGTCAGCGCCAGCGCCGAATCGTGAAAGCCCGCCTGCAGGACGAGCGCTTCGTCGGCGCCGATCCAGTCGAGCGCGGCGCGCAGCGAGGCGGCCACGGGCGCGGTGACGCGGGCGCGGCCGAGGTCGGCATCGGGCTCGAGCGGCAGCCCGGTGAGCACGTCGGCGACGGCATAGACGGGCACGGCGTCCGCGCCCTCGCCGGCCCATTCGGTGTCGCGCAGCGCGCGCGCGAGCGCCTGCAGTTCCGTCTCGGCGGCGAGCAGCGGCTGCGTGGACTGCGCCGCCTCGGCCTCGTCGGCGAGGCGCGTCAGGCGCGCTTCGACGTGCGCGAGATCCGTCGGACGCTCGCCCACGACCTCGCGGCCCAGCTCGTGAAGCGCCTGATCGAGTCCCTCGAGCCCGAGCACCTGCGCGATGCCGCGCGCGACCGCGCGCGCCCGCGCCGGCGCGTCCGGTTCGAGCGCGCGGCGCAGCGCCTCGACCAGGCCGCGGGCGATCTCGCCCTCGGCCGGGTCGGCGGCGCGCCGGGTTCCGGGCCCGGGCGCGTTCACGGGCGCTCCTCGCGTGGCTCGTCCGCGTGCTCGCCGTCGGCGGGCGGCGCCTCGCCCGGCGGCGGCGTCTCGCCGAGCAGGCGCAGTTCGACGGTCGGCGGAGCCGCGTCGCGCTCGCCCGCCGGCGCGGCGGGCGCGAGCCTCAGCGCCAGCGCTTCGCTCTCGGCGGCTTCCTCGTCCACGCGGCGCGCCAGCCGCTCGGCGGCGCGCGAGGCGCGCTCGCCCGCCTGCGAGAGCCGCTCTCCCTTGCGGGCCGCGTCCTGCACCATCTCGCGCACGCGTTCGAGCAGCCGCTGCGCGTCGCCGGGCGGGCGCGCGTCGCCGGCCGACGCGGTCGCGCCCGCCGCCTCGGGCGCCTCGAGACGCGCCAGCGCGTGCTCACGCGCGTCGCGCATTCGGGCGGACGCGTCGGCGACCGCGCTCTCGACTTCGAGGGCGAACTGGCCCGCGCGCTCGGTCATCTCGCGCACGTCGCGGGTCAGCCGCTTGAGCTCGCTGGCCACGTCGCCCTCGGGTCCGCCTTCGAGCTGCGCCGAGCTGACGACGTGGATCGCGATCAGGGTGGCGCGGTTCGCCAGCTGGCGCACCTGCTCGGCCACGTCCTGCACTCGCAACATGCCCTGGCCGAGCGACTCCACGCTCTCGTGCGAGGCCGCGACCAGCCCCTCGAGCACTTCGCGCGTCGCCGGCGGCGCCGCGGGCGCGGCGGCCGGCAGAGCGTCGAGCGCGCCCTGCAGTTCGGCGGACAGCCGCTGAAGCTCGCGCACGGTGGTGAGCAGCGCGGTGGCTTCGACGAATCCGCGCTCCGCCTGCGCGGCGGAATCCTGCGCGTCGGCGAGCGCGGCCGCGAGCTCGCCCGCGATCTGCGAGGCGACTTCGCGGTTCTGCTCGTCCACCGCCGAGCGGCGCGCGATGCCGCGCGAGATCCATTCGTTCAGCTCCTCGGCCGGCCCGGGCGACAGCAGCGGCGCGGTCCACGTTTCCTCGCGCGCCCAGCGCTCGACGGCGTCCTGGAGCTTGCCGAGCTGGGCGCGCAACGCTTCCGTCTCGGCGACCGAGCGGGCGCTGCGGCGCTGCTGGCCGAGCAGGTCCGTGACGGCGCCCGAGAGCCGCGAGAGTTCGCCCCAGCCGCGCGCGCCCGGCAGTCCGCGCAGTTCGGCGACACGGTCGGAGTCCACACCGCGCAGCAGGCCGCGCAGGTGGCCGACGATGTGATGGTCGAGCCACAGCGCGAACGCCAGGCCGGCGAGCAGCGCGAGCAGCGCCACGCCGCCGAGCCAGGCCAGCAGTTCCGCCGGGTCGGTCGCGCCGGGCCGCACGCGCGTGCCGAGCACCCACAGCGAGCCCAGGCCGGCAATGGCCCCACCCGAGGCGCACGCCAGCCACAGCCGCAGGCGCAGGCCCAGGTGCGGCTCGCGCCCGTCGCTCGCGGACGGCTGCGGGTGTTCGTTGCCGGAAGGCGTCGCGGTCATCGTCTCGGCTCCTGGGGGTGCACGTCGCACGCAGGATGCATCACCGGGGAGTTCAGGCAAGCGACATGCCCCGCAGGCACATGAGCGCTCTCACGATGCGCCACGACCGGTGCCCGGCGGGCCGTGCAGCCCGCGATGCCCGCTGCCGGGAGGACGCCGGTTCGACAACGCCATGCCGCCCTTGTGCCTGAACCGAACGAACCTCGCAAGAGTTCTTCATCCCCCGAAAGACAATTGCGAAACGCGGCATCGCATCGGGCGATCGGGGGCGTCGGCGCAGCGCCGGCGCGGTGCTCACCGGCAGGGCCGAATCGGGGCATCGCACCCACGACGTGCGGGGGCTGACACTGAAGTGACGATCGAATCGAGGCTTCATCCCCGTCGCCGCGGGCCGTTCGTGGAACGCGGACGGTCCAGCGGCGGCCGCGGCGCGCGGCGCGCGCGATGGCACGGCGGCTGCAATCAAGTCCTCGTGAAGGCCCACGAGGGGACCGGGAATCCGGTCCCGGGTGGAGGAAAGCCGAGCGCCGAGGCCCGACATGAACCCGCGTCATTACGTCGATCTGAAGGACGCCAGCCGCGACCTGCAGCCCACGTACTACTTCATGATCAACTGTCTCCTGTACAGCCGCATGGAGACGGGGCTGGTCTCGAATCAGGACTGCTACGACGAGGACGTGAACGTCTACCTCGCGCACTTGCTGCACTCGTTCATCAACCCCGAGTACGTGGAGCAGTCCAGGCGGTTCCTGTCCAAGTACGACACCGACGTCTTCCGTCGCCTGTCGAACTCGACCGACGCGCGGCTCAAGTACCAGGTCTACAAGACCAACGCCGACTTCCTGCTGGTCTCGATCGGCATCTTCGACAATCCGACCATCGCCGGCGCCGGCCGGGCCCGGATTCAGCCGAGCGAGGAGGCCTACATCGGCCGCGGCAAGACGTACTACCACTTCGCCTACACCTACTCGCAGCAGATGCACCGCAAGAACGCGGGCGTCGCGGACGTGCTCGAGAAGCTGTCCACGGGGTTCGAGAAGTACCTGCGGATCCTTTCGCACATGCGCGGCGAGTACCTCGACCTGATGAAGCGCTTCTCGAACGGCGAGGTTTACCACCTCGAGCGCAGCATTGACGAGCACTCGCAGCGCGAGCTGCTGCGCGTCAAGCAGGACGAACTGCTCGAGCTGTACTCGGCCTGGCGCACGACGCGGAGCGCCGAGACCGAGGAGAGCCTCGAGCGCGTGGTGTCGGAGATCCGCCAGCTGAACCCCGGCTTCAAGTTCGAGCTGCCGAAGGCCTGAGCCGCGCGCATCCTCTGCCCGGTCGACCGTCCAGTCGCGGGGCATGAGCGGGACCCCGGGGCATTCGCCCCGGGGTCCCCGTCTTTCCGCCAGAGGCCGGTCCCCGGCTACGCGCGCGCCATCTCCTCCCACTGCTGCGGCAGGTCGTGCTCGCGCGGCATCGGCAGCTCGCTGGCGACGATCCCGAGCCAGTCTCCGGGCACGGCCCACACCACGTCGAGCTCGTCGCTGCGCGGATCGAGCCGCGCGCCGTAGACGGGGTGCCCCCAGTGGCGCGACGCCAGCCCCGGGGCGGTGCGGGTCGTGAGGCAGGCGAGCCAGCGGCGGGCGCGTTCGCGCAGGGACACCGGGCTCTCGCCGTGCTCGTAGGCGATCACCAGCTCGAGCGGGGTCGTGAGCGCCCACAGCGACAGCCGGTCGCCGCCGTGAAAGCGCAGCTCGCCGCGGTCCTCGAACGGCTCGACGAGCGCCATCCGCGGGACCGCGTGGCGGCGCACGCGCTCGAAGAACTCGCGCGTCCAGCGCACCGCGAGCGGGTCGCGATCCTCCTCCGGTTCCCCGCCGCGCTCCGGGCCGAGGCTCGCCCACAGGCGGCGGCGCGCGCTCTGCTCGACCATGAAGCGGACGGCGGTGTTGCCTCGACGACTCCCGAACGATCGCATGCACGCCTCCTCACGGGAAGGAACGACACGATGGCGAGACTGGGCGACAGCCGAAGAACCGGAAGGTCAGCGGACCTCGTAGTTGGGCGCCTCCTTGGTGATCTTGATGTCGTGCGGGTGGCTTTCGCGCAGCCCCGCGCCGCTGATGCGCACGAAGCGCGCCTGCGTTCGCAGCTCGTCGATCGTGCGGACGCCGCAGTAGCCCATGCCGGCGCGCAGCCCCCCGACCATCTGGAACACGGTCGAGTGCAGGGGGCCCTTGAACGGCACGCGGCCCTCGATGCCCTCGGGCACGAGCTTGGCGAGCTCGTCGGTGGCTTCCTGAAAGTAGCGCTCGCGGCTGCCTTTCGCCGCGGCCATCGCCGACAGCGAGCCCATGCCGCGGTAGACCTTGTACTGGCGGCCCTCGAGCAGCACGGTTTCGCCGGGGCTCTCCTCGGTGCCGGCGAACAGGCCGCCGATCATGACCGAGTGCCCGCCGGCGGCGATCGCCTTGACGATGTCGCCCGAGTACTTGATGCCGCCGTCGGCGATCAGCGGAACGTCGCTGCCCTCGAGGGCGCGCGCCGCTTCGAGCACGGCGGTGATCTGCGCCATGCCGGCGCCGGTCACGACCCGGGTCGTGCAGATCGCTCCGGGCCCCATGCCGACCTTGACCGCGTCGGCGCCGGCGTCGGCCAGCGCCTTCGCGCCCTCGGCCGTGCTGACGTTGCCGACCACGATGTCGGCGCCGCTCACGCCCGCGCGCAGTCGCTGCGTCGCCTCGATCACCCCCGACGAGTGGCCGTGCGCGCTGTCCACGACCAGCGCGTCCACGCCCGCCTTGATCAGCTCCTGCGCACGCTCGAGGAAGTCGCCACCCGCGCCCACGGCCGCGGCGACGCGGAGGCGGCCCAGCTCGTCCTTGCAGGCGTCGGGGTGCTTGATGCGCTTCTCGATGTCCTTGACGGTGATCAGGCCCTTCAGGCGGCCCTCGTCGTCCACGATCGGCAGCTTCTCGATCCGGTGCTTCGCGAGGATGTCGCGGGCGCCGAGGAGCGTGGTGCCCACCGGCGCGGTGACCAGCTTCGCCTTGGTCATCACTTCCGAAACTACGCGCGAGTCGTCGTCCTCGAAGCGCAGGTCGCGGTTCGTGAGGATGCCGACCAGCCGGCCGTCCTGCGTGATCGGCACGCCCGAGATGTGGAAGCGCGACATGATCGCGCGCGCCTCGCCGATCGAGGCGCCCGGCGGCAGCGTGACCGGGTCCACGATCATGCCGCTCTCGGAGCGTTTGACGCGGTCCACCTGCGCCACCTGCTCGGGGATCGCGAGGTTCTTGTGGATCACGCCGATGCCGCCCTCGCGGGCGAGTGCGATCGCCATCGCCGCCTCGGTCACCGTGTCCATGGCGGCGCTGACGATCGGGATCTGGATCGGGATGTTCCGCGAGAAACGCGAGCGCGTGAGCACCTCGCGCGGATGCACGGCCGAGAAGCGCGGCACGAGCAGGACGTCGTCGAAGGTGAGCGCCTCCGGACCCACCTTCTCGGTCCACGGGACCCGGTCGTTCACGCGGGAGCCTCCTGCCCCGAAGGCGCGAAGCCGCAGCGGGGCCCGCTGCGGCTTCGGGTCGTCATCGCGCCGGCGCCTTCATGAGGTCGGGCGCCTTGGGTTTCTTGAACTCGAAGTAGTAGTGGGCGCCGAAGCGCAGCTCGATCGCGCCCACGGAGCCGTTGTAACCGGAAGGGAACTGGTCGTCCTTCGCGAACGCGGCCTGGTAGGCGAGCGTCCACTCGAGCGAAGTGTTCGGAAGCGACTTGAGGAACCGCTCCACGCCGATTTCCGCGGTCCCGCCGAGGTAGGTGCCCTGGTGGCGTTTCTCGGTCACGGGGTCGCGAAGCACCTTGCGGTGGTTCTGCACCACGACGCGGTAGATGGCGGGGCCCGCCCCGAGGTGCCAGCGCGTGCGTCCCCTGCCGAACACCTTCTGGATCTGGCCGCTGGCGCCGACGATCTGGGTGAGGTGGAAGTCCTTGTCCGTCTCGGCGGGGAAGTTCGGGTCCGCGAACGGCGCGTCCGTCCCGACCGCGTAGGCGCTCCAGGTGAAGTACGGACTCACCTGCCATTGCCAGCCGTCGCTGATGACGTAGCGGAAATGGCCCGCGAACGACATCCGCGGCTGCGCGCCCTGGGAGTAATCCCCTTCGGAGAGGAAGAACGACGAGCCGGCCTGGGCGCCGACCGCTCCACGGCCGGGCAGTGCACCCTCGCGCCTGGCCGTGGTCGTATCGGGCGCTTGAGCGCGCACGACCGAGGCGCTCGCGAGCAGTGCGACGACCGCGACGCCGGCGAGGCGAACGCGACGGATCATCGGTGGAAACTCCTCATTCCGCTTGGGATAGGTGGGGCCCGGTACGGTAGGGGCGGCACTATAGGAAGGCGCCTCGCGGAGTGTCAAGAAATGCCGCGCGATTCGTGCTCGAACGTTCCGACTCGACGGCGTCGGCGACGTCGGCCCCGCGTCGCAGGCGGGGAGGGCGCACGATGGCCTCGCTCGGGTTGCGCTGCCGGCGACGCTGGCCCCGCGATTGCGGCGACCTTCGCGGCGCTCACCGGCCGGGAACCCACCCCACACGCCGCAACGTTTCCCACTCCCCGCCCACCTCATGCGAACGCGATGCCTGACGAGCATCGCAACTGCTCCCGATCGAGGCCGGCCGCCATCCGGTCTCCGTCCCTGCCGGTGAGCGCCCACGTCCCACCCGAACGCGAGCAGCCTGCGGCACGCGCGGCGAGTCCGTCTCCCGCGACCCGGCATGCCGACGGGAATGCGGCATCACGCACGGACGCGGGGGTGGTGCGACCCGCGCAGGACGCCGCGCCGGGAGCGGGCGCCGCGCGATCGAGCCGGCCAATCCGCATGCAGGTGCGTTCGTTGACACTCCGGCGAGGCGGCCCTTAGACTCCCGCCCTCATTTTGTTCCGTGCACGCCGGGAGGGTGGATCACGCCTTCCCGGCTGTTGACCGCTTGGGGGCTGCCATGTCTCGCTCGGACCAGTGGAAGCTGCTCGGCGTCGTCGCGGTGACGATCCTGGCGGCGGTCTACCTTTTTCCGTCCTACCGCTTCTACACCTCGACTCCCGCGCAGCGGGAGGCCATGAAGCCGGACGATCTCGCCAAGCTCCGCAAGCAGTCCGTGCACCTCGGACTCGACCTGCAGGGCGGACTGCAGCTCCTGCTCGAAGTGGACAAGTCCCGCCTGAACGCCGCCGAGGCGAAGGACGCCACCGACCGGGCCATGGAAATCATCCGCAACCGCATTGACCAGTTCGGCGTCGCCGAGCCGCTGGTGCAGCGCGAAGGCGAGGATCGCATCGCCGTCCAGCTCCCGGGCCTGACCGATCGCGAGCGCGCGATCGAACTGATCGGCAAGACGGCGCTGCTCGAGTTCAAGCTGGTCCGCACGCCCGAGGAGGCCGCCGCCGCCTTCAGCCGCCTCGACAACTACTTCGCCAACCGCCCCGGGGCCGGAACCGATTCGCTGCTGCGCAGCAAGCCGATCACCGGCCGGATGCTCGACCAGGGCTTCATCGCCAAGGAGGAGGTTGGCGTCGTCGAGAAGCTGTTCGCGTCCGCGGTGCTCGACTCGATCCTGCCGTCCGACACGCAGGTGCTGTGGGGCGACGAGGACATCGCCAACGCCGGCATCACCGGGCGCATGCTCTACGTGCTCAAGCGCGAACCCGAGATGACGGGCGGCTCGGTGGCGAGCGCCGAGGCGCAGGTCGGCCTCGACCAGACGAACCCGGCCGCGTGGGGCGTGAGCATGAAGATGACGCCCAAGGGCCGCTCCGACTTCGCGCGCGTGACCGGCGCCAACGTCGGCCGCCAGCTCGCGATCATCCTCGACGGCCGCGTGCAGTCGGCGCCCGTCATCCGCGACCGGATCCCGACAGGCGACGCCTCGATCACGGGCGGCTCCATCGACATCGCCACCGCCAAGGACCTCGCGATCGTGCTGCGCGCCGGCGCCCTGCCCGCACCGGTCAGGATCCTCGAGGAGCGCACCGTCGGTCCGTCGCTGGGCGGCGATTCCATCCGCGACGGCATCAAGGCCGGCGTCATCGGCACGGTGTTCGTCATCGCGTTCATGATCGTCTACTACCAGCTCTCGGGGCTGATCGCGGTGTTCGCCATGCTGCTGAACACCGTGTACATCATCGCCTGCCTCGCCGGCTTCGGCGCCACGCTGACGTTGCCCGGTATCGCCGGCCTCGTCCTCACGGTCGGCATGGCGGTGGACACGAACGTGCTCATCTTCGAGCGCATCCGCGAGGAGCTGCGCGGCGGGCGAAGCATCCGGCAGGCGGTCGAGACCGGTTACGACCGCGCCTTCCGCACCGTCTTCGACGCGCATTCGACCACGATCATCTCGGGCCTGTTCCTGTTCCAGTTCGGCACCGGCCCGATCAAGGGCTTCGCGGTCACGCTCATCATCGGCCTGGTGGCCAACCTGTTCACCGCGGTGCTCTTCACGCGCATGATCTACGATTTCTGGCTGAGCCGCGGCAAGATCGAGCGGCTGAGCATCTGACGAGGACGAAGCGGCCATGCTCCAGATTCTGCACGACTCGAACATCCCCTTCATGAAGTACCGGCGGGTGGCGTACGTCCTCTCGACCGTCCTCGTGCTCGCGACGCTCGCCTGGCTGTTCACGAAGGGCCCCAGGTACAGCGTGGACTTCACCGGCGGCACGCTGCTGCAGATCCGCACCGTTCCGGCCGCGCACGCCGACGACGTCCGCGAGGCGCTCGACGCGGGCGGCTTCCGGGGCGCCGAGATCCAGCAGATGACCGGCGCGCAGAAGGACGAGTTCCTGGTCCGCGTCCAGAGCGACACCACCGACGCCCGGGTGATCGGCACGCGGATCACCCAGGCCGTCGCGGCGCACCTGAAGGACACCCAGGTCGAGGAGCGTCGGATCGAGACCGTCGGCCCCAAGGTGGGCGGCGAGCTCCGCTCCAAGGCGCTGTGGGCCGTCCTGGCCAGCCTCGGTGCGATTCTCCTTTACGTGGGCTGGCGTTATGAGTTCAAGTTCGCCTTCGGCGGCGTCGTGGCCCTGCTGCACGACGTGCTCGTGACGCTGGGATTCCTCATGTTCACCGGGCGAGAGGTTTCCCTGACCGTCGTCGCCGCCCTGCTCACCATTGCCGGTTACTCGATCAACGACACCATCGTGGTGTTCGACCGCATCCGCGAGCGCTCCAAGGCCCTGCGCAAGGAAAAGCATTCGCGGGTCATGGACATCGCGGTCAACGAGACGCTGTCGCGCACGATCATCACCGCCTTCACGGTCTTCCTGACGGCGCTGGCGCTGTTCGTGTGGGGCGGCGAAGTTCTCAACGGATTCTCGTTCGCGATGCTGATCGGCACCGTCTTCGGGACGTACTCGTCGGTCTACGTCGCCAGCGGTCTGGCGCTCGACATCTGGATCTCGCTGGATCGCCGCAAGGGCATCCAGGCCGAATAACGACAAAGAGGCAGAGATGACCCGCTTCCTCACTCCGCGCGTCCTGCTGGCCCTCGCCCTCGCGGCGCTCGCCCTGCCGTTCGCGCTGGCCGGCTGCGCCAGGAAGATCACGAGCGTGGACGCCGCCTACACGCAACTCGAGGGCACCCCGGACCCCGAGGCGCAGCTGATGGTCTGGCCGGACATGCCCACCTACGTCTACTACTACCTCGACCGCGGCACCGCGGGCCCTTCCGAGAGCGACTCGCTGGTCTCGACCGAATCCGTCTACCGGAACGGTCCGGGCGCGGTCCAGACGATGCTGCTGGACGGCGGAAACGGGTCGGGCTTCGAGTTCTTCCGGCGCGCCTCGAACGGCGGCTTCGAGCCGATGCGCGACTACATCGTGAACGCGCCGCGCAAGTGGCTCGACTCGCACTGGGAACTGTACGAGCTCACCGACTCGCGGCCTTCGGGCTTCTCGCCGGCGACCTACATGGCCCGCGGCCTGCTCGCGGGCGCCACCACCACGAGGTCTCCGCTCACGAACCCGGCGCGGCTGACCGGCGCGACCACCAGTTCGCTCGTCTACACGGGCCAGGCCTTCCCGGCGAAGGCGGACTCCAACTTCACGATGTCGTGGGGCGCGATCGCGGGCGCGGCCGGCTACTGGCTCCACGTCTACCAGTTCCGCCCGAGCGCGCTCAACGCCGAGTACGTGCTGAGCGGTACGCCGCGGCCGGTGTGGAACGGTCTGGTGCGCGACCAGTTCGTCGGCTACGTCGCGGCGCCGGCGACCTCGTACAAGCTGGGCAGCCCGACGGGTGCGCGCGTCCTGACCTATTCGCCGCCCATCAGCGGCCAGGTCTATCTCGTGCGCGTCACCGCGGTGGACGCCGACGGCCAGGTGATCGCCTGGATCGGTTCGGACTTCAGCGGCCTGCGGGTGGACGCGGAAGGGCACGTGCAGGGCGTCTTCGGCGGATCGTTCATGGTCAGCCAGGAGGAAGGTCGCTGGAAGATCTTCCCGCTCGGCGCCAACGCCGTGAATCCCGGCGGTGTCGCGACCGGTCCGAACATGATCCGGATGCCGGACGGCTCGACGCTCTACACCGGGAGCGACGCGCGGCGCTGATCCCCGCGCGGTCCCGCGTTCGTCCGGGGGAGGGGCCCGATGGCCCCTCCCCCTTTGCTATCCTTCCGGCCATGCTCCTTCGCGCCACGGCCCTCGCCTGCCTGTTGCTTGCCCTGCCTTCCGCGCCCGCGCGCGCGCAGGGCGCACCCGCTTCGCGCGGCGTCACGCAGCGCGAGGGCGCCACCCCTCCGGGCGCGCGCGGATTCGGCATCGCACGCCTCAAGTACGGCGGCGGCGGCGACTGGTACGGCGACCAGACTTCGCTGCGCAACCTGCTCGCGGCGGTGCGCGAGCGCACGACCATCGCGGTCGCGGGCACCGAGGAGGCGGTCGTCGAACCCGGCTCGGCGGCGCTCTTCCAGTACCCGTTCGCGTTCGCGGCAGGTCACGGGAACATCAAATTCACCGACGCCGAGGCCGCCAACCTGCGCCGCTGGCTCGATGCCGGCGGGTTCCTGTGGGCCGACGACGACTATGGAATCGCCCCTTCGTTCCGGCGCGAAATGGCCAAGTTGTTCCCCGACGCCGAACTGGTCGAGCTGCCCTTCTCGCATCCGGTCTTCCACCAGCTTTACGAGTTCCCGGCCGGGCTGCCCAAGATCCACGAGCACGACGGGGGGCCGGCGCGCGCCTTCGGCATTGTTCGGGGCGGAAGGCTCTGTGTACTCTTTTCCTTCGATTGCGACCTCGGGGACGGGCTCGAGGACGAGAGCGTCCACAAGGACCCGCCCGAGAAGCGCGAAGCCGCCGCGCGCATGGCCGTCAACATCGTTCATTACGCGTTGACGCACTGACCGCGCCGCAGGAACTCATGCCCGAACGCGCTCCGTCGCCCAGCCTGACTTCGCAGCTCCGCCGCCGGCACGCGGCCGTTCGCCGCGCGCTCGCGACGCGCCACGCGCTGCGGGCCGCCGCGGCCTGCGCGGTGCTGCTCGCCGTGGCGTTCTCGATCGGCATCGCCCTGCCGGCCGGACCCGGCGGTTCGCTCGCGCGGCTCGTGCTGCTCGGCGCCGCCTCGCTCTCGGCGCTGGCGCTCGCGGTCCGCGCCTTCGCCGCCGACGCCCCGCGCTTCGCCGACTGGCTCGAAGTCATCGAGCGGCGCTTCCCGGCGCTGCGCTCGTGGCTGCGCAACGCCCTCGATCTCGAATCCGGCCGCGACGCGCACACCTCCGGCGAACTCGCCTCCGCGCTCGCAGCCGAAGCCGGTCAGCGCTTCGCCGCCGAACCGCTCGCCGGCGCGAAACCGCCGATCGCGGCGCGCGCGCCGCTCGCCGCGATCGGCGCCTCGGCCGCGCTGATCGTCGCGCTCGGACTGATCGTGCCGCAGGCGGCGCTGCGTTCGTGGCGGACCCTCTGGGACCCGGGCGCCGCCGCGCCGCCGGTGACGCTCGATGTGACTCCCGGCTCGGTCCGCCTGAGTCCGGGCGCGACGCTCGCGATCCGCGCCCGCGTCGGCGGAACGGATTCCGCGCCGAAGCTGCTCGGCGACGGACCCTCGCCCGCACCGGTGCTGGAGTCGGAGGCCGGCGACGCACGGCGCTGGCGCTTCGACCTTCCGCCGGTCACGCGGGCCCGCCAGTACGCCGTGCGCGTGCTGCGCACCGAGAGCGACCGCTACGCCATCACGCTCGCGGGCGAGCCGCAGCCCGTGAGCTTCTCGTTCGAGTACCGCGCGCCCGCCTACGCGCGGCTGCCCGTGCAGTCCGGTGCCTCGACGCGCGGCGACCTGACCGCGCTGCGCGGGTCCCTCGCGCGGATCGAGGTGACCTTCGACCGCGACCTCGAAGCGCTGTCGGCGACGCTGCCGGGACAGAAGCCCGCGGCGTGGGCCGAGGTGACGCCGCGGCGCTGGCGCGGGCAGGTGCGCGTGGACGGCGACGGCATGTGGACGCTGGCCGCTTCGTCCTCGACCGGCGGGGCGAAGTGGCGGTACCGGGTGGCGGCGCTCGCGGACGCGCCCCCGCTCATCACGGTCGCGGCTCCCGAGGGCGACGGCGACCTGCCGGCGGGCTCGCAGGTGCCCTTCGACGTGATCGCGCAGGACGATCTCGGGCTTTCGGACCTGCGGCTCCAGTTCCGCAAGGACGCGGCGGCGCCGTGGCGCGAGGTGCCGCTCTCGTCGTTCCCCGGCGAGCCGCGCGAGGCCCGCGTCGCCGCCGCCTGGGACGCGGGCGCGCTGGCGCTGCTGCCCGGCGAGTCGGGCACGTTCCGCTTCGAGGTCCGCGACAACAACCGGATCGGCGGGCCTTCGCGCGCCGTGAGCCGCGAGTTCCATCTGCGCTTCCCGACGATCTCGGAGCTGTACACGAGCCTCGATCAGGGCCAGGAGCGCGTCCAGCAGTCGCTGCAGAAGGTGGCGGACCAGGCCCGCGAACTGCAGAAGTCGCTCGACCAGCTTCAGCGCCAGCAGCCACGGCCCGGCATGCAGAGTTCCCCGCAGTACGAACGCGCCGAGGAAATGAAGCGCGCCACCGAACGCCAGCAGGAGCTTTCCCGGCAGATCGACCGCGCCGCCCAGGACATGCGCCAGCAGCTCAGCGACGCCGCCGAGCGACAGGCCTTCCGCGCGGAACTGCAGGACAAGCTGCGCGAGATGAGCGAGCTGATGCGCCAGATCCAGAGCCCCGAGTTCCGCGACGCACTCGAGCGGATGAAGAAGGCGCTCGAGCAGATGGACCGGCGCACCCTGGAGCAGACGCTGCCCGAGATGCGCGAGCAGAACCGCGACCTGCTCAAGAACCTCGAGCGCAGCCTGGCGCTGCTCAAGCAGCTTCGCGACGAGGAGAAGCTCGACGCGCTCGCCAACCGCGCCGACGAGCTCAAGAAGCGGCAGGACGCGATGAACCGCGAGCACGGCGAACGCGCGAACGCCGGCGAGCCCCGCACGCCGCGGGAGCAGGCGAGCGCCGACCGGAACCGCGAGGCTGAACGCCAGCGCGACGCGGCGGAACGTTCGCGCGAACTGGCGAAGGACGCGAGGGAATCCGCCGGGCAGATGAACGGCGAGCAGGCGAAGTCCGACCTCGAGCAGGCCGCCGGGCAGCTCGAGCAGCAGGCCGCCACGCAGCAGGATCAGGCGGCGCAGGAGAGCGAGTCGGGGCAGGACTCGAAGGCGCAGCGCTCGGGCGAGCAGGCGAGCCAGAGTCTCGCGCAGGCGGCGCAGAGCATGCGGCGGAGCAGCCAGTCGGCGCAGGCCCGGCGCTCCGCCGAGCAGCTCGCCGCGGTGCGGCGGGCGGCGCAGGACCTGGTCTCGCTCGGCACCGAGGCGTCCACGACACCGCAGGACGGACGCACGCCCGAGCAGCAGGCGGGCCGCCAGACCGACCTGTCCGAAGGCGTGGCGCGCATCGCCGATTCGCTGGGCGTGCTCTCGGAGCAGACGCCGTTCCTGTCGCCGAAGGTGTCGGAGGCGCTCGGCCGGGCCATGCAGGGGCTGTCGCAGTCGGGCCGCGAGATGTCGCAGGGCAACCGCGCGCGCAGCGAGCAGTCGAACGGGGCGGCGCGCGCCGCGCTCGCCGAAGCCGTGAACGCGCTGCGCGAGAGCGAGGCCAGCATGTGCAACCGGCCCGGCCAGCAGCCCGGCGGCCAGAGCGGGTCGGGCCGCAGCCAGCAGATGCAGGGCCTCGGCCAGCGCCAGGACCAGCTCAACCAGCGCTCGCGCGAGCTCGCGCGACGGCTGAGCGAGCAGATGCGCCTGTCCGAGGGCGACGCCGCCGAGATGCGGCGCCTCGCCGACGAACAGGGCCGCATCCGCTCCGAGCTCGAGGCCGTGGAGGCCGAGGAGGCCCAGCGCCGCCAACTGCTCGGCCGGCTCGACCAGACCCGTCGCGACATGCAGGAGGTCGAGGAGCAACTGCGCGACGGCCAGCCCGGGGACGACCTCGAGGAGCGTCAGAACCGCATCCTGTCGCGCATGCTCGACGCGGCGCGCTCTCTCAACCGCCGCGACTACGACCCGCAGCGCGAGTCGCGCACCGGCGTGGACGCGGCCCGGCCCTCGCCGGCGGAGCTGCCGCCGTCGCTGCTGCGCGAGAACGACCGCCTGCGCTTCGACCTGCTCAAGGCCGACGCCGACCGTTACCCGTCGCAGTACCGCGCGTTCATCGAGAGCTACCTGCAGCGGCTGAACGGGAGCCCGAAGTGAGCCCGCGGCGGCCGTTCGCGGGCCGCCGCGAGACCGACCCGCGCCGGTGGAGGGTGATCGGGTGGCCGGCCGTCGCACTCGCGACGCTTGTGCTGTTCCCCGTGCCCGCGGCGCAGTCGCAGTCGCCCGGCGCCTCGCGCTCGCCTTCTCCGCCCGTCATCCGCGTGCTGGCCGGATCGCGGCAGATGCAGGACTCCTCGCCGCCCTTTTACTTCTCGGTGCCCTCCCCTTCCGAATCGCCCCGGCCGGCGCGTCCCGTGCCGGCGCTGGCGCCGCCGCTCGCGCGCTCGCTTCGCACCGCGCAGGACCTGCGGCTCGCGGGCCAGTTCTCCCGGGCGCTCGACACGCTGCGCGTCGTGCTGCGCGACGCTCCGCACCATCCGTACGTCGTCCTCGAGCTGGCGCGCATCCGCGTCGCCCAGGACGACTGGGCCGGCACTCAGTCGCTGCTGCGCGCCGAACGCGCGGCGGCGCGCGACTCGCTGCTGGGCTCGCCCGAGATGGTGCTCGCCAGCGAGAGGCTCGGCCGGCCGCGCGACGCCGCGCAGGCCGCGGTCGAGACCTGGGCCGTTTCGCCGCCCGAAGGTCGCTGGGCGCTGACGGCGCTGCTGCGGCTGCTGCCCCAGGATCCGCGTGGCACGACCGAGGCGCTGCGCTTCGCGGTCTCGCGGCTGCCGGAGCGCGGCGACCTCGTGCGGGGGCTGGCGCTGATGCTCTCGCGCCAGGGCAGGCCCGCCGAGGCGGCGGCCGCGCTCGCGGCCGCGGACCGCCCGCAATGGCGGCCGCCGCTGCGCGGCTGGTTCGCCGACGAGGCGCTCTTCTCGGGGCTCGCCGGCGATTCGGTGGCCGCCACCGAGGCGCTGATCTCGCTGGCCGGCGACACCGCCTTCGCGCCGGTGCTGCGCGTCAACTCCGCACGGCGCGCGAACCAGCTCGCCTCGCTCGCCGGCCGCACGCGCGAGACGGCCCCGCGCCTGGCGCGCGCGCTGCAGGGATTGCCGCCTTCCGAGTGGGGCGAGGACCTGCTGCTCGCGCTGGCGCGCTCGCTGCGCGAGGGCGGCCGCACCACCGACGCGCGCGCGCTGCTGGCGCGCGGCGCCGAGGCGATGCGCGATCGTCCCGAGCTGGCGCTCGAGCGCTCGTGGGCGCAGCTTCGCGACGGCCCGCCCGCCGCCGCCGTGCCGGCGCTCGACTCGCTCGCCCGCCTCTATCCGCCCGCGCGCTTCGCCCTCGCCGAGGCGCAGTTCTTCGCCGGCCGGAGCGATTCGGCGCTGGAGAATTACCGCCGCGTCGCGCTCGAGGAGCAGTCGCCGGACGCGGTCGCGGCGCTGCAGCGCGTCTACCTGCTCGAGGAGCAGCCCGGCGCCCCGGCCGTGCGGTCCTTCGGGCTGCTCGCGTGGGAGCGCTGGCGTGGCGAGCGCGCGCTCGCCCTGCGCGTGGCGGACTCGTTGTGGCGCGCGCTGCCGGTCGCCTCACCGTTCCACGCCGAAGCCGCGCTGCAGCTCGCCGAGTTGCGCGGCGAGGCCGGCGACTGGACGGGCGCGCTCGTGCCGCTCGCCGTCGTGGCCGACTCGCTGCCCGGGGACCGGCTCGCGCCGGTCGCGCGGCAGAAGGCCGGCGACGCGTGGCTCAAGCTCGGGAACCCCAGGCGGGCGCTGGCCCAGTACGAGGAGTGCCTCGCACGCTACCCGCGGGCCTGGAACGCCGCCGAAGTGCGCCGCCAGGTCGAGCGTCTGCGCCGGGAGTCGCGACTGTGAGGCGCCTGGACGGCATGGGCGGCCGCCCGCTCGGGCGGCCACAGGTCCACCGGCTCGGTCCGGTCGGCGGCGCGATCGCGCTGCTCGCCGCGATTCCGGTCATGCTGCTCGCGTTCGCCGGCCTGGCGATCGCGCTGCTGTTCACGCGCGGCCGCGGCAGGGTGCGCATCTGGCGTTTCGACGCCCCCGCGCCGGCGCCGCCCGGTCACGACGGCGATCCCGGCGGCGCGCCGGCCGCCGGCACGGACGGACCCGCGGCAGCGGCCGTGAAGCCGCGCGAGAAGTCGCACGCCGAGGTGATCGAGGCGCTGCCGCTCGTGCTCGGCCTCGCGGGCGCGCTGCTCGCCGGCTCGCTGGCGCCCGGCACCGCATTCGCGAAGCTGCTCGTGCCGATGGACGACGCGCAGACGAATCACCTGAAGGCCTACGGGCTGACGTTCTGGGTGCTCGAGCAGGGCCAGAAGGCCGAGTGGCTGCTCAACTACCGCGGCGGCTCGTTCCTGCTCGCCGACGATCCGGCGACCGAGCGCGAGGCGAACATCCGCGGGGTCACGCTCGAACCCGTGAACGGCTCCGCCGAGGCCGCGATCCGCGCGAAGATCGCCGACGAGAACATGGAGTCGGTGGCGCTCGAGAAGGCGCCGAAGGTGGCCGTCTACATTCCGCCGAACACGCCGCCCTGGGACGACGCGGTGACGCTCGCCCTGCAGTACGCCGACATCCCGTACGCGCGCGTCTGGGACGAGGAGGTGCTCAAGGGCGATCTTGCGAAGTACGACTGGCTCCATCTGCACCACGAGGACTTCACCGGGCAGCACGGGAAGTTCTGGGCGGCCTACCACTCGATGCCCTGGTACATCGAGGAGGAGGCGGTGCAAAAGGCGATGGCGGCGCGGCTCGGATACGCGAAGGTCTCGCAGCTCAAGGGCGCGGTCGCGCTCGCGATTCGCGACTACGTCGGACGCGGCGGCTTCATGTTCGGCATGTGCTCGGCGACCGACACCTACGACATCGCGCTCGCGGCCCAGGGCGTGGACATCGCCGACGTCGTGTACGACGGCGATCCGCCCGATCCGGCCGCGCAGTCGAAGCTCGATTTCAGCCAGACGCTGGCGTTCCGCAACTTCACGCTCGAGCCCGACCCGATCGCCTACCGGTTCTCGGACATTGACGTCACCGCCGAGGCCAACCAGCGGGGCCCCAACACGGTCTTCACGCTGTTCGAGTTCAGCGCCAAGAACGATCCCGTCCCGACCATGCTGACGCAGGACCACGTCAACGCCGTGCCCGAGTTCCTCGGTCAGAGCACCGGCTTCCGGCGCTCGAAGCTCAAGCCGAACGTGCTCGTGCTCGGCGAGGTCGAGGGCACCGACGAGGTGAAGTACCTGCACGGCCAGTACGGTCGCGGCACCTTCACCTTTCTCGGCGGCCACGACCCCGAGGACTACCAGCACATGGTCGGCGATCCCGAGACGAAGCTCGACCAGTACCCGCACTCGCCCGGCTACCGGCTGATCCTCAACAACGTGCTCTTCCCCGCGGCCGAGAAGAAGAAGCAGAAGACGTGAAGCCGGCCGGCTCCGCGCCGGCGGGCGTGGCGCTCCGTGACCCCGGCGGCACGCTCCGCCCGCGAACCTTTCAGCGCGGCGCCGGACGCGCGTGAACGCTCCCGCGATTCCTCAGGCCGCCGCCCCCTCCTGAACCCGGCGCAGCAGCGGACGCGCGAGCAGGAAGAGCCACACGACCAGCACGAACGGCGAGGTCAGCGCCGGCATCCCGAGCGGCGCCAGCGCGGCGGACAGGGCCGCGAACAGCACCGCGCTCGCGATCGCGCCCAGCGCCGCGTACGAGGTCGAGGCGGGGCCGAAGCCGCCCGCGAGCGCGATCGCCGCGAGGACGGAGTTGAAGCCGAAGGCGCCGGAGCGAATCGCCGGCTCGGCGGCTCCCAGGACCCAGGCGGTGAGCAGGCCCGCGAGGGAACCCAGGAGCGCGGCCACCCCCGCCGAACGCGAGCTGAGGAACAGCCCGACGGCGAACAACACGCCGGTGATGGCGTTGCCCTGGAAGAAGACCTGCGAGAGGCCCGTCAGCAGCCCCGTGCCCACGGTCGCGGCGGTCACGACCCCTTCGACCGATGCGGCGGTGGGAAGCCCGGCGGTCGGCAGCACGCCGGTCGAATGCAGGCGGCCGAAGCGCGCGGTGGCCAGCACGAAGCCCAGGGTCGTGAGGACGAACGGCGCCGTCAGCGCGGGAACCTTCCAGGTGCCGAACAGGCGGATCAGCGCCGCCATGAGGACGGTCGTGCAGGCGGCCGCGAGGACGACGTAGCTCCAGGCCAGCGCGTCCGGCTTCAGGAAGAAGAGCAGGGCGATGGCGACGAGGGCCCCGTTGAAGCCGAAAAGGCCCTCCCGAATCTGCGAACGTGCCGCGCCGAGAAGCGTCGCGGCCGCCGTGCTCACGGCGGCGCCGAGCAGGGCCGCCCAGCCGAACAGCGCGGAGTTGAAGAAGAGGCCGGCCAGGAAGAGCAGGCCCGTGAAGGCGTTGTTCTGCAGCATCACCTGCCCGATGCCGCGAAGCACCGAATCCACGAAGGCCAGCAGCCGTCGCGGCGGGTCCGTGCCGTCGCCCGCGAGCCCCGTTGCGGTCAGCCGCAGGGGCGTGTCGGCTTCCGGGGCGCGGTGGTCCGCTGGCGTCATTCGCATCCCTCCTGCATCGCTCCGATCGCCCCGCCGGTCCGGGGCGGCCTCCGAAAAAAACGCGTGGCCGGCGGCGGGTGCCCGGCCACGCGTTGGCGGCACGTCGTTCAATCCACCCTGGATGGTTACGGTTGGGAGCCGTCCTTCTTCAGGAACCCGCGCTTCTCGCGCTCGATCTTGAGCGCCTCGGTGTTGGTCACCTTGAACTCGACCCGGCGGTTCTTCGCGCGGCCGAGCGCGGTGCTGTTCGAGGCCACCGGCTGCGTCGGACCGTAGCCCTTCACCGTGTACTTCGAGGCGTCGAGCGCCGGGTAGCGGGACGTCAGCCACGCGAGCACGGCCTTCGCGCGGGCATCGGAGAGCGTCATGTTCTTCGCCAGGCTGCCCGAGTTGTCGGTGTGGCCGCCGATCTCGATCGTCAGCGTCGGGTACTGCAGCAGGATCCTGGCGAGGTCGGACAGCACCGAGTCGCTCTCGGCCTTGATCGTCGCCTTGCCGACGTCGAAGTTGACGTCCTGCAGGCTGATCGTGCCGGTGTCGAGCAGTTCCGTTTCGCGCTCGCTCACCTCGATCGGGCAGCCGTTCGGGTCCACCTTGAGGTCGGCCGGCGTGTTCGGGCACTGGTCGAGCCCGTCGCAGACGCCGTCCTTGTCCGTGTCCACGACGCAGCCGGTCGAATCCACCTGGCAGCCCTTCGGCGTGTTCTCGCACCGGTCGAGACCGTCGAAGACGCCGTCGCCGTCGCTGTCGAGCGGGCAGCCCTTCGCATCCACCTTCGCGCCCTGCGGCGTGGCCTCGCACTGATCGAGGCCGTCGCACACGCCGTCGCCGTCGGTGTCCACGATGCAGCCGTCCTTGCCGACCTTGCAGCCGGCCGGCGTGCCCTCGCACTTATCGAGGCCGTCGTAGACGCCGTCCTTGTCGGAATCCAGCGGACAGCCGGAGGCGTCCACCTTCGCGCCGATCGGCGTGTCGGGGCACTTGTCCAGCCAGTTACGGACGCCGTCGAGGTCCTGATCCTTCGGGCGGCCGCCGAGCGTGAACTGCAGTCCGGCCGTCACGGCGAGGTGGTGACTGCTCTCGAGCGCGCCCTTCTCGCGGAACAGGATGTCGCGGACCTGCAGGCGCAGGTAGGTGCGCGAGCTGCCGAGGGCGTCGTAGAGGAAGCCCGCGCCGATGCTGGGTGTTCCCATGCGGTGCACGCCCTCGATCGCGTTGAGCGAGCGGCCCAGTCCGAAGCCCGTGAGCAGGTAGGGCGTCGCCCGCTCGCCGGGATCGCGCAGGTTCCAGCGCGCGTCGAGCGCCGCGTACGACCACTCGTGCTCGATGTCCCCGGGCCGGTCGAGCCGCGTCTTGACGCCCGTGAACGAGCCTTCGAGCGACAGGTGGTTCATCCAGCGCCAGCCGAGCGAGCCGGTGTAGATCGGGCTGTCCTTGATGAAATCACGCGCGTCGAAGCTCGAGATGCCGGCGCCGGCGTGGGCCTCGATCGGGCGCCCGCCGATCTGGGCCTGCGCGGGCAGGGCGAAGAGCGCGCCGAGCGCGGCGCACGACAGCAGACGCTTCCAGCAGGCCATGCGAGCGAAACCTCCGAACCCGATCCGGGAAACACTTGCGCTGCCGCGGGGAGCGGCGGGAACGCGGCACGGCCGCGCGTTCAGGCGGCCGGACGCTGGAAAAAGGCCGGTAAGTGTTAGCATCCGGCCCCCGGCGGGTCAAAGCTCCGGAACCGCGCCCGATCTTCGACCGAGGAGGCCCTCCCGATGACGACCGCCGAACGCCGGGCGCTGATCCGGCGCTACCGGGACGGCTACGACGAAGTCTCCCGGGCGCTCGACGGCTTTCCGCAGCAGGCGCTGACGGCCCGGCCGATCGCGGACAAGTGGAGCGCGGCCGAAATCGTCCATCACCTGGCCGACAGCGAGTCCGCCAGCGCGCTCCGCCTGCGCCGGCTGCTGGCCGAGCCGCACCCGGTGATCCAGGGATACGATCAGGCCGAATGGGCGCGCCGGCTCCGCTACCAGGAGCGCCCGCTCGCGCCTTCGCTGGCGATGTTCAAGGCCGCGCGCGAGACGACGGCGCAACTCCTCGAGACGATGACCGAGGACGAGTGGCGCCACCTCGGCTGGCACACCGAATCCGGCTCCTACCACGCCGAACGCTGGCTCGAGATCTACGCCGAACACGCACACGGCCACGCCGCCCAGATCCGGCGCCTGCGCGAGGTGCTGGGCGCGTGATCTGGCGCTGCCGCGGCGCCACGTTCGACCTTTCGGCGCGCACGCTCGTGATGGGGGTGCTCAACGTCACGCCCGATTCGTTCTCGGATGGCGGCCGCTACCTGGACCCGGAGGCGGCGATCGCCCGCGGCCGCGAATTGCTCGCCCAGGGTGCGGACCTGCTCGACCTGGGCGCCGAGAGCACCCGGCCGGGCGCGGCGGAGGTTCCGGCCGACGAGCAGCTCCGCCGGCTCGAGCCGGTGGTCGCGGCGCTCGTCCGCGAGCCGGGCGTGGTGCTGTCGGTGGACACACGCAGCGCCGCCGTCGCCGCGCGCGCGCTGGAATGGGGCGTCCACGTCGTCAACGACGTCAGCGCGCTCGGCGACCCGGCCATGGCCGGCGTCGTCGCCCCCGGCGGGGCGGGGCTCGTGCTGATGCACATGCGCGGCACCCCGGCGACCATGCAGACCGACCTGCGCTACGACGACGTGGTCGCCGAGGTCGGCGCGCACCTGAAGCGGCGCATGGCGGTCGCGGCCGCCGCCGGGATCGACGCCGAGCGGATCGCCCTCGACCCCGGCATCGGCTTCGGCAAGTCGGCCGCGCAGAGCCTGCGGCTGCTGGCGCGCGGCGACGACCTCGCCGCGCTCGGCCGGCCGCTGCTGGTCGGCGCCTCGCGCAAGAGCTTCCTCGCCCGGCTGCTCGGCGACGCTCCGGCCGACCGCCGGCTCGAGGCCAGCCTCGCGGCCGCCGCGCTCGCGGTCTTCCTCGGCGCCCGCGTGGTGCGCGCCCATGACGTCGCCGAGACCGTCCGCGTCGTGAAGGTCGCCGAGGCGGCGCGCGCCGCCCGCGGCCGCTGACGCGCAGGGGTCGGCCGCCTCGTTCCGGCGCGCGCGGCGCACGATCCGCTCCCCGCGGGGCAAACCCATCTGATAACGTTCGGACCGCATGAACCCCACCAGCCTGCTCGGGATCAAGGGTGTCGTGGACATCCTCATCGTCGCGGCGCTCTTCTACCGCCTGCTCACGCTCGTGCGCGGCACGCGCAGCGCGCAGATGCTCGTCGGCCTCGCGTTCCTCGTGGTCGTCGGGATCGTCGCACGCTACTTCGACCTGCTCGCCGTGCGCTGGATCGTGGACAGCCTCAAGACGGTCTGGGTCATCGCCTTCGTCATCCTGTTCCAGCCCGAGCTGCGGCATGCGCTCGCGCAGTTCGGGCGCACGCGCTACTTCCGCTCGTTCCTGCGCGGCGACGGTTTCGGCGTGCTCGGCGAGGTCGTGCGGGCGGTCGAGAACCTCGCGCAGCGCCGTCACGGCGCGCTCCTCGTGATGGAGCGCAACGTCGGGCTGCGCAACTTCGTCGAGACCGGCACCCGCATTGACGCGCGGGTCACGGCCGAGCTGCTGGTGACGATCTTCAGCCCCGGCTCGCCCCTGCACGACGGCGCCGTCATCATCCGCGAGGAGTCCATCGTCGCCGCGTCGTGCATCCTGCCGTTGTCGGCGAACCCGCTCACCGCCATCTCGCTCGGCACGCGCCACCGCGCCGCCATCGGTCTGTCCGAGGAGACCGACGCGGCGATCATCGTCGTGAGCGAGCAGTCCGGCAGCATCTCGGTCGCCTACCGCGGGGTGCTTTACCAGCGCCTCAACGAGGGCCAGCTGCGCAGCGAGCTGTCGCGCATCTTCCGGCTGCGGCCCGAGGACGAGCCGGCGGCCGCCCCGGAATCCGGCACGGCCGCCACGACGACCGGCGCGGAGAAGGCCGCGGGCTGAACGCGCCCGCTCCGACTCCGGGCGAGGGCGCGCGCCGTCCGCCCCGCATCACCGCGCAGGTGCTGGCCTCCGCGCGCGGCTGCGAGCGCCGGCTGTGGCTGCGCCAGCACCATCCGCAGGAGGCCTCGCCGGTCACCGAGCACGGTCGCGTCCTGCGCGAGCGCGGCGACGAGCACGAGCGCGCGATCGCCGGACGCTTCGCGGATCTCGAGGGCCCGATCTGGCGCCGCGACCGGCCGTTCGCCGAAGCCGCCGGAGAGTCGCTGCGCCTGTTGCTCGAGACCCGGCGGCCGCTGTGGCAGGCGGCGCTGCTCACGCCCGACGGCCGCCGTTCGGCACAGCCCGATTTCCTGTGGTGGGAGGCGGACTCGCTGGTCGTGCGCGAGGCACGCCTGGCGCTGCGGCCGGGACAGCGCGCCGACCTGGCGCTGCAGATGGCCCACCTCGCGCACGTGATCGGCGCGGCGGCCGGGATCGAGCCCGTCCGCTTCGAGGTCGAAGGTGGCGACGGCTCGGTCGCGGTCCTCGAGCCCCTGCCGCCCGACGAGTATGAGCGGATCGTGCGCGCCGCCGAGGGCGTGCTCGCGAGCGAGGCCGAGCCCGATCTGCTGCTCGCGCACTCGACCTGCCGGCGCTGCATGTTCTACGCGCACTGCTGGGATCGGGCCGAGCGCGAGCGCCGCATCGAGCTCCTGCCCGAGGTCCAGCCGGCCCACGTGCACGACTATCACGCGCTCGGCGTGCGCACGATCGAGCAGCTCGCCTCGCTCGATCCCGCGCGGCTTGCGAAGGGCCCCGCGCGCGCGGCCGCCGAACGCGCCGTGCGCGTCGCGGGCGCCTGGCGGGACGACCGGGCCGAGTGGCTGCAGGCGCCGCGCCTGCCCGGCCCGCCGGTCGTGTTCTTCGACGTCGAGGGCGACGCGCAGGGCGAGGAAGGCGAGACGCCGATCTACCTCTGGGGTCTCGGGCTCGACGACGGCGTGAACGAGCCGCACGCCGAGGCGCTGCTCGCCGGCGCGGGGCCCGAAGGCGACGCTCGAGCCTGGCGCGCGTTCCTCGCGCGCGCGGGCGAGTTGCTCGCGCGGCATCCGGACGGCCGCTGGCTGCATTGGGACGCCTCGGAGCCGCTGTGGATCCGCCGCTACGCCGAGCGGCTCGGCGCGCCCGCCGGACTCGCCGAGCGGCTGCTCGCGGCGTGCTTCGATCTCAAGCGCGAACTCGACCGGAGCGTGCGGCTGCCGCTGCGGTCCTACTCGATCAAGCACGTCGCACCGTGGATGGGCTTCGAGTGGCGCAACCCCGAGGCGGGCTCGGAGTGGTCGCTCGCCCGCTGGCACCATGCCCGGCAGGCGGGGAGCGAGGCCGAGCGCGGGAAGCTCCTGGCCGAAGTCTGCGAGTACAACGCGGACGACCTCTGGGCCATGCGCGCGGTGTGGCGCTGGCTGCGCGAAAACGGTCCGCCGAACGCGCCGCGGGAGCGGCCCAGGGGAAGGCCCGATGCTTGACAGCCCCGGAGGGCTTGCCTAGCTTCCCGGGTCCGCCGGACGCGGGGAGGCCCTCGGGTCGCCGCGAGCCGGCAAGTCCTTGTGGCGGCTGCGCCGCGTCCGCAGGCGAGCACCCGTCCGCCGCCCCCGATCCACGTGCCAGGGTAGCTCAGTGGTAGAGCAGGGGACTCATAAGCCCTTGGTCGGGAGTTCAACTCTCCCCCCTGGCACCAACCTCCACCACGATGGCCGGCGCGGCCGCCCCCGCGCCCATCCACCGAGGGGCTGATGCGCCTCCGCCGGATCGAGCCGATCCTCCGCCGGGCCCTGCGCGGACCCTGCCGCCTGCCCGAGGGAAGCCGGCTGCTCGTGGCCGTGAGCGGCGGCGCGGACTCGACGGCGTCGCTGGTCGCGCTGTCCTCGATCGCGCGCGAGTTCGGACTCGAGCTCGCGGCGGCGCACCTGCACCACGGCCTGCGCGGCGCGGAGGCCGACGGAGACCTCGAGTTCGTGCGCGCGCTGTGCGCGCGACTCGGCATTCCGCTTCAGGCCGCCCGCTGGGACTGCCGCCTGCGCATGCGGCGCGCGGGGCTCACCGGCGAGGACGGCCTGCGGCTGCTGCGGCGGCGCTTCCTGCTCGCCGCCGCGCGGCGTGCGGGCGCGATCGCGATCGCGACCGCGCACACGGCCGACGACCAGCTCGAGACCGTGCTGATGCGCCTCGCGCGCGGCACGGGCCTCGCCGGGCTCGGGGGAATGCGCGAACGGCACGGGGCGTGGATCAAGCCGCTGCTCGGCGCGACCCGCCTCGACATCGAACGCGACCTGCGCGCGAACTCGCTGGCCTGGCGCGAGGACTCGAGCAACGAAACGCGACTGTGGCTGCGCAACCGCGTGCGGCTGGCCGCCGTGCCGGCGCTGCTCGCGGCGAACGCGCCGGCGCGGGCGACGACCCCGGCGCGCGCGGACGAAGCCCGCGCGGCGCTGGCGCGGCGCGTCGCCGGCGCGGCGGCCGACGCCCGGGCGGCGGACCGGCTCGTCGGGCGGATGGCGAACCGCGTGCTCGCCCGGAACGAGGAGCGATCGCCGGCGTCGCTCGATGCGCGGGGCTGGGCGAAGCGGCCGGCGGCGCTGCGGCAGGCGCTGCTCGCCCGGCTCTGGCGCGAGGCGGCCCCCGGCTCGAGCGGGCTGCCGCGACGACACCGCGAGGCGCTCGATGCGCTGCTGGCCTCGGGCCGCCGGCGGGCCGAACTGTCCCTGCCGGGTGGTGCGTGCGCGATCCTGGCGCACGAAAAGCTGTCGCTGCAGGCCGGAGCGCCGGCCTCGAACCGCCACCTTCGGGCCGGCGGGCCGCCGGGTCGCGGCGATGCTAGACTGCGGCGCGAGTCCCCACGGCGCGCGCGCACCGGAGCTTCCGGGAAGGGCCCGCGCACGAAGATCGCGACCCGCCATTCCAGCCGAACGACCGCCCCGCCCCGATGATCCTCGTCCCGAGTGGAGCGCCATGAACGACGAGCCCCGAGCCGTGCAGACCGAGCCGCGCCTGAAAGTCCTTTTCAGTGCCGAGCAGATTCACGCCCGCGTCCGCGAGATGGGTGTCGAACTCGCGCGCGACTATCAGGGCAGGCACCCGCTGTTCGTGGGCGTCCTCAAGGGCGCCTGCATGTTCCAGTGCGACCTGGCCCGGGCCACGCCGCTCGAGGACCTCGAGATGGACTTTCTCGCCGTGGCCTCGTACGGCCACGGCACCACCTCGAGCGGCACCGTGAAGCTGATCATGGACCTGCGCTCGGACATCCGGGATCGTCACGTCGTGCTGTGTGAAGGAGTCGTGGATTCCGGCCTGAGCGTCTCGTTCATCCTGGATCTGCTCAAATCCCGCGGTGCGGCCAGCATCAAAGTGGCGACGCTGATGGACAAGGCGCCCTGCCGGAAGGTTCCCGTGCCCGTCCACTACAAGGGCTGGACCATCGGTTCCGAGTTCGTGATCGGCTACGGCATGGACGCCGACGAAAAATATCGCAATCTGCCCTACGTGGGCGTGATCGAGGAGGCATGACGACGTGACGAGCTTCCGCAGGGACAGCGACGACGAAGGCCGCCGCCCCAACCGCGGCGGTTCGCGCGGGCCGCAGTCCACACCGCCCGCGGGACAGCCGTTCCGCACCATGGCGTTCTGGGGGCTGGTCATCCTGCTCGCCCTCGTCGCCTACAAGATGTACTCCGGCAACCTGCTCGCCACGCAGCGGGTGGACATCCCGTACACGGCGTTCATGCAGGAGCTGGGCAAGAGCAACGTCGAGAGCGCCAACTTCGCCGAGCAGACGCGCACGCTGACCGGCGAATTCAAGTCCAGCATCACGCAGAAGGTGGGCGGCCGCGACGTCACCGTGAAGTCGTTCAAGACGAACTTCCTCGGCGATGGCGCGACCCTCGCCGACAAGGTCGAGGCTTCGGGAGCCCGCGTGGCGGTCAACGCGCCCGGTGTGGACTGGCTGAACATGCTGTTCAGCTGGCTGCCGCTGGTGCTGTTCCTGGTCGCGTGGATGTTCGTGCTCCGCCAGATGCAGGGCGGCGGCTCGGCCGCGCTGCGCTTCGGCAAGAGCAAGGCGCGCGTGCTGCTCGACCAGCAGCCCAAGGTGACGTTCAAGGACGTCGCCGGCTGCGACGAAGCCAAGCAGGAGCTGCAGGAGATCATCGAGTTCCTCAAGGAGCCGCAGAAGTTCCAGCGGCTCGGCGGCCGGATTCCGAAGGGCGCCCTGCTGCTCGGGCCTCCGGGCTCGGGCAAGACGCTGCTCGCGCGCGCCGTCGCCGGCGAGGCGGGCGTGCCGTTCTTCTCGATGAGCGGCTCGGACTTCGTCGAGATGTTCGTCGGCGTCGGTGCTTCGGTGACGGGCGACACGCCAATCGTCGTGCGCCATGAAGGCCGGACGCAGCTCGTGCCCATCGGAGAGTTCGTGGACGCGTTCTATGAGGGCACCCAGGAAGGGCACCTCGTCCCGGTCCACGGGCTCGAGACGCTCGGCTTCGAGGAGCTCGAGTCGAAGTTCAAGGGCTCGTCCAAGACGTTCGTCCAGGGCAGCGCGTGGAAGCGCGCGGAGGCGGTGCTGCGCCATCGCGTGAACGAGATCTACGAAATCGAGTACCTGGGCGGGAGGATGCGCACCACCGGCGATCACAGCGTGTTCGTGCGGACGCGGGACGGCATCAAGGCCGTCGAGGCGCGCGAGCTGAAGGCGGGCGACGTGCTCGTCCAGCTGCCGCTCAAGGTCCGCGGAGAATTCCGCACCGGCCACCCCACCCCGCACTCGACGCGGACGCACGCCTTCGGCGATGCCGCACCGCGCTGGCTCGACGTACGCGAGGACGTGTCGGTCGAAGAGGCCCGCTACGAGCTGGCGCTGGCGAGTGCCGGCGTCGAGAGCCAGACGAGCGTCGCTTCAGCGCTCGGCGTCTCCCAGATGACGGTCAGCAACTGGCAGCGCGGGGTGCACGTGCCGCGCGCGCTGGCCGGCGTGGCTCGCGAGCTGCCGGATCGCGTCGAAGTGACGCCGGCGCTCCTCAAGCTCCTCGGGTTCTACACGGCCGAGGGCAGGGACAACGGCTGCGTCGAATTCACCTTCGGCTCTCACGAGAGCGACCTGCACTCCGAGGTGGCCGGCCTGCTCAAGTCCATCTTCGGCGTCGAGGCCAGGCTCGTCGCGTCGCCCGACAACAGCACGAGGATCATCGTGCACTCGGCCACGCTCGGGCGCTTCTTCTCCCGTCTGTGCGGCACCGGCACCCACGGGAAGCACGTGCCCGAGATGCTCTGGGACCTCCCTGTCGCGCACTTCGAGGCGTACCTCACCGGCTGGGCCCTGGGGGACGGATACGTCTCGAGGCAGGGCAAGCTCTCGATTACGTCGGTGAGCCGCCAACTCGTCCGCGAAATGACGTGGTTGTGCGCGATGCATGGAATTCCGACCGGCGTGCGCGAGCTGCGCATGGCGGAGGGCCGCATCGTCAAGTCGAAGCCGCTGCCCGCCACCACCGCGTGGAACCTGATCATCGGCAGGACCAGCCACTGGCTGGTGCGCGACCGCGCGCGCCAGGGCAAGCGCGCAATCGTGCACCGCGTGACGAAGCAGCCGTTCGACGGCTACGTTTACGACCTGTGCGGTTGCGACAACGAAGCGTTCTTCGGCGGCGAGAAGCCGGTGCTGCTGCACAACAGCCGCGTGCGCGACCTCTTCGAGCAGGCGAAGCGCAACGCGCCCTGCATCGTGTTCGTGGACGAGATCGACGCCGTCGGCCGGCACCGCGGCGCGGGCCTGGGCGGCGGACACGACGAGCGCGAGCAGACGCTGAACCAGCTGCTCGTCGAGATGGACGGCTTCGAGTCGAACGAGGGCGTCATCATGGTCGCGGCCACGAACCGGCCCGACGTGCTCGACCCGGCGCTGCTGCGCCCGGGGCGCTTCGACCGGCAGATCGTCGTGGACTGGCCGGACGTGCGCGGCCGCGAGGGCATCCTCAAGGTGCACACGCGCAAGATTCCGCTCGCCGAGGACGTGGATCTCAAGTCTATCGCGCGCTCGACCCCCGGCATGGCCGGCGCCGAGCTGGCGAACATCGTCAACGAGGCGGCCCTGCTCGCGGCGCGGCGCAACCACAAGAAGGTCAGCGACCGCGACTTCGAGGACGCCAAGGACAAGGTGATGATGGGCGCCGAACGCCGCAGCCTGGTGATGACCGAGCAGGAGCGCAAGACCACCGCGTACCACGAAGCCGGGCACGCGCTGGTCGCCTGGCTGCTGCCGGGCAGCGACCCGGTCACGAAGGTGACGATCATTCCGCGTGGCCGCGCGCTGGGGGTGACGTTCTACACGCCGCAGGAGGAACGCCACAACCACTCGAAGAAGCAGCTCGAGGACCGGCTCTGCCACGCCATGGGCGGCCGCGCCGCCGAGCGGCTCGTCTTCGAGCACCTCACGACGGGCGCCGCGAACGACCTTGAGCAGGCCACGAACATCGCCCGCAGCATGGTCACGCGCTTCGGCATGAGCGACAAGCTCGGACCGCTCACCTTCGGCAAGAAGGACGAGATGATCTTCCTCGGCCGCGAGCTGAGCACCCACAAGGACTACAGCGAGCAGACCGCGGTGCTGATTGACCAGGAAGTTCGCGAGATCGTCGAGAAGGCCGACCAGATGGCGCTCAAGCTGCTTCGCGAGAACCTCGACAAGCTGCACCTGCTCGCCAACACCCTGCTCGAGCGCGAGACGCTCGACGGCGACGAGATGGACCGGGTGCTGCGCGGCGAGAAGCTCGAACCCCTGCCGCGCAACGACGGTGGCCCGAGCGCCGAGGCCCCGATCGAAACGCCCGCTCCGGCCAGCGGCGACGGCGGGCAACAGCTGGACGCCTTCGGCGGACCCGCGGCGAATCCGGCAGGCGCCTGACACGAACGCGGCAATCGCGGGGCCCGGCGGGGAGAATCCGCCGGGCCCCGTGTTCATGACCGGACCGCGATCAATACTTGTCGGTCGCGTTGCAACTTTTCGTCCCGCCGGCGCGTCAATACTGGCGTCACCCGCCCGCGGGCGGGTGACCCCGCTGAATCCAAGGCCAGCGGAGGCTTCCAGGCAAGCGGGCCGGAAGGCAGAGCCGGCCCGGCGACAAGGCAGACGGCGTCCGACTACCTCCCGGGCGCCGTTTCGCATTTCATGCCGGCGACGGTTCGCGCGCGGGCCGGAATCCCAACCGCCGTCTGAATGCGTGGCGCCCGATGCCGCGACGTCGCGCCGACGGCCCGCGAGTCCTGTCGCCCTCGCGCCGGACCTTCGCGCGAACTCGTGGCGACGCGCGCGCCCGTGAATTCCGACATGGCGCACGACGCACATTCAGGGCCTCACCGCGCAAGATTGTCCTCGCGGCCGCGAGTGCGCGCCGATAGAGTCCGCGAAGTTCGTCCGCCGCGGGTCCCCCGACGCCGCATTCGCGTCCCGCCCGAGATCCCTTCCCCCGGGATTGGGGAGCACCGCATGGCGTACGCCGGCCGGGAGCGGCGAAAGCAGGCTTCGCCGGAGCCCCGGCGTTCGTTCGGAGCGCTGGCCACCGAGGCGATCCGCACGCGCATCCGCGAGACACGCGCGCATGACGCGCACTGGGCCACGACGAGCAATCTCGTCTGGGTGCGCTGGTCGCCCGAGGAGGGCGGCATCCGCTATTGCGCGCTGCGCCGCAGCCAGGACTACCTGACCGGCGAACTGGGCTGCTCGCCCGTTCCGGTCGAGCTCGAGGACCTGCCGCTCATCGAGTCGTTGCACCAGGCGATGCCGGCTGGCTGCCGGATCCGGCTCGGCCACGTCCTGCACGGGCACGACCGCTGGTGGTCGGCGGGGGGCAGCGAGACCTCGCTGGTCTGGCGGCTCGACTGGCTCGCGAACCACCTCCGGCTCCGCCTCATGGCGTTCATCGCCGCGGCCATGCCGCCGCGCTGACGGCGGCCACGCGCAGGGCCGGGCGCCTCAGCGCCCGGGAGCCGGCGCCGGCGTGATCACCAGGCTCAGTCGCTCGCCGCCGCGCAGCACCTCGAGTTCCGTCGGCCCGCCGATGCGTCCGGCGGTGAGCAGCCGGTGCAGGTCGTCCACACCCGCCACGGGTTCGTTCGCGAGCCCGATGACGATGTCGCCCTCGCGCAGCCCGACGCGTTCCGCGGGGCTGTCCTTCTCCACGGCCAGCACCAGCACGCCGGACTCGCACGCGAGATCGTGACGGCGCACCAGGTGCCGCCGCAGGCGCGCGTTCTGCCCGGCCACGCCGAGGAAGGCGCGCGTGACGCGGCCTTCGCGCATCAGGGTGCTCGCCACGAAGCGAGCGAGGTCGATCGCGATGGCGAAGCACAGCCCCTGCGCGGGCAGGATGGTCGCGGTGTTGACGCCGATCACCTCGCCGCGCGAGTTGACGAGCGGCCCGCCCGAGTTGCCCGGGTTGAGCGCCGCGTCGGTCTGCAGCACGTCGTCGATCAGGCGTCCCGACTGGGCGCGCAGCGAGCGGCCGAGCGCGCTCACGACACCCGCGGTGACCGAGCCGTGAAAGCCGAACGGGCTGCCGATGGCGATCGCCAGCTGGCCCACGCGCAGGTCCGCCGACCGGCCGAGCGTCGCGGGCGAGAGGCCGTCCGCCGCGATGCGGATGACCGCGAGGTCGGTGTCGGGGTCGTCGCCCGCGAGCGTCGCCGTCGCGTGTCGTCCGTCGGCCAGCGTGACCTCGAGCCGGCTCGCACCGCCCGCGACGTGGCTGTTCGTGACCGCGAAGCCGTCCGGCGTGATCACGAAGCCGGAGCCCGAGCCCTGCCGCTCCCTGCCGCGATGCGCATCAATGCGCAGCACGGACGGCGCGACGAGTTCGGCCGCGCCGGCGACAGCCTCCGAGTAGGCGTCGAGCAGCGCCGCGTCGGGTGGCGGCGAGGATCGCGGCGAAGGCGCGGAGAAGGCGTCGTCCTGCGAGAGCGGATGGAACGAGGGCATGGCGTCCTTTCGGAGGGTCGGCCCGTTCGCCGCGGGTTCGGGCGTTCACGGGCTTCCTTGGACGCGCGGGCGACGGATCGGATTCGCGCCGCTCCGGCGGGCGGCCGGACGCCGTGCAAAGGCCCGCCGGCGGCGGTCGGTTCCGGTGACGCCTCGCGGACGCCGGGCACAACGCGAAGGGCGGCAGGACCTGTCAGCCCGTGAACGTTTCGCCGCGTTCGGCCTTCGTCACGAGCAGCGCGCAGGGCTCGAACCGCCCGCCCTTGTCGGCGCGCAGCGCGCGCAGGCGCTCGACCACGCGCGGCAGGCCTGTGGCGTCCGCCCAGCGCAGCACGCCGCCCCGGAAGGGCGGGAAGCCGGCGCCATAGATCATCGCGACATCCACCGCGCCCGCATCGGCGACGATGCCTTCCTCGAGGCAGCGCGCGCCTTCGTTGGCCATCGAGAGCGCCATGCGCCCGGCGAGCGGCTCGAGGTCGCGCGGCCTGCGGGAGCCGCGCACGCCGAGCAGACCCGGGACGGCCGGGTCCGGCGTGCGCCGGCGGCCCTCGTGCCGGTAGAAGCCCCGGCCGTTCTTGCGCCCGAGCCGCCCTGCGGCGACCAGCGTCTCGAGCAGGGGCGCCGGTTGCATGCGCGCGGGAAACGCGGCCGAGAGCACGGCCGCGACCTTCTGCGCGACGTCGAGGCCGACTTCGTCCACCACCTCGAACGGTCCCATGGGCATGCCGAAGGCCCGCATGGCGGCATCCACGTCGGCGACCGCGAAGCCCTCCTCGAACAGGTGCATGGCCTCGCGCAGGTACGGCATCAGGATGCGGTTGACCACGAAGCCGGGCGAGTCGCGCACGACGATCGGCGTCTTGCCGAGCCGGCGCGCGAGCGCGACCGCGGTGACCAGCGCCGCGTCCGACGTGCGGCTGCCGCGCACCACCTCGACGAGGGGCATCTTGTGGACCGGGTTGAAGAAGTGAAAGCCCACGAAGCGCTCCGGGTGCCGCAGGCCGTCGGCGAGCGCGTCCACGCTCAGCGACGAGGTGTTCGTGGCGAGCAGGGCCTCCGGCCGCAGGCGCACCTCGAGCTCGCCGAACACCCGGCGCTTGACGTCGAGGTCCTCGACCACCGCCTCGATCGCGGCGTCGGCGTGCGTGAATCCCGACAGATCGAGCGTCGGCAGGACGCGCGCCATCTGCCCGTCCTTCTCGCGCGCCGGCGTGCGCCGCCGGCGGCCGCGCTCGTCCATCACCGCGCGCACCGTCTGCAGGCCCTTCTGCAGCGACTCCGGCCGCACGTCGCGCAGGCGGACCTCGATTCCGTGTCGGCTCGCGAGCTCGGCGATGCCGCCGCCCATCACGCCCGCGCCCGCGAGCGCGAGCCGCGCGACGGGCGCGGGCTCGAGACCCGCGTCGGCGACGACGCTCGCACGCCGGGCGGATTCCGAGAGCCGGAAGATGCGCACCAGGTTCTTGCACACGGCCCCGGTGACGAGGGGACCGATCGCCCCGGCTTCGAGCGCGAGCGACGCCTCGACCGTGGAGCCCGCGCCCCGCCGCAGCAGTTCGATCGCCTCGAGCGGCGCCGGGTAGTGACCGCCGGTCTTCGCCATCACGCCCGCGCGCGCCCGGCGCAGCACGAGCGCACGACCCGGAGCCGTCCCGTCGAGCACCCACGGCACGAAGCCCTTCGCCCGCCAGCGGTCGCGCCGGGCGGGACCCGGGCGCGCCGCGAGCAGGGCGATGCGCTGTTCGGCGGCCTCGATCAACCACGCGGCCGGAACCGACCGTGCGATCAGACCGAGCTTTTCCGCCCGCTTCGCATCCAGCGTGCGTCCCGTCAGGATCAGATCGCAGGCGGCCGAGAGCCCGATCAGCCGCGGCAGGCGCGTCGTTCCGCCGAACGCCGGGAAGATGCCCAGCATCGTCTCGGGCAGTCCGATCTGCGAGTGTTCCTCGGCGGCGACGCGCGAGTCGCAGGCGAGCGCGATCTCGAGCCCGCCCCCCAGGCATGCGCCGTCGATCGCCGCGACCGTGGGTGCGCGCAGCGCCGCGAGGCGCGAGAACGCGGAGTGCGCCCGCCGGACGAAGGCCGACGCCTCGGCCGGGTCGGTGATCGAGCCGATCGCGTCAAGATCCGCGCCGGCGATGAACGAGCCCGCCTTTCCGCTGCGAAGCACGACCCCGGAGAGGTCCGCGCGCGACTCCAGCTCGCCGAGCGCCGCCTCGAGCTCGCCGATCGCCGCGACGGTCAGGACGTTGAGCTTGCGCGCCGGGTCGTCGAAGACCAGGTGCGCGATGCCGCCCGGCCGCGCGTCCACCCGGATGACGCCGCTCACGCGCGCTCCAGGACGAACGCCGCGCCCTGCCCGCCGCCGACGCACATCGAGGCGAGTCCGAGCTTCGCGCCACGCCGCCGCATCTCGAGCAGCAGCGTCAGGAGGAGCCGCGCGCCGCTCGAGCCGACCGGATGGCCCAGCGCGATCGCGCCGCCGTTGACGTTGAGCCGCTCCTCCGGCACCTCGCCGAGCGCGCGGTCGCGGCCCAGCTCGCGCCTGGAGAACTCGTCGGACTTCATCGCCGCCAGGCAGGCGAGCACCTGGGCCGCGAACGCCTCGTTGATCTCGAACAGTTCCATGTCGGCCAGCGACAGCCCGGCCTTCTCGAGCGCCTTCGCCGAGGCGAAGACGGGACCCAGCCCCATGCGCTGCGGCTGCAGGCCCGCGAACGCGAACGACCGCACCCGGCCCAGCGGCGGCACCGGCCACGACTGCGCCGTCGCTTCGTCGCCGATCAGCAGCGCCACCGCCCCGTCGGTCACCTGGCAGGCGTTGCCGACCGTGACCGTGCCGTTGCGGCGGTCGAAGTAGGGCTTGAGCCTGGCGAGCGAGGCGAGCGTCTGCCCCTCGCGCGGCCCGACGTCGTCGCGCACCGGCTCGTACTTCGGGGCGGCGAAGACCGGAACGATCTCCTCGCGCAGCGCCTCGCGACCGGCGATCGCGCGCTGGTGGCTGCGCAGCGCATAGACGTCCTGCGCTTCGCGCCCGATGCGGAACTCGCGCGCCAGCACCTCGGCGGTCTGGCCCATGTTGAGCCCGCACACGAGATCGGTGAGGCCTTCGGCGAGCGCGATCGTCGGCTTCAGCATCGCCGGCCGGAAGCGGGCGAACTGCCCGAGCTTCTGCACCGGGGTCTTCGCGCGCATCAGCCCCTCGAGCCACTCGGCGTACTGCGGCGGGAAGTTCAGCGGGATGCGGGTCATGTTCTCCATGCCGCCGGCCATGACCAGCTTCGCGTCACCCGCGGCGATCCGGTAGAGCGCGCTCGCGACGGCCTCCATGCCGGAGGCGCAATTGCGGTGCACGGTGAACGCCGGCACGCGCTCCGGCACGCCGGCGCGCAGCGCGACGACGCGCGAGGAGTTCGCGGATTCGGCCGGCATGGCGCAGTTGCCGAGGATCACCTCGTCGAGCCGCGCCGGATCCAGCTCCGCGCGGGCGATGGCCTCGGCGACGGCCACGCGCCCGAGCTCGTAGGCGGGCACCCGGCGGAAAACGCCGCCCGCCTTCGCGAACGGCGTTCGCACCCCGCCCAGGATCCAGCCACTCGTCGCGTTCATGCCCGTCGTCCCTTCCGCCCGGCCGGATCTACCTGAGCTTCGCCAGCAGTTCCCTCGCCTCCGCCTGGTAGCGCGCGTCCAGCGCGCTGCTCGTGGGCGGCAACGACACGGCCTTCTCCAGCTCCCGCTTCGCATCGGCTTTTCGGCCGCGATCCTTGAGCAGCCGGCCGTATTCGAGACGGTGGTTGACGTAGTCGGGCTCGAGCGCGATCGCCTTCTGGAAGTCCTGCTCGGCCTGCTCGAAGGAAGCGCCCTTGGGAACGCCACCGAGAACCAGGTTCGCCGCCATGCGTTCGATCGCACTGAGGCCCGCGATCTTGAGGTTCCACATCGCCAGCACGTGCCAGGCACGCCCGACGTTGGGATCCAATTGCAGCGCGCGGTCCACTTCGGATTTGATCTCCCGCGAGAGCGCGAGCCGGGTCTTCGGCCCTTCGCTCAGCGCCTGCCGGCCGAGCGCCACCGCCAGCCAGACGTGGCCGCCCGCCGAGTCGGGCGCGGCCTTGATCGCCGCCCGGGCATGCTCGACGGACGCCGCGCGCGTGGCGCGCTGCTCGTCGCCCTTCTGCAGCTCGCCCAGCTCGGACTCGGCCCGCGACAGCCGGCAGAGCGCCGCGTAGCTGCCCGGCGCCTCCTGCAGGGCCGCGGCGTAAGCGGAACGCGCTTCGGGCAGGTGCGCGGCCGCGTACTGCTGGTCGCCCTCGGCGAGCAGTTCCTCGGCCGTCTTCGCTTCCACCGGCCGGATCGGGCCTGAAGCCACCAGCAGCAGCGCCGCGAGCGCCGCGAGCGGCGCGCGAAAGTCCGGACGCCGCGAGGTCGAGGTAGTCGAAAGGAGCATCGCCAGCACCTCCTGATCGGGCGGCGCGTCATGCGCCGGGCCGGGGCACCTTGCGACCCGGGTCCGTGCATTGTCAATCTGTGCTTGTCGCCCGCAGGAGAGCGGTGCTACCAATGGCGAACCCACGGCCCAGGGAAGGCCGATTCGCGAGGCGGGCAGGAGGACCACGTGCCGAAAACGCTCATCGGGATCTTCCTCGAAACCGCCGATCGGCTCGACAAGCCGGCGCAGTTCATGCGCAAGACGGCGTCGGGCTGGGAGTCCATCCCGGCGCGCAGGGCCGTGGCCGACATCGAGAGCCTGGCGCTGGGGCTCGCTTCGCTCGGAGTCGGGCGGGGCGACCGCGTCGCGCTGCTCTCCGAGAACCGCTACGAGTGGGCGGTGAGCGACCTGGCGATCCTCGGACTCGGAGCCGTGACGGTGCCGATCTACCCGACGCTCACCGCCCATCAGGTCCAGTACATTCTCGAGAACGCCGAGGCGAAGGTGTGCATCGTCTCGACCCCGGCGCAGTTCGACAAGGTGAACCATCTGGCCGCGTCGCTTCCCGCGCTGCAGGTCATCGTGCCCATGGAGCCCGTGCCGCCGGCGTCGGGCCGCGAGCGAGCGTTTTCGGACCTCGTCGCCGAAGGCGGCCGCAGGCGCGCCGCCGAACCCGGGGCTTTCCGCGCCTCCGCGGCCGCGATCCAGCCCGGCGACCTCGCGACCATCATCTACACTTCGGGCACGACCGGCGACCCCAAGGGCGCGATGCTGTCGCACAACAACATCGCGTCGAACGTCGAGGCGTGCCTGAAGGTCGTGGACCTGAATCCGTCGGACACGAGCCTGTGCTTCCTGCCGCTGTGCCACATCTTCGAGCGAATGGCCGGCCTGTACGCCATGCTCCAGGGCGGCGTCACCATCGCCTACGCGCAGAGCCTCGAGACCGTCGCCGCGGACGCGATGGAGGTGCACCCGACGGTCCTGACCGGCGTGCCGCGCTTCTACGAAAAGGTCTATGCGCGCGTCATGGAGAACGCCCTGGCCCAGCCTCCGCTGCGCAAGAACATCTTCTTCTGGGGATTGCGCACCGGAACCCGCGTCGCCCGCATGCGCTTCGCGGGCGGAAGGCCCTCCGGCCCGTTCGCGCTGCAGGCGCGGATCGCCGATCGGCTGGTGGGCGCCAAGGTGCGCGCCCGCGTGGGCGGGCGGCTGCGCATGTGCATCTCGGGCGGCGCTCCCCTCGGCGCCAAGATCATGGAGTTCTTCTTCGCGGTCGGCATCCCGATCATCGAAGGCTACGGGCTCACCGAAACCTCGCCGGTCATCTGCCTGAACCCGCCCGGGCGCGAGCGGCCGGCCTCCGTGGGGCCGGTGGTCCCGGGCGTCGAGCTCCGCATCGGCGAGGAAGGCGAGATCCTGACGCGCGGGCCGCACGTCATGCTGGGCTACTTCCGCAACGACGAAGCCACCCGCGCGGCGATCCGCGACGGCTGGTTCCACACCGGCGACGTCGGCCACCTCGACGCCGAGGGCTACCTGTACATCACCGACCGCCTCAAGGACCTGCTGGTGACGGCCGGCGGCAAGAAGGTCGCGCCGCAGCCGCTCGAGGGCCGGCTCAAGACGGTCAAGTGGATCACCGAAGCGGTCATGCTCGGCGACCGCCGCCCGTACTGCATCTGTCTGCTCGTGCCCAACTTCGCGGTGCTCGAGTCGGAAGCGAAGCTGCGTGGCTGGGCGTTCGCTTCGCGCCGCGAGTTGCTGGCGCGACCGGAAGTGCTCGCCGTCTACCAGCACGAGATCGACCAGGTGAACGCCGATCTCGCGCAGTTCGAGAGGATCAAGAAGTTCGCGCTTCTCGACCGCGACCTGAGCCAGGAGGCGGGCGAGCTGACGCCGACCCTCAAGGTCCGCCGCCGGATCGTCTCGCAGAAGTTCGCCGAGCTGATCGAATCCCTGTACGCGGGCGTCGCCTGAGCTTCGGGGCCCGCCCGCCGCACGAGCGCGTTTCCCGCAGTCCCCAACGGAAGGAAAGATCTTCATGAGACTCCACCGCATCGCGATCGCGGCCGCCCTCGCGGCGGTCTGCCTGGTCCCGGGCCTCGCGCGGGGCGCCGGCTACGGCATCTACGAGCAGGGCGCCGCCGCGCTCGGCATGGCCGGCGCCTACACGGCGTCCGTCCACGACGCCTCGGCCGCCTTCTACAACCCCGCGGCGCTCGTCCGCCTCGACGGCAGGGAGGCCTACTTCGGCGGCACCTGGCTCAACACCCACAACAGCTTCGCCGGCGTGGATCCCTACCCCGGCTTCGGGGTGAGCGAGGAAATGGAGACCGGCAACTTTTTCCCGCCGACGGTCTACTGGGCGAACCATTTCACGAAGAACTGGGCTTACGCCGTGGGCTTCAACGCGCCGTTCGGCCTCGGCATTTCGTGGAAGAACCCGTCCGAGTTCAGCGGGCGCGAGCGCGTGACCAAGGCGAGCCTCACGGGCCTGAACGCAGGCCTCAACCTCGCCTGGTCGGCGAACGACCGCCTGTCGTTCGGCGCGGGCTTCAACACGATGTTCGCCGGCGTCGAGCTCAACAGCATCCGCCGCGAGATCGTTCCCGGCGGGGGCGGCGCGCAGGTGAACGTCGCCGACGTGAAGCTCAAGGCCAGCAACCAGCCCGGGTACGGCTGGAACCTCTCGTCGCTGTGGATTCCGGACGACGACTGGCGCTTCGGGTTCTCGTACCGCAGCCAGGTGGACGTGAAGATCAAGAAGGGCGAGGCGACCTTCAAACAGATCCTGTCGGGCAACCCGGCGTTCGACGCCGCGGTCGCGGCCGGACTTCCGGGCGACCAGAACGACGTGCACACGACGCTGCACTTCCCGGCGCTCTGGGCGGTGGGCGCGGCGTGGCATCCGACGAAGGACTGGACTTGGGAGGCGGACTTCAACTGGACGCAGTGGTCGGCGTTCGACTCGCTGGTGATCCAGTTCCCCTCGCAGAGCGCCCTCGACACCTCCGTGCCCGAGGAATACAACGACCAGTTCCGCGTGTCCGTCGGCGCCGAACACCAGCTCGCGACGTTCGCCTACCGGTTCGGCTACTACTTCGATCAGGCGGCCGCGCCGACCGAGTCGGTGACGCCGCTGCTGCCGGACGCCAACCGCCACGGCGTCACGGTCGGCTACAGCCGCAAGCTCGGAACCGCGAAACAGTGGACCCTGGACTGGTACTACCTCGCCCTGTTCTTCGAGAAGCGCAGCACCGAAGGCCAGGAGCGTGACGGCTTCAACGGAACCTACAAGGCGTTCGCCAACGCCACGGGCCTCAGCCTCGCCTACCGCTGGTGAACCGGAGGAATGACCCCATGAAGAACACGCTCCGCATCCTTCCGGTCCTCGCGGTCGCGGCACTGATCGCCGGCTGCGAAGGGCCCTGCCAGAAGATCGACACCATCAGCGGCCCGACGCTGACGGCCGGCTCGGCCGACTTCTCGGTCATCGCCGCCATGGGCACGAGCATCTCGGCCGGCTACCAGTCGGGCGGCGTGGTGAACCGCCACCAGATGCGCGCCTTCCCCGCCCTGTTCGCCGCCCAGACGGGCCACAGCGTGCTGTCCGACGGCACCGGCGATTTCAGCTTCGACGCCATCAACAACGACGGCATCCCGACGCTGCTCGAAATCAAGTCGCTCTCGCCGCTCATCATCAGCAACGCCGGCCGCACCTCCGGGGCTCCGCTCAACATGTCGCAGGGCACCGACTACCACAGCCTCGCGATCCCGGGGCAGCTGGCGCTGGACGTGGTGGACAGCACCTACTACGGCTTCGGGCCCACCGCCGTCCATTCCGACGTCACGTTCTTCAACATCGTGTACCGGCACCGCGGCCTCGGCGTCCTGCAGCTCGTGCGTCGCGCGCCGACCTTCCTCAGCTACGAGTTCGGAGCCAACGAGGTGCTGGGCACGGCCACCGCCGGCGCCGCCCCGTCGCTGACCCTGCTGGGCTCGTTCACGCCCTCGGTGCTGGGCGCGCTCGCCACCATCCACGCGATGCTGCCGAACGCGAAGGTCGCGATCACCAACGTGCCTGACGTGACGGCCATTCCGTTCTTCACCACGTTCGCCCCCGCCACGATCGACCTGGGGACCGGCACGCCGGTGGCGCTGATCGGTCCCGACGGCTCCCTGAGCCCCACCGACCTCGTCACACTCAAGGCCGGCGACTCGCTCGCCATTGGCACCGGCTTCCCGGTCGGCTCGTACAACTATCTGAACCCGGCCGCTCCCGGGAACGGCCGTCCGCTGGCGGACTACCAGGTGCTCAACGACGCCGAACGCACCGCGACCAGCAACGCCGTGCTGGCGATGAACGCGTCGCTCGATTCGATCGTCGCCAACCGGCCGTGGACGGTGAAGGTGGACCTGAACGGGCTGCTCGCCGACATCGCCGCGAACGGTTACAAGATCGGCGCGACCACCTACACGGCGGACTTCGTGACCGGCGGACTCTTCAGCCTCGACGGAGTCCACCCCAACGATCTCGCGCACGCGCTCATCTGCAACGCGATGATCGACGCCGTCAACGCGGGATGGGGATCCACGATTCCGCGTCTGAACGCCGCCAAGTACGCCACGCTCACGTCGTCGGCGGTGCGGCCCGCCTCCGGCGAGGACGCGCTGCGCGGCATGCGCCTCGAAGGACTCGGCACCGGGCTCGACATGCTGTTCCCGCGCCGGCCCTGACGAACCGTCTTCACGCGCGAGGGGGGCGAAGCCGTGAGGCTTCGTCCCCCTCGCGTTTCGCCGCTCGGGCCGCTCACTTGTGCGCGGGAACCGCCAGCAGCGAGGCGATGCGCTTGAACCAGGCCGCGAGCCGGTCGAAGTAGCCGGGCGTCAGCTCGGCGCCGTCGTGGCCCGCGGCGGGAATCGTCCAGGTGTCGATGATGGACAGGCTGCGCATCGCGATCCGCCGGGTCGTCGCGGGCGGCGTCGCGGCGTCCTTGCCGGCGAGCACGATCAGCAGCGGCACGCGCAGCGCGGGCACCGACGAGATGGGCTCGTCGCGCGGGTCCACGGCCAGCCGGTGCATCCGCGAGACACCCGGGATCTGGGCGGTGCCGTTGGCCTCGACCTGTTCGAGCGAGGTGCGGAACAGGCCCTCGATCGCGATCGCGTCCACCGCCTTCCAGTCGCGGGCGGCGGCCGCGGCGGCCACGGCCGAGCCGACGTCCTGGCCCCAGGCGAACACGGGCCGTCCGCCGGAGCGCGCCTTCGCGAAGCGCAGCGCGCCCACGGCGTCCTGCACCCAGCGCGAGGCGAAGACCAGGTTGGCCAGCGAGTCGGTGGCGCCCGGGCCGCCGGGACCGAAGTCGCGATAGTCGAAGGTCATCACGCTGAAGCCGCGACGGGAGAGCTCGCGCACCGACGGCAGCAGGTCGGCCATCGTTCCGCGCCCGCGCGGGCAGCAGACCACGACCGGGGCGCCGGCGGGGCCGTCGAACCACCAGCCCGAAAGCGTCACGCTGTCGGCGGCGGAGGTGAAGGTGACCGTCTCGAAGGGCAGTCCCGTTCGCGCGGGGTCCAGCGCGTGCGCGCGCCCGGGGGTGACGGCCGCGGCCGGGCAGACCGAGAACAGAAGGGCGACGAGCACGAGGATCGGGACGCGTTTCACGCGACGTTCAGCCGATCCCACAGCTCCTCTCGGACCAGCGCCGGCGGAATCGTTCCGCTGGCGAGCAGCGCGCCGTGGAAGTCGTGCAGGTCGAACAGCGGGCCCATCCGCCGGCGCGCCTCGTTCAGCAGCTCGACGATGGCCAGCTTGCCGAGCAGGTAGCTGAGCGGCTCGGTCGGAGTCATCACGTAACGGTCCACCTCGCTCGCGGCCGTCTCTGGGTCCAGCATCACGTCGTCCACCAGGATCGCGACCGCCTCCTCGTAGGTCATGCGGCCGGCATGCAGCGCGGCGTCAATGGCGACCCGGTGCGCCCGCCACAGCGTCGTGCGCAGCTGGAACAGCCGGGACAGCGGGTCGGAGGTGAAGAACCCCTGTTCCCACATGAGGTCCTCGCAGTACAGGGCCCAGCCCTCCGAGAACACCTCGCTGTGGCAGATGCGGCGCAGGCGCGTCGGCGCCTGATTCGCGTGACACTGCTGCAGGTGATGTCCGGGGTAGCCTTCGTGCAGGGCGAGTATCGGCAGCATCGGCGAGCAGTGACCCGCGAGCTGCCGCGCCTGCTCCTCCTTGCCGCGGCGCAGATCAATCGGCGTGACATGGAAGAAGCCCGTCTGGTCCGCGTCGAACGGGGCGGGCGGCTGATAGCTGGAGTACGGCGTCATCGCCCGCTCGAACACCGGCGTGTCCACGACTTCGAGCCGGGCGCCCACCGGAACGGGCGCGATGCGGCGGTCCACCACGAATTGCCGCGCCCGCTCCATCTCGGCGACATACGCCTCGCGCAGCCAGTTCGGCTCGGGCGCCCGCGCCATGCCTTCGCGGACGAGCTCGCGCCAGGTCTGTCGGGGGTCCAGCCGGCTGGCCTCCTCCTCGAGCAGCACCAGCGTGTGGGCGACGTGCTCGCGGCCGAGTTTCTCCAGCTCGGCGCAGGTGTAGGGCAGCAGGTGTTCGCGCTCGAGCTTGTAGTTCATCCAGCGCTCGCCGACCGCGAAGGAGCCCTCCGCCTTCGGCTTCAGTTCCTTCTCGAGGTGGTCGTGAAAGCGCAGGAAACCGGTGCGCGCGCGGCTGCCGGCGTGCTCGAGGCGTTCCGCCTCCCCCGGAAAGTGTCGCAGCAGCTGGCGCACGACGTCGTCCACGAAGCCGGGGCCCTGCGCCGCCATCTGCAGGGCGATGCGCAGCGTCACCGGCGGCACGCGATCGAGGTTGGCTTTCGTGGACTCGAGGTATTCGGGAATCGCCATCAGGCGCGAGACGGCCGCTTCCTTGCGCTCGTCGAGCGGCGCGAAGGAGCGCGACAGGAGCAGGTGCACGCCCTGGAACGCGCGCATCAGGTAGATCGCGGGCCGCTTCTGCGCCGCCTTTATTTCCTCGAGGTCGGAGCGCAGGGCCGAGATCCGCGAGCGCAGCAGCGCGTAGTCCACGCGCGACTCGAGCGTCAGCTCGTCCCACGGCACCGAGGCGGCCAGGCGCTGCTCGAGGTCGCGCAGCCACGCCGATCGCTCCTTCAGGCCGTCCGGCGAGTCGTCCGGCATGAGGTGGTCGTAGTCGTGGATGCCCGCGTGCGTCGCGGCCACGGGATGGTGCTTCATGAAGAGTTCGACGAACTCCTCACTCAGCGAGGTGAAGACGCGCTGGGTCTCGATCATGGATTTCCCTATCCGTGCGATGCCGCCGGGCCTCCGCGCCTGACCCGGGCCCAATCGGCCCGAAGCGCGGAGGCCCGCGTTACTTATCGGCGAATCGCGGACGGAGCTTCAGGTTCTCGTGGCGGCGGCCATCTCCTAGCCCGACCTAGTCATGAGCCCATGGCCTGCAAGTGCCGGCTGCCCGCGAATCGCTGCGTCGCAGGGCTGGCCAGCTTCCTCGACGTGTCACCGACACGACTGCGTCGCTGGCCAGCCCTGCTCCTTGCGCTTCACGGG